>JAFAKE010000048.1 GCA_019235715.1 Vulcanimicrobiota bacterium
TTGACGTTCGCCCCTGACACGCAAGTACCGCGCGACCAGATCACATCGATCTCCGTGCGCGATGCCGCCGGAGACGTCATCGCCTCGCTCGAGCGCGGTTTGATCTCCGCGGGCGGCATCGACTGCACGGTCCAGCTCAGCTTCAAAGAGCCCATCATGGACGGCGCCGCGGTGCGCGGCTTCCTGGTGGCCTGCACCATCAAGAGCTTGAGCGCGACGGCCGGCCATTTCGCCCTGCAAGCCACCCCGCATCCGTCGCTGGAGTTCGTCGACGTCGCACCGGTCGCACTCGAACCCGGACAAACGCAAACCGTCGCCGTGCCCATCCTGTGGAACCGCGCGGTCAAAGACTCGCTCGGCAACAATCATCCGTTCGTCGTCGAGATCGGCGTCGCCGTTTCGCAAGGTAAGCGGTCCGGGCGATTGCCGTGGGATACGATAGAGAGCAAACTTTCTCAGTACACGCCGCCACCGGCCGCACAGGCCGCGCCGGTTACGCCGCCGCCGCTTGCACCTGCCGCGCAGCCCGCGCAGGCGCTGTACGAAGCGGCACCATATGAGCCCGATCCGCAGGAAGCGCTGCCTTTCTTTGAGACATCTGCGCCCGCAGCGGCGCCCCCCGCACCACAACCGCCGCCCACCCCGCAACCGCCGCCCACCCCGCAAGCGCCGCCTGCACCATCTGTGCCTGCGCCGCCCCCCGCGCCATACGTACAGCCAACGGCACAGGCGCCGTACGTTCAACCGCCCGCCGCACAGCCGCCGCCGGTTCAATATCCGTCGCCGCCGCCGGCGCCGTACTACTCCCTGCCTCCTGACGCAGCGCCCGCAGTTCCGCCATCATACGCGGACGCTCAACAGTACGCCTCAACGCCGCCTGCGCCGATGGCGCCGCCACCGGCAGCCCCGCCTGATGTGCGCCCGCCGGAGACGGACGATGCGCTGATGTCACTGCTTGTCGGCAAACCTGTGTCGCCGCCGCCGGGCTGGCGCGGACCTGGGCGCGACGCACCGGATGCGCCGACACAACAGCCATCGATTTTCGCGCGCACGCCGCCAACGGTAGCGCGACCGACTCAACCTGGAGCGCAGGCGCCTGCACCGCCAGCACCTATGCCTCCTCAGCCGACGCCGCCGCCATCGCCGCCGTCGCCTCGACCGCAACCGCCGCCGCCCGCGAATGCGCCGCCGGCGGGATCGGTGCCGCCGCCGTGGATGCCGCCGGTGGCGCCGCCGCGACCGGCCGCGCAATCAAGCGATGCTGCGCCGCAGCCATATCGCCGGACGTACACGCCGCCGAACGCCGTCGCTGAAGAGCAACCCGCGGAAGCCCCTGCAGGCGAGGAAGAGGGGATCTTCGGCGAATCTCCGCTTGAGTCGTCAGTCGTCGGACCGCCGCCATCGCTTGCGCGCGCGACCGAGATGAGCCGAGAGCAGCAACGAGTGAGTCCGCGCCGCACCATCGATATGCCCGAACCTCCGCCTCAGCGTTCGCACGAAGGACAGCTCGCGAGTCTCGTCATCGGCGGCACAGCGATCATCGCCATCGCGCTCATGGTATTCTTCTATCTGCGTTCGACAGTCGCGGCGCCGCCCGCGCAGGTGAGTGCGACCGCGACCGCGGCGTCAACCGTGCCGCCGGCAGTCGTGTTGGAAACGCCGCGGCCGGCGCCGAGCATCGTGCATCGTGCGAACACGTCCCCTGCGCCCAGCGCCCGCGCGCCTAGCGTCGTCCCGAGCGTCGCGCCGTCTGCCGCTGCGCACGCTGCAGCACAGGCCGCACAACAAGCGGTGTCGACGACGGCGCCGACGCCGCGCCCCGCGCCGACCAGACAGGTCGCGCTTGCGCCGAAACCTGCGCACAAGCCCGCAGCGCGTCCGACCCGCCGTCCAATTCCGGCCAATCCAAACCTTATCGTCTCAATGCAAGGAATCGACGCGCACTACGGAATGGGCGGCCACGTCGTCCGCGTGCTGTGGGGCGCGGCCGGTCAAGCATCAGCGCTGGTGCAGCTCACGGACGAACATGGTTCGGTGCTCAGCCAAACAGACGTGCCTGGAACGAGACAAACGGCCGTGCTCTACGTCCCGCGCGCGTACCGCGGTTCAGTCGTGGTGCAAGTCGTTTCCATAGGAGCCCAAGGGGAGCGCGTCACACAGTCGATGTCGTTGCCCGCCTTCGGGCGCTGAAACAGCGCAGGCCTGTCCAAGGTATTTGAAGTCTGATGGATGCTGCGACTCAATACGCGCTCGCGTACGCGTTGACGACGACCGCCGGTCTACGCGGATTTCTCACGCTTTTCGCCGCGTCGGTTGCGGCGCACTATCACGTCATCCATCCGAGCCCTGCGTTCTTGTGGCTGGGCGATACGGGCACGGTCATCGTCTTGGGCGTTTTCGCGTTGCTCGAGCTCGCCGCCGACAAACTGCCGGTGCTCGATCACGCACTGCACGCGGTCTCGTTTGCGGCGCGGCCGGTCGCGGCGGCGATTCTCGTGGGCGGCACCGTCAACACGAGCAGTCCAGGCGAGCTGGCCGGCCTGATGGTCGCGGGTGCGCTCAACACGCTCGTGGTGCACACGTCCTCGGCGACGGCACGCGCGGCTTCGTCCGCGACGACGCTCGGAATTGCGAACCCTGCGCTGAGCATCATCGAAGACGTCATCGCGATCGGCGGATTGATCTTGTCGTTTGCCGCGCCGATCCTGGCCGCGATCTTGGCGCTGATCTTTGTGGTCTGCTTAATCCTGATCGGGAGGCGTTTATGGATGACCGCCCGCGAACGATCTACGTCAAAAGCTTATTGAAGTGGAATTCGACGCTGTTGCTGAGATCGTGCAGTTCTCGCGTGTCGGGTAGACGCGCGTAACCGAGCCGCTCGTAGAGCCGGTGCGCATCGAGAAAGCGCGTGTCGCTCCATAATTCGATGAAGCGCGCCTCGCGCCGCCTCGCCTCGTCTTCGATCAACCGCACGAACGCGGTCCCCAATCCCATGCGGCGCGCGCTCTTGGCGACGTAGAGATGCTTGAGCTCGATTCCCGGGCCCTCATGCGCCGGCGCTAGACCCCCGCAGCCGACAAGCACGCCATCGCGGTGCGCGGTCCAAAAGCGCCCATTCATCTCGGCGAAGGCGGATGCGATTGCGCGCAGCTGCGGCATCTCGCCGTCGACATCGAGCACGCAGCCTGGATACTCCGCGAATGTCGCATCGATCAACTCGATGAGCCCGGCCGCATCGTCGTCGCGCGCGTCTCGTATCGTGAGCGAGGCATCGAGCGCTGGATGGTCTATCATGGCGCGGGCAGGTAACGCCCGTACAGGAACGTATCGCCGTCCGACTCGAGCACCCACGTCGAGCCCTTCTCCCAACGCAGATCGCCCTCGGTCGCCAAGCCGTCGTTGACCAGACTGGTCATGAGATCGGCGATGACGTCGCCGTGGCTGCACAGCACCGCGGGTCGCGCGCCCAGCGTCTTTATGAATGCAAGCACGTCGTCCGCATCCGTGTTCTCGGCCAGCTGCTCGGCGCTTTCCAGAGAAAGTTTGCGCTCGCGCGCCAGCGGCTCGACCGTCTCCTTGCAGCGTACGTGCGGACTCGACACGATGCGCGCAAACGAAAATGCGCTCAACCGTTGGACGAGCTCTTCGGCTTGCCGCCGTCCCACCTTGTTCAGCGGCCGCAATTCATCGGGCTCTGGCCATTCGCCACGCGCCAGCGCCTTGGCATGGCGCACGAGATAGATCGTCGAGCTCGTCTGGTTGCGCAGCGACGCCCGGCCGCGGCGCTCGCCGCCCGCCGAGATCAAGGCGCCGTCGATCTCGCCTAAACCGCGCAGCAGCGCGCGATCGTGGTTGTAGCTGAGCAGCGACGAGGCTTGCTTTATCGTCACCCAGCGCAGCTCGTCGACCTCGCGGCTCGGACGGAAATGCCCCTCGAGCGCGCGCATGACCCAATAGTGAACGACTTTGCGGCGCCCGCGATGGTCGTCGTATTTCGTGCTGCCGAGCGCGCGCTCGAGCCGGCAGCGCAAGCCGGTCTCTTCTTCGACCTCGCGGATCGCGGTGTGCTCCTCGCGTTCGCCGACCTGCAGCTTGCCTTTGGGGAACGTCCAGTCATCATATGATGGACGGTGGACGACGACGAGTTCTACTTGACCTTCAGGTTGTTGACGGAGGATGATGCCGCCGGCTGCGCGGACGACACCGTTCACATCCACGCGCGCATCTTCTTCCGGTCAAACTTGCGCCAGCATTGCTGCCACTGGTTGCGCGCCTTGGTCGAGGCGGTATGCGCGAGCGCGCTGAAGTGGCCGGCGACAAACGTCAGATTGCCCGTGCACGCATGATCGCGGAGCCACTGCATCGCGACAACCGCGTCATGCTGCTCGCCGAGCACGCTTTGGAGATCGGCCGCCGCTTTGGCGAAGCTGCGTGCGCCCTTGCCGATGATCGGCGAGACCGCTTCGGCGGCATAACGGCAGCGTTTGGTGCGGATGCGCAGCTTATGCAGCTGCTTATCCTCCGGATCAGTGCCGAAGTCGTCGACTTTCGATTTCACGTTGCGCCACAGGCTTGCGACCAGCGGAGGCAAGGTCAGGGCGCCCGCCTCAGCAGCGATGGGCGCAAGCTGTGGGGTCCGGGCCGAATCGACAAGCCGCTTGAGCAGCTCGACATAGCGCGCGGCGTGGATGGTCTCTTTAAGGCGTTTCATCGCAGCATCGCGCTGAGCGGCGAGCAGCGCGAGGATCTTTGCACCGGCATTCCGGTCCTGCGGCGGCAATCCGTCCGCATATCGACGCAGCCGTTCCATAAGCACGTCGGCATCTCGCACGCCGCCTAACTCGTCGCCGAGCCAGCCGAGCTCCTGCCGCAACGAGACGGCCCACTCGATGTCCATCAGCGGCAGGAAGGTGCGCAGATGCGAGCGCAGCCGACGGACCGCGACGCGGGCTTGGTGCACGTCCTCCGTGTCGCTGGCCAAGCGGATGCCGGCGTCGTGACGCAGCAGGCGCGTCGCCGACTGCACGAGCGCGCGCCGCAGTGCAGCGCCGGCGGTCGCCTCGGGCGCCAATTCCTCACATTCGAGTTCCGGCGCGCGTTGCGCGCGCGCTCCCAATGCACGCACGACCTTCGGCGTCGGATTGGGCGAGCCGGCGCCGGCGACCGACAGCCGCTCGACGATCGCCGGCAAGAGCGAGTCCGATGCGGCATCTTTGAG
Organism: Vulcanimicrobiota bacterium; assembly: GCA_019235715.1. Classification (GTDB taxonomy): domain Bacteria; phylum Vulcanimicrobiota; class Vulcanimicrobiia; order Eremiobacterales; family Eremiobacteraceae; genus JAFAHD01. The sequence continues at coordinate 5,219 of JAFAKE010000048.1, forward strand.
CTCGACCTCGATCTCGCGGAACCGTCCGGCGACCTTGCGCCCCTCGACGACGGCGACTTCATCTTTCACCGTTTCGGCCAAGGGCGATCCGTCGCTCCCCTTCAGCGTCACCATTTGCCGCTTGGTGCGCAGGCGCGCGACCGGGTGCACGGCGCTGCGCCGCAAGTAGGCGGTGAGCAGATCGAGCGCTTCGGGCGGCGGAGTGTTCGGCGAGCCTTTGAATTCGTGCTCGCCGCGAACGAGCAGATCGCCGTTCGAGCTCTCCTCGCTCGGGAGTTTGACGGTCCAACCCTGCCCGATGCGATAGCGCAAGCTGCAGCCCCAACGCGTCAGGCGCAAATCGCGCGTATCGAAATACGTCGTCTTGAGTTTTTCGACGCTCTCATCGGCGCTAGCGACGTCCGCCGTCACCTGGCGCAGATCAGGGAGCACAAAGCCTGGCGGGGCTTCTAGTTTAAGCTCGCGCTCAAGCACTGACGTCGACTGGCGTATGCGCTTGCAGGCGCGCGAGCGCGAGTTCCTGCAGCCGGCGATGCGTGTTGATGTTGTGCACGGTAGGTACCTTATGCCACACGCCGTCGGCGTCTAACGTCCATGCGAGCGCATCGTCGGCGAGGTTCACGTCGAGAATCTCTTGCAGCCGCGATTGCAGCAGCGGATCCGTCACGGGGATCACGGCTTCGACGCGGCGGTCGAGATTGCGCTGCATGACGTCGGCCGAGCCGATGAAGTAATCCGCGCCGCGTTCGTCGCTCCCGAAGCGCATGATGCGCGAATGTTCCAGGTAGCGCCCGACGATCGAGCGCACGCGGATGTTCTCCGACAGTCCCGGTACTCCAGGCTGCAGGCAGCAGATGCCGCGCACGACAGCGTCGATCTGCGTGCCGGCGGACGACGCGTTGTACAGCGCTTGAATGATGGTCGGATCGACGAGGTTGTTCACCTTGAGAACGATTCTGCCATCCGGTGCATCGGTTTCGCGCTTGATGAGCTCGAGCAGGGCAGGGCGCAGCGTTCCGGGCGCGACGAGCAGCTTTGTGTAGCGGCTTTGCTTGCTGTAACCCGTCAGATAATTGAAGAGCTCGGTGAGATCCGAACCGAGTGCGGGATCGGCCGACAGAATGCCGATGTCTTCGTACAGGCGCGCCGTCGTCGGATTGTAATTGCCCGTGCCCACGTGGCAGTAGCGCTTGATGCCCGAACGCTCTTGGCGCACGACGAGCGTGATCTTGGCGTGCGTCTTCAGTCCGACGATGCCGTACACGACGTGCACGCCTGCCTCTTCCAACGCGCGCGCGAAATTGATGTTCGTCGCCTCATCGAAGCGCGCGGTCACTTCCACCAACGCCACCACTTGTTTGCCGGCCTCGGCTGCGCGGATAAGCGATTTGATGATGGGGCTGTCGACGCCGGTCCGGTACAGCGTCTGCTTGATCGCCATGACGCGCGGGTCGCGCGCGGCTTGATCGACGAACGCTTCCACCGACGTCAGAAACGAATCGTACGGATGATGGACCAGGATGTCGCCTTGGCGCAGCACGCGGAACAAGTGGGTCGCTTGATCGGGACTAGACGCGAGTTGCGGCGGAGTGAGCGGCAGCCACGGCTCGTACTTGAGCGCAGGCTTTTCAAGATCGGCGATTCCCCACAAGCCGCCCAGGTCCAGCGGACCGTTGACGACGTAGATGTCTGAGTCGTCAAGCTCGAGCTCGCGCGCCAACAGGTTGCGCACGCTGTCGGACATCGCCCCCTCGATCTCCAAGCGCACGGCGTCTGGCGAGCGCCGGCGCATGCGCAGCACGGATTCGACCGCCTCGAGCAGGTCTTCGGCCTCATCTTCTTTGAGCGCGAAGTCCGCGTTGCGCGTGATGCGAAAGACGTAACGTTCGACGACTTCCATGCCGGGGAACAGCGCCGACAGGTGCGCGGCGATGATCTGCTCGATCGGCACGAAGCGCTCGCCGTCGGGCATGCGCACGAAGCGCGGCAGCAGCGGCGGGACCTTCAGGCGCGCGATGCGGGGTTCGGCTTGCGCGGGATCGGCGACGACGACCGCGAGGTTGAGCGACAGGTTCGAGATGTACGGGAACGGATGGCCGGGATCGACCGCCAGCGGCGTGAGCACCGGGAAGATCTGGTCGTAGAACATCTTGTCGAGATGCTCGCGATCGGCATCGCCGAGCGCATCCCAATTCGTGAAGCGGATGCCCGCCTTTTCGAGCGCAGGCGTGAGCTGCTGCGTGAAGATGCGCGCGCTGCGCGCGACGAGCTCGTCGACCCGCGGCTTGACCAGGTCGAGCTGCTCGATGATGGTCAGACCGTCGGAGCTGACGGCGCCGACGCCGGCGCTCAGCTGCTCCTGCAGCCCGCCGATCCGCACCTGGAAGAACTCATCCAGATTGCGGCTGAAGATCGCGAGAAAGCGCACGCGCTCAAGCAGTGGCACTGCCTCATTCTCAGCCAGTGCCAGCACGCGATCGTCAAAATCAAGCCAGGAGAGGTCCCGATTGAGGTACTTCATCAAGTCCTAGACTACCAAGGGTTGGTTAAGGTTAACTAAACCCCGGCGCTAGTCCTCGGGTGCGTCCTCCAGCGCGACGTTGACGCGCAGCACGAGCGGCCCAAGCTTCATTTCGAATTTCGTTCCGGCCAGTTGCATGGCGTCATGCCTCCACGCGGCGCCAACGCGCTGCGGCGACACCGATGCCGACGAACGCGATCAGCGCGAGCGCGATGATATCTATTGAGATGCCGTATCCGAACGCGTAACGAACGTTGAATCGTTCGTCCATTGTCCAGAACGGGAAGTAGTTGATGGGATTCGCGAGGTTGAGGATTTTCAACGTCGTCAGTAACGGTGCGCTCAGAGGCAGCAGAGTCAGCGCGAAGAGCCCCTCGAGCACCGGCCACATCGGGCCGATGATGACGCCGCACTTCCCGCCCTGATACCCTGCGGTCAGCGCCTGCGTCAACCCGAACCATGCCAACGGGAATGCGAGCGCGCGGACGTACGTGAGCCACGATCGCCCATCTGACGTCCACGGGATGGCATGGGTGCCGAGAATGCTTGCGACGACCCAGCCGGCCGCGAACAGAAGTACGAACACGACGACGACCGCGAGCGCGTCGAGCGCCATGATGCCCAGCGCTTGCGCGGTGCGGCCGATCGGCTTGGTCCACGTGAGCGGCAGATGGTCGTCGTTCTCGTACGAGAGGCTGCCGCCGAAGACTGATGCGAAGATCGCGCCGCCGAGCGCTGCGGCCCACGCGACCTCTGAGAGTACGAGCGGCGCGTCGCTTGTGTCGACGCTCGTGCACCTGCACGCCAAGGCGGCGATTGCGGTGCCGATGATCACCAGCGCGCAACCGACAAGGGACCAGGCCAGCCCGGTACGGATGCGAAGCAGTTCGACAAAGAACATATGCGTTATGCCTCCAGCCGGCGCCACTGGTACGTCGCGGCGAACCAGCCCAGTACGACGAAGGCCACGAAGGCCAACGCTCCGACTCCAGCGCTGATCTCGAGCACCGTGCCTCCGGTGTCGATCACCATGCCCGAGCCGACGCTTCCCGCGTGATAGCTCGTATACAGAATCGGGTTCACGAAATTGATGACGCCGAAGATCTGGCGCCAGGGCGCAGGCAAGGCGATGAGACTACCCAGTCCAATTGCAACCGGCCAGATCAAACCTTGCACGATACCTGCGCGGTTGCGCAAGCTCGCCGAAAGCGCGACGATGACAGCATACCACGCAAGCGGGAACAGCGCGAAGCGCACGACGTTGAAAGCGTCATCGGGAGCGCTCGTAAGAGGCACGGACGAAGGACTGAGCACCTTGAAAAGCACGAGGATAACAGCGAACGCGACGAACTGCGTGATCAAGATCGCCGCGCCATCGATGAGCATCAGCGCCGTCGCGTAGGAGGTCCGCGAGCGCGGCTTCGTCCACGCCAGGGCGAGATGGTCGTTCTCTTGAGAGAGCGTTGAACCAAGAATCGTGGACATGATCGCCGCCACCCACGCGGCAGCCGCGAACCAGATCACCCATGGTATCGCAACGGTCTTGTGGATCTTCGTCGTTCCGTGGTCCAGCACGATCGTGGCGTGACCCGAGTGCGCCGCCGTGTTGATGATGAGGATGCCGAGAGCCGTGACGCCGATCGTGATCGCGAACCACATCAACGCGTGACGTACGCGCAGGAACTCTTTGTACATCACGCACCTTCCTGATTCAAGGTCGCCATCGTATCGCGCGCATCGTCGCCGACCGCGGCGAGGAAGATGTCTTCGAGGTTCTGATTGAGGACGCGCAAACTGGCGGGCTTTGACTGTCCGATCAGATTGGCGACGCCGTTGCCGCCGTCGCGGATGTACGCGCGCAGCACACGCCCCTGGCGCATAACCCGGCGCACGTGCGGATCGGTATCAAGACCGCTGATCGGCGGCGCATCGCCGTCGAACGTCGCTTCGACGACCTTCTCGCCGGCGCGCAGCTCCTCGACGTCGCCGCTGATCAGCACGCGCCCCTTGTGCATGATCGCGACGTGATCGGCGGCGCGCTCGACTTGTCCGATCTGATGCGAGCTGAACAGGATCGCCGCGCCGCCGGCGGCTGCGTCGATCATGAGATCGAGCACGTGGCGTTGATGCACGGGATCAAGACCGCTGGATGGCTCGTCCAGCACCATGATGTCGGGCCGCATCGCGAACGCCATCGTCAGCGCGAGCGCGCTTTGCTGGCCTTTAGAAAGCTGCTTCACCCGCTTCTTGGGATCGAAGGCGAACAGCTCGACCAGCTTGCGCGCTCGCTCTGCGTCGTACCGGCGAAACGATCGCTTGGTCAGCTCAAGGTGATCGTAGCCGGTCATCCATCCGTAGAGCGCACTCGTCTCGGGCACGTACGCCATGCGCTCGAACAACTCGGGGCGCAGCGGCTCGCCGTCGAAGCGCACCTCGCCCGAATTCGGAAACGCCAGCCCGAGCACGCACTTGAACGTCGTCGTCTTGCCGGCGCCGTTGGTGCCGAGCAGGCCGAAGATCGAACCGCGCTCGACGGACAGCGAAAGGTCCTCGACCGCAACGTTCGGGCCGTAGCGCTTCGAGAGCGCCTGAACTGAGATCATCGAGGTTTTTCCAGTGGTCATGATGCTGCGTTCTCCTCTGACGCATCGGTGGGATACCAACGATCGAGCGCATGCTCGAACAAAACTTTCATCTCATCGCGCGCAAGGCCCATCGATTTGCCTTCGCGCACGGCTTGCACAATAGCTTGGTCGGCGACGTCTGCGACGGCGCGCTTGGCGCCGGCGACGGTGCCGCTGCCGGCGATAAATGAGCCCCGGCCGGCCATGGTTTCGATGACTTGGTCGCGCTCAAGCTCGCGATACGCGCGCGCGACGGTGTTCGGATTGACGATGAGATCGGCTGCGAGCTGCTTGACGGTCGGCAGCTGCTCGCCTGGTGCGAGCACACCGAGCGCAACGGAGCGCTTCACCTGCTCCATGATCTGGAGGTAGATCGGCACTCCGCTGCGGGGGTCGACCGTGAAGATTGCTGGCATCGCTGTTAGATCCGCGGGCCCCAACCTTGGAACACGGTGCTGGGATTTGCGAGGGGAAGGCGCACGAACGGGTTCTTGATGTCGTCGATCGTCTGGGCGCCGTTTGCCTGGGTGTGGGTGCTAAGCATGGTTGCCTTTCCTTTCATCTTTTACTGTTATACTAGTGAACTAGTACAATATGTATATAGTACAATTCCTCGAAGTTGTCAAGCACGTTTCTGTCCCGCGCATAGGGATTCTTGCGCTTTTTGGCCGAATTCCGCGGGCCATGGCCAGTGAATACCATTACGGCTCTTTGACGTGGCCCCAGATCAAAGAGGCAGCGGCGGCGCGCAAGGTCGCGGTGGTGCCCGTCGCCGTTCTCGAGGACCATGGCCGGCATCTGCCGATCGACACCGACCTGCTGCTATGCAACGCCGTGTGCGAGCGTGCGGTTGCAAGCGCGCAGGATCGTGCCGTTCTCGTGCCGGCGATCAACCACGGTTTCACGCCCCATCACATGGATTTTCCAGGGCCGATCACGATCGGCTGGCAGACGTTCGTCGCATACGGGGTCGACGTGTGCCGCAGCCTCGCCCATCACGGATTCCGCCGCATTCTCATCGTCAACGGCCACGGCAGCAATACGCCGTTCGTCGATATCATCGCCCGGCTTGCGGTGCTCGAGACAGAAGCGCTTGCCGCTGCCGTCAACTATTGGAATGCCCCCGGCGTGCACGAAGCGGCAGAAGCGTTGCGCGAATCGGACAAGATCGGCGGCATGAATCACGCATGTGAATTCGAGACATCGATTTACCTCGCGCTGCGCCCCGATCTCGTCGACATGAGCAAGGCCGTGCGCGAGCTGTCGCACCAGCCGACGAAGAATTATTGGACCGATCTGGTCGGCGGCGACGGGCCGCTTGCGATGATGGAACATTGGAGCGCGCTCTCCGAGTCCGGCGTCATGGGTGATGCGACCAAGGCCAGTGCCGAAAAGGGCGAACGCCTGCTCGCCGCTGCCGCCGCGGGTATCGTCGAGTTGATCGACGAGTTGCGCGCGCGGCGCGACGCCGTGCGCAGGGACCACCATTGAAGCGCAACCTGCTCGTTCGCGTGAGTGCGCAGTCATGCATCGCGTTGATCATCCTGTTCGCTGCGGCGGGATGCACGAAGATCCAGTCCCAGACCGGGCCGCTCGCCGGCGGCCGCAACGCATGGACGATTCCAGGCACGCTGCGCATCGCGAGCCGGCAAGAACCCGACAATCTCAACCCGATGCTCGGCACTGAAGTCATAGACAAAGACGTGTCGATGTTCTGGGGCGGCTACCTGTTCAATTGGAGCGATCAGAACCAATTGGTCCCAGAGATGGCGGCTGCCGTCCCCACAACGGCCAACGGCGGCATCTCAAAAGACGGACTCACGGTCACCTACCACCTGCGTAAGAACGTGCGGTGGCAAGACGGCGCGCCGTTTGGCGCAGACGACGTCATCTTCACATGGCAGCAGCAGCTCAACCCCGCCAACCCGGTCGTCAGCCGCCTAGGGTTTGACGACATCGCGCGCATCGACAAGCTCGACGACCACACGATCGCGGTCCACCTCAAGCGCCGCTTCTCGCCATTCGTGAACATGTTCTTCACGATGAGCAACAACCCAGTGACGATCTTGCCCAAGCACTTGTTGTCCGGCTATCGCGATCTCACGCGCGTGCCGTTCAACCTCAAACCGGTCGGCACCGGGCCGTTCAAGGTCGTGGAGTTCGCACACGGTTCGCGCATCGTGCTCGAAGCGAATCCGTTGTACTGGCGCGGGCCGCCCAAGCTCAAGCGCATCGAATGGGAGATCGTGGGCAACGACAACACGATTCTCACGCTGCTACAGTCGCATGGCATCGATTTCTATTACCGCGCCACTGAGTCGCTCGCGCCGAGCCTCCAGAACATTGAGGGTACGCGCATCGTGACGTATCCATTCACGCAATTCGCGGACATCGGCATCAACGCGTCGCACGCACCGCTCGACGATGTGCGGGTTCGTCAAGCGCTCGCATATGCGATCGACCGCCAGGAGCTCATCGCAAAGGTCAGCCACGGCATCAACGTGATCGGCGATACGGATCAACCTGCTTTTTTTTGGGCGTACGATCCCAATGCGCCCAAGTACCGTTACGATCCGAAGCGTGCGGGCGAGCTGCTTGACGCGGCCGGCTGGCGTATGGGCCCCGACGGCGTGCGCATGAAAGACGGCAAACCGCTGCAGCTGCAGATGACAGGATTTACCGGCTCGTCGACGGTGAGCGGCGCCCAAGCTGTTATCCAGCAGCAGTGGCGTGCGGCCGGCATCGATACGCAGATCAAGAACTGGCCTTCAAACGAGCTGTATGCGACCCTTGCCAACAACGGCGTTGAGCAGTCAGGCAAATTCGATGTCGCATATGAGGAGTGGGCGAATGGCATCGACCCCGATGAATCGATCCTCGTCGCGTGCGACATGGCGCCGCCCAACGGTTGGAACATCTACCATTTCTGCGACCAGCGGCTCGATGCGGCCGAATCAGACGCGCTGCAGACCTACGACCAAGGCAAGCGCAAAGCCGATTACGCGATCGTCCAGGAAGAGATGCAGAAGAACCTGCCGTTCATCATCATCTGGTATCTGCGCCGCCTCGACGTCATCAACACGGATTTCACCGGCTACAAGCCGGCCCACGCCGTGACCCCGTTCTGGAACACCTGGGAGTGGGCCATCTAGAGCGCCCGCACAGCGCTCCTGGATCGCAGCGCCGGCCTCGTGGGGCCGCGCTCTCTCATGGGATCAGCAAGATCTTGCCGGTCGTCTTACGTCCTTCGAGATCGCGCTGGGCTTGCGCCGCATCGCGCAAGGGATACACGTGCGCGATGCGCACGTGCAGCTCGCCGCGCTCGACCATCCCAAAGACGTCTGCCGCGCGCTCGCGCAGTTCTTCCGCGGTGGTGATGTAATCCAAAAGCTTCGGACGCGTCAGATAGAGCGAACGGTTGACCAAGCGCAGCGGCTCGATCGCCGGCGCGTTGCCGCTGGACTGGCCGAAGCTGACCATGATGCCGCGCCTGCGCAGAACGTCGAGACCTTTTTCGAACGTAGTCTTGCCGACCGAGTCGTAGACCGCGTTGACGCCCGCGCCGCCCGTAAGGCGCATCGTCTCCGCAGCGAAATCCTGTGATGTATAAAGGATGATGTCTTCTGCGCCGGCGTCGCGAGCAAGCGCCGCCTTCTCCTCGGTCGAGACCGTGCCGATGACGCGGGCGCCCGCGCGCCGCGCCATCTGCGTGAGGAGTAATCCGACGCCGCCCGCCGCTGCGTGGACTAAAACGACGTCGCCTGGCCTGATGGGATACGTCGACTTCGATAGATACTGCGCGGTCATGCCCTGCAGCAGCAAGGCGGCTGCCGTGCGGTCGTCCACGTCGGCAGGCACCGGCACCAGGCGCTCCGCCGGCGCGACGACGTAGGCCGCATAGCTGCCGCGCACATCGCAAAAGGCGACACGATCGCCCGGCCGTAGCCCGGTCACGTCGGGGCTCACGGCCTCGACGGTCCCCGCACCCTCGCTGCCCGCGACGAATGGAAGAGTTCCAGGATACTTGCCCATCCGCTGATAGACATCGATGAAGTTGACGCCGACGGCGGCGAGTCGAACGAGCGCCTGGCCGCTTGGGCCGAGCGACGGAATCGGAAGATCTTCGAACGCCAAGCATTCCGGGCCACCGTGGCTCTTGACGACGATCGCGTGCATAGCGTCTCCTAAAGACAGCGGTGCGTCGCGGCACCCTCGCCCGAGCCATCCCGCATATCCTGCCATGCGCCCGCTCGTCCCGAAGGCCCAATCAGTTCCGCGTGCAAGAACCCGGCAAAGATGCCGATAACCCTAGGGACGCAGCCACGTGCGTTTGTGCGTTGTAACGTGCGCGTTCGCGCGCCGGTCGTAGTAAGCAATAAGGGCAAAGGAGAGCTGCTCGATGAGGAATTTCGCGCTGGTCGCCGGAGCCGCGATCGCCATCTCGGCGGCGCTGGCGCTGATGCCTGCAAAAGCGCAAGCGAGCTTTAAGGTGTGCAACGAATACAAAGACACTATCAGTACGGCGGTGGCATACTACTCAAAAGATTATGATTATTTCATCTCCGAGGGTTGGTGGCGGCTCGATGTCGGTCAGTGCAAGACCGCCATCGGCGGCGATCTCAAAGACCGCTATATCTATGTCTACGCGATGAACGACGGCCAGTCGTGGGAGTGGGCCGGCGATTACAAGATGTGCGTGAACCCGGACGATCCGTTCACCCTCTACAACGCGCAAAATAAGTGTCCGTTTGTGTACAAGAACTTCCGCGAAGTGGACACCGGCGATTATAAGTCGTTCACATATACATTTAAGTGAACAGCGCCCGGCTCTGCCGGGCTAGATGTCGCCACCGTGAGCACAAAGAACCGGGGCCTTCCGCAGGGACCCCGGTTTCTTCTTGAAGAACGCGCCGGGCCGTGCGCACTCATCTCTTTGGATCGACCTCCCGCCAAGCGCCCGTCATCGGCCAGGGCACGTGGCAGATCTCCGATCGCGGAGCGGGCGCAAAGCGCTCGCTGGAGTCGCTGCGCTTGGGCATCAGCCTGGGGATGACGCACATCGACACCGCCGAGTTGTACGGCGATGCGGAACTGGTCGTGGGCGAAGCGATCAAAGGTGTGCCGCGCGAGTCGCTCTTCATCGTCTCCAAGGTGCTGCCGCAGAATGCCAGCTATAACGGCACGATCAAAGCGTGCAAACGCTCACTGCAGCGCATCGGCACCGACTATCTCGACGTGTACTTGATCCACTGGCGCGGGCGCTATCCGCTGGCAGACACCCTGGGAGCCCTCGAGCAGCTGGTCGACGATGGCCTCATCCGCGCGCTTGGCGTCAGTAATTTCGACGTCGAAGATATGGAAGAGTCGCTGGCAGCGCTGCGCCGCCATCCGATCGCCTGCAATCAAGTGCTCTACCACTTGGAAGAGCGATCGATCGAGCACGCGGTGTTGCCGTTCTGCCTGCAGCACGATGTCGCAGTCGTCGCGTACAGCCCCTTCGGGCATGGCGAATTTCTGCGCCGCGGCTCTCGAGGGTTGCGCGTGTTAGAAGAGATCGCCGCGCGGCATGAGGCGACGCCACGACAGATCACCCTCGCGTTTCTCACGCGTCACGAGCAGTCGTTTGCGATTCCCAAGGCGACCGGCGACGAGCACGTGCGCGAAAATGCGGCGGCGGGCGATGTGAAGCTGACGCGCGAGGACGTCGCGGCGATCGAGGCGGCGTTTCCGCTCGGCCGCCGCGGACCGTTGGCGACGGCTTAGAGCGAGCGCAGCACGACGTCGCCTGAGAGCGTGCTCACGTTGATCTTCACACGCCCATCACCGATCGTCCGCTCGAGCTTGACGCCGGCAAAACCCTGACGCGCGGATGTGCTCAGATCACCGCTGATCTCACCCGACAGCGTCGACGCCGCGATCGATGCGCCCGCATTGCGCGGAATCCCCAACGTCACCGAGCCGTTTGCAGTGCCGAGCGCGATCGCGCCGACCGATGCGAGATCGCTGAATTGGGCATTCAAATCGCCGGAGGCCGCGTGCGCATCGACGTTGCCGCGCGCACCGCTGATCTCGATGTTCCCGGACGACGTTTTGCTGTGTACCGCGCCGCCCGCGTTCTCGATGCGGATGCTGCCGCTCGCGCTCTCGGTATCGACCGTACCGCCGCTGTTGGTGACGCGGATGTTCCCATTCGAAGTGGCGACGTCGACACTGCCCGCGATCTCGCTGACTCTCACCTCGCCGTTTGCGGTGTGCGCGCTGACGCGCACGCCGCGCGGCGCTCGCACTTCGTACGACAGCTCGCATTCACTGCAGGTTCTCGGGAACTCGCTCTTGACATAGACATTTCCGTTCTCGACGTTGACGTCGACCTTGAGCTTGTCAAGTTCGACCTTTGTGGTGGCGCGCTTGTCGGCGGCGACTTCAACCGTTGGACCATCCCACGCGGTGACATGGATATCACCGTTCGGCGTTGACACCGTAAGGGTGCCTTGGGCAGCGATCGGATAGCTCGATGTGATACTTTGACTGACGCTTTGCGACCACGTCGCAAGCGCCAGAGCGCTCGTCAGCGCGAGGGCACTGGCGTTAAGCATTATTCGTCCTCCAAGCCGTGACATGGTCATCTACCGGCCACACGCGCTGCGTGTTTCGTTTCATGAAAAGAAAAGGTCCGGGCTCAAGGGCCCGGACCCACGCGAGGCGTTCTGTTGATCTCGATGTATCGCCGCGAGGCGATTACATCATGTCGTAGCCGCCCATGCCGCCGCCCGGCGGCATCGCACCGTTCTTCTTCTCCTCGGGCTTCTCGGAGATGAGCGTCTCGGTGGTGAGAAGCAGCGCGCCGATCGACGCGGCGTTCTCAAGCGCGGAGCGCGTGACTTTGAGCGGATCGACGATGCCGTACTTGAACATGTCGCCGTACTCGCCGGTCATCGCGTCAAAGCCCTCATCTTCTTTAAGGGTCTTCACCTTCTGGACGACGACCGAGCCCTCGTAACCGGCGTTCTCAGCGATCTGCCGCAGCGGATCCTCGAGCGCACGGCGCACGATGTTGATGCCGACGTTCTCGTCGTTAGCCTGTCCATTGCTGCCCTTGAGCGTCTCGAGCGCCTTCAACGCGTGCACGAGCGATGCGCCGCCGCCGGCGAGCATGCCCTCTTCGACCGCCGCACGCGCCGTCGAAACGGCGTCTTCCATGCGGTGCTTTTTCTCTTTAAGCTCGGTCTCGGTGGCTGCACCGACCTGGATCACGGCGACGCCGCCGGACAGCTTCGCAAGCCGCTCTTGCAGCTTCTCGCGATCGAAGTCCGAATCGGTCTCGTCGATCTGGCGCTTGATCTGCTCGATGCGCCCCTTGATGTCTTCGGTCTTGCCGGCGCCATCGATGACGGTCGTCTCGTCCTTCGTGACCTTGACCGTGCGCGCTTTGCCGAGCTCGTTGATCGTGACCTTGTCGAGCTTGAGGCCCAGCTCTTCAGAGATGACGGTGCCACCGGTAAGCGTAGCGACGTCCTTGAGCATCTCCTTGCGGCGGTCGCCGAAGCCCGGCGCCTTCACCGCGACGCATGTGAACGTGCCGCGCAGCTTGTTCACGACCAGCGTCGCGAGCGCTTCACCTTCGACGTCCTCGGCGACGATGAGCAGCGGCTTTTGCACTTGCACGACCTTCTCAAGCAGCGGCAGGATGTCGGCGATGGCCGAAACCTTGCGCTCCGTGATCAGGATGTACGGGTCGGAAAGCGTCGCTTCCATGCGCTCCGGATCGGTGACCATGTACGGCGAGATGTAACCCTTATCGAACTGCATGCCTTCCTTCAGTTCGAGCTCGGTCTTGGTCGACTTGGACTCTTCGACCGTGATGACGCCGTCTTTGCCGACCTTCTCCATCGCCTCAGCGATGATCGCTCCGATGGCCTTGTCCTTGGCTGAGATGGTCGCGACTTGCGCGATGTCTTCGTTGGTCTTGACTTGGCGAGCCGCTTTCTTGAGCGCTTCGACCGCCGTTTCGACGGCCTTCTCGATGCCGGACTTGATGCCCAGCGGATTCGAGCCGGCCGCGACGTTGCGCAGACCCTCGCGGATGATCGCTTGCGCGAGCACCGTCGCGGTGGTCGTGCCGTCGCCGGCGATGTCGTTGGTCTTCGAAGCGACTTCCTTGACGAGCTGCGCGCCCATGTTCTCGAAGTGGTTGGGCAGCTCGATCTCTTTGGCGATGGTGACGCCGTCGTTGGTGATCGTCGGCGAGCCGAACTTCTTGTCCAGCACGACGTATCGGCCCTTAGGACCGAGCGTCACCTTCACGGCGTCGGCGAGTGCGTTCGCGCCGCGCTCGAGTGCGCGCCGCGCGCTTTCGTCGAATAATAGTTCTTTGGCAGCCATGATAGATTCGTATTTCTCCTTAACGCTTCACGATCGCGAGAACGTCTTTCTCGCTGACGATGAGGTACTCTTTACCGTCGAGCTTGATCTCGGAACCGGAATACTTGGAATAGATGACCTTGTCGTCGACTTTGAGATCCATCGGAACGACGTCGCCCTTATCGGTGCGGCGGCCCGGTCCGACGGCGATGACGACGCCTTCTTGGGGCTTCTCTTTGGCGGTGTCCGGCAGGATCACGCCGCCGGCTGACTGTTGGGCTTGTTCCACAGCCTCGACGACGACGCGATCGCCGAGCGGTTTGAGTTCTAGTTTCGACGCGGTAGCGGGCACGGTTGGGACCTCCTACGGACTTTGCAGAACGGGCCGGAACCGACGCCGGCGCGGCGACCCGAAAGCGGGGCGCATGCGCGCGTGCGTGAAACCCTGGACCCGAGATATGCCCCGAAATGGGGCTGTTCTTAGCGGATTAGCAGTCTTAGCACTTGAGTGCTAACCCCAGTATAGCGGGAGGTTCCGGCTTTGACAAGTGGTTCCTGCCCGGCCGGGCGTGGCTGTGCCTGAGACGGCATCCTGGCTTGAGATCGACCGTGCGACCATTGTCGCGAACGCGCGCGCCCTGGCCGCAAAGGCGGCTCCGGCGGCCCTGTGCGCGGTCGTCAAGTCCAACGCGTACGGGCATGGGATGGTGCCGGTCGCTCAGGCGCTGGCGGACGCGCAGATACCCGGCCTGCGTCTGGGCGTCTTCACGATTGAAGAGGCGTTCGGGCTGCGCGGGCACGGCATTTCACTGCCGATTTTCGTGGTGGGTCCAGTCGGGCGCGAAAACCTAGCGGAAGCGGCGGCCGAGAATATCGAGCTGGCGATGCTCGACGAACGGGATTGTGAGGCGTTCGCCGCTGCCCGCGTGGCCGCACATCTTAAAGTAGAGTCCGGCACGAATCGCTTTGGCGTCGCCGCCGCACGGGCTCCACAGGCGCTCGAACGCTGTGAGCAGCTCGGGCTACGTCTCACCGGGCTGTACTCGCATCTGGCCAATGCCGAGGACATCGACAAGCCGTTCGCGCTGCAGCAGTTGGACGCGCTCAAGCGCGTGGCGGGCGCGGCGAAGTCGCGGCCGATGTTGCACATCGCGGCGTCAGCGGCAGCGATGATGTGGCCGGAGATGCGCCTGGACATGGTGCGTTGCGGCATCGCGATCTATGGTGCGTGGCCGTCGCCCGCGGTCGAAGCGGTGATGGCGGGCGAAGATCCGAGCTTTGTGCTGCGCCCGGCGCTGCGCTGGTTCGCGCCGATCGTGCAGATCCGCGACGCGCATCCGGGCGAGACCGTCGGGTATGGACGCACCTTTGCGGTGACACGCGAAAGCAAGATCGCGGTGCTCGCGGTCGGCTACGACGACGGCTTGCCGCGCGCGGCTGGCGAGGGCCGCATGCGCGTGCGCATCGGCGATGCGCGCGCCCCGATCGTCGGGCGGATCGCGATGAACACGTGTGTGATCGACGTGACCGACGTGGCGCCGTGGCCGGCGCCGGGCGACATCGTCGAGTTCGAGATCGAGCCGCTCGCGCGCGCGGCCGGCACCATCAACTACGAAGTCCTCGCCCGTTTGCCCGAACATCTGCAGCGTCGCTATCTGTGACGCATCTGCCCGGCGCCGGCACGCTCGCGCTGATGCTGGGCATCGTCGTGGCGATGGCGGTCGTCACCGCGCGCCTGCGCATCCCGTACACGGTGGGTCTGGTCCTCGCGGGGCTCATCATCGGGTTGATCCCGCACCAGCACCACATCGAGCTGACACCAGGCTTGGTTCTGTTCGTGTTCTTGCCGCCGCTGCTCTTCGACGGCGGTTGGAACGGCGACACGAAGCAGTTCGCGCGCAACTGGGCGCCGATCACGTTGCTGGCGACGCTCGGCGTGCTGATGATGATCGCGCTTTCCTACGTGTTCTTGGTCTTCGGCGCGCATCTCGCGCCGCAAACGGCGGTGATCTTCGGCGCCGCGGTCGCCGCGACGGACCCAGTCGCCGTTCTCGCGCTGTTCAAAGCGCTACGCATCGATCCGGGCTTGCTGTCGATCGTCGAAGGTGAAAGCCTGTTCAACGACGGCACGTCGGTCGTCGCGTTCAGCGCGATCGTCTCCGTGATCACGGCAGAAGGTCCGGGCTTGCAGCCGCATCACGTGCTGTGGACCTTCATTCTGATGACCGCCGGGGGCATCGCCGTCGGTGCGGTGGCCGGCTATCTGTCGCGCCTGGTCATCCGGCTCATCGCCACACAGGTGATGGTCGTCGCGGTGCTCACCGTCGCCGTCGCGTATGGGTCGTATTTCATCGCCGACGAGCTCGGCGTCTCGGGCATCATGGCCGTCATCTTCGCCGCGATCGTCATCTCGGGCTCGACGAGCTTGGCGAACTTGCCGCAAGCGGATCGCGACACGATCGGCAACTTCTGGTCGGTCGTCGCGTTCTTGGCGAACACCGTGCTGTTCGTGCTCATCGGCGCATCGATCGATCTGCGCGAGATCGAGTTCGGATGGCGCGATGCGGTCTGGGCGATCGTCGCGGTCATCCTCGGGCGGGTGCTCGTCGTCCGTGGGCTGGCGCCGGTCTCGGGCTGGATGGGGCGGCCGCTCTCGCGCACCTGGCAGAATGCGATCGCGCTGGCAGGCATGCGCGGCGCCCTCTCAATGGCGCTCGTGCTGAGCCTTCCCGACACGTTCCCGGACAAGCCGCTCTTGATCTCGATGGTGTTTTCGGTCGTGCTGTTCACGGTGGTCATCCAGGGCGCGCTGCTCGAGCCGTTGCTGCGCATGATGGGACTGATCGCGGCCATCGGAGGCGCAAGACCGGCGACGGCTTGACACGGGGCGGCCGTAAGTGTTAACTTACCGTTAGTGCAAACTTACGGACAGATCCTCGATGCACTCGGCGACCCGACTCGGCGCGCGATCCTCGATGCGCTGAGGCGGGGACCGCGGCCGGTCGGGGAGCTCGCAACGAGGCTGCCGGTGAGCCGGCCGGCGGTCTCGCAACATCTCAAGATACTGAAAGAAGCCGGGCTCGTGACGGATAGGCGCAATGGCACGCAGCGGTTGTACCAGCTCGATGCAGCTGGGCTGGCCGGGCTGCGCGCGTATCTCGAGGCCTACTGGAGCGCCGCTCTCGGCAACCTCAAAGTGGCCGTTGAACGCGACCACCGCATTCGCAGGAGAACGAAATGATCAAGGATGCCTCAAAGCTCGTCGACGTGTCGATCCACATCGACGCACCGCAAGAGACCGTCTTCAAATACCTTGTCGATCCCGAGCTGCAAAAACGCTGGCAGCCCATCGATTTCTTCGATCCACGCATCGGGGGCAGGTACCAGTTCAGCAAAGGCGAGTGGATTTCGACCGGTGAGATCATCGAGCTGAATCCTCCGACGAGCCTCGCCTATACGTGGGACTGGAAGAACGCGCCACTCGGCGCGCGCACCGTCGTCAAGTTCGAGCTGTCCAAGGATGGCAATGGGACGCTCGTGCGCTTGACGCATGTCGGCATCCCAGACGAGGAGCGCGTCAAGAACCACGCCGAGGGTTGGGCCTACTACGCGAAGCGGCTCAAGATCGTCGCCGAGGGTGGCGATGCCGGCCCGGACGAGATGAAATAGACGTGGCGACGACACAGAGGGCGAACGGCGTCACGCAGCGCGACTACATGCGCTGCGTGACGATCCGGGCGCCGCGACAACGCGTGGCCGATGCGCTGACCACGCTCGAGGGGCTGCGCGCCTGGTGGACGCCGCTGGTCAGCGGCTCCCCGGCTCCAGGTGGCCACGTGCGCTTCGATTTCGCTGCCGCGGGCCAGCATATCGTTATCCACGTCGATGCCGCAAGTCCGAGCTCCGTGCAGTGGACGTGCGTCGAGCACAGCCCGTTTGCCGAGTGGAATGGCACAAAAATCGCGTTCGACCTTTTCGATCTCGGGCCGGACGCGAGCGAGATCTGGTTCCGCCATGCCGGCCTCACGCCGGTGCTCGCCTGTTATGACGACTGCTCGTCGGGCTGGGACTATTTTCTCGATAGCCTCGTCGCGCTCGCCGAGCACGGCAAGGGCACGCCGTTTAGCGAATCGCGCCCATCGTAACGATTGTCAGCAGTTCAAGCTGCACACAGCGACCGTCTTTCCGAGGATCGCGCCGAAGCGCGGGTCGTTGCGCACGGCGTCCAGACGCGGGTCGAGCCGCAAGAACACCGCGGCGAACGAATCTGAGGTCGAGCGTTTGATCCAATCGATCGCTCGATCGCGCTGGCCCAGCGCGATCAGCGCGACCGCGATCGCGAGCGGCTCGACCTTTTCGCCACCCTTTGGCACGCGCTGCGACTCGACAAGTCTTATGTTCGCCTCCCGAGTCAAGCCCATCAATGCCAGCGTACGTGCTTCCAAGGCAAGCGGCATGACGCAGCTGCAGATCTTTTCCGCGCGTTTGAAACTGCGCAGTGCCGCGGGATAGTCGTGCATCCCTTCGTATGCGAGTCCGAGCATCACCGCGGCCTCGTCGTCGCTGGGGCTGAGGTCGAGGGTCTGGCGGTACAATGCGATCGCCCGCTCGTAGCGGCGATTGAGGTAATCATCCATCGCCAGCCAGCGGCTCACCGCTGGCGCGGTCGGATCTAACTGTTCGGCTGCTTCGAGTTGGTCGTGCCCCGCTGCGACTTGATCCTCGCGATACAGCAGCACTCCATACCACAGGTGGGCCACGGCGTTGGATGGATTGAGCTCGATCGCGCGCTCGTACTCGGCGCGCGCCGCTTTGACGTCTTTGTGCACCTGATCGAAAATGTTGGCGCGCGAGGTTCGCACCTCGGACAGATCTGGATCTAGCGCGTAGGCCTTGTCGGCGTTGCGGCTTGCCCAGCGGTAATACGTCTGCTCTTTTTGTGTGCCGTAATGGTACTCGCCGAGGATGAAATACGCGTCGGACAACCCGGTGTACCCGAGCGCGTTGCGCGGCTCTGCGCTCGCGACGAGCCGGAAGTATTTCACAGACTTCAGAAGTCCGTCGCGCGTGCGCGTATCCCAATAGTAGCGTCCGAGCGCGTAGAGGCGCGCGTCCTGAGCGTTCAATGAAACGGGCGCGACCCTGGCGGGGCCCGACGAGTGGGTCACGCCGATCGCGAGCACGACGCACGCAGCAAGCGCGGACATGCGCACCAACGGCCACCGCAGGAACGGAATAGCGCCAGGCGTGGCGTTTGGTTCCGGTGCCGGAGCAGTGCGCAATCGAGCGACGAATCGATAGCCGGTGCGCGGAACGTTTTCGATGACCGGCTGGTCCCAATGCTCGCGCAGGAGCTTGCGTAAGATGTAGACGTTTTGCCGAAGGCTGGCGGGGTCGGTGTAGCCCTCAGGCCAGATGCGGTCGAGCAGTTGCTGCGTCGTACAGACATGTCCCGCGCGTTCGACGAGCGCGAGCAACGTGTCGACCAGCTTGGAGCCGACGGCCAAATCCTTTGCGCCGAGGCTAAGCGAGCGTCGTTCGGTGTCGAGCTGATAGGGGCCGAAGAGGTAGGTGGCCATCACCGTTCTCGTGGCCGTAAGAATTTGATGCGCTTGTGATTCTTTCCCGGGTGCCGTAGCCGTATAATCCGGCCGTGTTGGTGCCGGTTAGCGCGTTTATGAAATATGACATCGGCCTCGCGCGGAGTGTCGGCATTACGCTTGCCTTGATCGCCGTCGCGCTGGCCCTGTGCGTTGCCCCTGCTCGCGCCGCGGTGGGCGCCTCGAAAACCTTTCCCGCAACCCGGGTCAATGCGCCGCCCAGGTTCGATCCGACGCTGTCAGACCCGCTCTGGCAACAGGGAGTGACGGCAACCAGCTTTCAGAACCTCACAACCCGAGCCTCCGCGAAGCTGGAGACCACGGCGTATCTGCTCTACGACGAGAAGAACGTCTACGTCGCGTTCCGCGTGAAGCAGCCGGGTGTTCCGATCCACGCGCAAGAGACCACCAACAACGTCGGCTTTGGCCAAGACGATCTCGTCGGCGTAGGGCTCGATACCAGCGGCGTCAACTCCAATGTCTACTTCTTCGAGACGACACCGCGCGGCGTGCGCTACCAACAGAGCGTTGAGTCCACCCGGTACGCACCCGAGTGGAAGGCGCAGACGGCCGTCGACGGATCGAGCTGGGTCGCCATGCTCACGATTCCGCTCAAAGATCTGCGCGCCACAGGCGGCAAGAACAAATCGTGGCGCATCAACTTCATCCGCAACGTGGCAGGCGAGGCGGAGCATTACACGTGGGCCTATGACGGTCTCATGCAGGACGGGCAGCCGCCGAACTGGCCTGCGCTCACCGACGCACGTTGGTGGCCCACGTGGAATGGGCTCGATATCGCGGCAAGCGGGGCCCGGCCGAAGCCACGCGCGGAGATCTACGGGCTGTCGAGCATCGGCGGCAGCCGCGATATCTTCCAGCAGCCCAATCTCGTGTTCGCGCCTGAACCGGTGCGCAACGTCGGACTCGACTTCGTCTATCCGTTCACGAGCACGATCGCTGCTGTGGGTACACTCAATCCCGACTTCTCGAACGTCGAGATCGACCAGCAGACGATCGTGCCTCAGGAATTCCCGCGTGCGCTCGTGGAGTACCGTCCATTTTTCGCGCAAGGCGCGCAGTACTTCTCGAACAACCTGTACGTGTCTGGCGGACCGACGCAGCCGCCCAATGAGATTCTCTACACGCCGAACATCGGCACCTTCGATCGCGGCCTCAAAGTAGAAGGCACGTACGGGCTGGAGTCGATCGGCGCGATGACGATACGAGGCACGACGCCCGATCAGCAGTTTGACGATCAAGCGTTCTTTTTCAAACACGCGCTTGCGGATCACTCGTTCGTGTACTGGGTGAACAGCGTGCTGGCGCACGAGCCGATCGGCAACGACTCGACGCTCGAGACCGGAGTCGACTGGCATGACCTCAAGTCAGGATTCGTGTCAGCCTACGACCAGGTGCTCGAGCAAAGCAACCTCCCGACGAGCCCGCATGAATTCGCGTACAGCCGCACGGGCCTTGCCGACGTGCACCGGGCGAATTATGAAGTCGGTGTCGGGTACCAGGACATCAGCCCCGGTTACGGCCCCATCGCCGGCTTCACCAATGTCAATGACGAGCGCGGACCATACGCGTTCACGGATTTTACGACGTCGGCGTTAGACTTGAAGAATTGGACGGGCTTCTTCGCTGTCGACCGGTTCCTCACACACGCCGGCACCGTGCACCAAGCCGATTTCTTCGGCACGACCGATCTCTATACCAAGGCGCTGCTGCACCTCAATCTGACACAGACGACGAGCTCGCTCGACGATCCGGCGCTCACGAATGGCGTCATGCTGCCGTTCAACCAATCAGCCTTCACCCTGGGCTACCGCGACGGAACGCCGACGCCGCTAGACTTCACGTTCAGCGCGGGGCCGTTCTCGACGTACTACTTACAGCAATTCAACTTCACGACGAGCCGGCCGCTGGGCACGCATTTCAACATCGCCTTCACATACGCTGGAACGCACGAGCGCTCTCTTGAGATGGGAATCAACGGGCAGATCCTGCGCAGCATCGGCGTCGGTGAATCGCTCGGACCAACGACGAATATGTCGCTGGCCCTGCGTGCGATCAACGGCACGGGCGGTTTCGCGACGCCCGGCGTGAATTTTTCGGCCGGCCTCCATCACATATTCAACAACGGCAGCGAATTGTATGCGAACTGGGGCTCGCCATCGTCGCCGACGATGCTCGATCGCTTCATCCTGAAGTACGTGTTGCGCATCGGCGGTGGGGCGGGGACGTAAGTCCACCGCCTCACGCGCCGTGCAAGTCAGTGCTGGCTGCGATTACAGCCCTTTAGCAGCGCTCGCGATGAAATCCGCGACCTTTTGCGGCTGCTCGAGCATCGGCACGTGGCCTGAATCGACCTCGAGCACTTTGGCATTCATGCGCTTGGCCCACGCGCGCTCGGCGTCAGGCCAGATCATCTGGTCTTTTGTTCCGATGACGCTCCACGCAGGCTTTGTCTTCCATGCCGCGGCCGTCACTTTGGCTCCCAAGCTCGCAGCAGCGAACGGGCCTTGAGTCGCCCAAACCACATCAGCGTCGCTTTTTGAAAGTCCCGGCACGAAGTATTGCTCGACGCCTGCTTGTGACAGCCACAGGAATCCGTTGCTCGGGCCCGTCACGCCCTTCAAACCCGGCGGCGGCGGTGCTCCTTGCGAAAGATCGTTGACCGATTGTCCGACATCAGGCGTAAACGCGTCGACGTACACCAATCCGACCACTTTGGGATCGGTGCCTGCTTGCGTGATGACCACGCCGGCCCACGAATGGCCGACGAGCAACACGGGGCCATTCTGCAGATCGAGCGCGCGCTTCGTCGCTGCAACGTCGTCGTCAAGGCCCGTCAAAGGGTTTTGAACGGCGGTGACGTTGTAGCCCTGCGCTTGTAAGAGCGGAATCACTTTGGCCCAACTCGAGCCGTCGGCCCATGCGCCATGAACGAGCACGATGTTCTTCACTGCGGCGTACGCAGGCGCATTGACCGCGGCAAAAACAAGCGCGATGACCGCAGCCGTCGCCAGCGCCTTGGTTCGTAGTGTCATGTCGATACCTCCTCAAATCGGGGCGCGAACCTTGGAGTTCTTGCATATTACTCCTGTTTTCATGACACGGAACAGGTGATGCGCGCGCGCGCAGACTACCGTGCAACACCGTGATGGGAGGCATGCAATGGAAAAGACGTTCAGCCTCGACCGCCGAGGCTTTTTCGGCACCGCAGCCATGACGATCGTCGCCGCCGAGCTCGGCATGCTCAAGCCTGCGAGCGCTCAATCGAGCGGCACGGTCGCCGCAGCTTCCGCGAGTGACTCGAGTCAAACGCAAGACCTCACTCCGGCGACTCCGCAGCATACGTCGTTCGCGGCGCTCAAACAAGTCAAAGCCGGGGTTCTCGACATCGGGTACGCCGAAGAAGGACCGGCCGACGGCCAGCCGGTGATCCTGCTGCACGGGTGGCCGTTCGACATCCACGCGTACGTCGACGTCGCGCCGATTTTGGCGAAGGCCGGTTACCGCGTGATCGTTCCCTTCCAGCGCGGCTATGGCTCGACGACGTTCCTTTCCGCCGGCTCGTTCCGCACGGCGCAGCAATCGGTCTGCGGTGAAGACGTCGTCAACCTGATGGATGCGCTCAAGATCAAACAGGCGATCCTCGGCGGGTTCGATATCGGATCGCGCACGGCGGCGGTCACCGCGCTGCTCTGGCCCGATCGCGTGAAGGCACTCGTGTTGGTGAGCGGCTACTTGATCGCAAACGTGCCGGCAAATAAGCAGCCGGCCCCGCCAAAGGCTGAGTACGCGTTTTGGTATCAGTGGTATTTCTCGACGCAGCGCGGCCTCTTAGGCTACACGCAGTACACCTACGACTTCAACAAGCTCGTCTGGTCGCTGCAGTCGCCGAAATGGCATTTCACCGATGCGACGTACGATCGCACGGCCGAATCGTTCAAGAACCCCGATCACGTCGCGATGGTGATTCACAACTACCGCTGGCGCATCGGCCTCGCGCCGGGCGACCCGAAATACGACAACCTAGAGAACAAGCTCTACGCGGGCCCGCCGGTCACGCAGCCCACGATCACGATCGCGAGCGATTTCGACGGCGCGAATGCGCCCGGTACCGCATATCGCAGCAAGTTCACGGGCAAATACGCGCATCAAATACTCAACGGCATCGGTCACGACGTGCCGCAAGAGGCGCCGCAGGCATATGCCGACGCGATTCTCGCGGTCGCGAAGTATTAGCGCCTACGTGTAGGGCGACGCAGCGAGCCGGTCGATCAGCCAGAGGGTCCCGGTACCGCTCAGCGGCGTGTTGCAATACGGACACGTGGCCGTCCCCGGCTCGATCGGCGCGCCGCACGATGGGCAGTGGGTCGGAGCGTTCGCACCGGTGGGCGGCGTCGTCGTGCCTGACGGACGCGTGAACGTCGCGAACTCGGTGAAGAAAGCGGGCTGCGCGCCGCCGTCCGTGACGACGCCGGTGGAATCGTTGGACGTGTAGCGCACCGATCGACCGGTGAAGCGCACGACGATCGACTCGCACGCGCCGTCGGTTGTGACTTTGAAGATCATCGGCGAGTCGATGGTCACGCCGGTCACGTGACGCACGAGGTTGGCGGCACGCCACGTCGTTATGCAGTTCGCCAGCTGCTCGGTATACGATTGCGTGGCGATACCTTGCAGCGCCCCCGCGTCCATATGATCTTCGGCATCGAGAGCGGCTAAGTACGTCTTTGACGCCTGCGTCAAGAACGAGACCTCCGAAAAACCCGGATCGATCTTTTGCAGCGACGCGATTTGATCGCGCGCCTGCTGCCACATCGGTTTCGGAGGTGTGGCCAACCCGCTGCCCGCACCCAGCGCCGCGGCCGGATCGTCGAGCATACCATCGGCCATCGTCGGATCGTCGGAGGACCATACGCGCGACCATACCGTCGTTTTGACGCGCACATCGCCGCCCAGGAGCCAAGAGATGAAGTTCAGCAATCCCATCGTCGTCGTATCAGCCCGCTTCTTCGACGGCACGCTCGCCGTGTGCGCCGTGCCGCCACCCCTCTAAGATATCGGCCGCTTCGTCAGGCGTGCGCGCGTACGCGTCGGGTTCCCACTGGGCGAACGCCTCCACGGCGACCGGGCGCCACAGCGCAGCCACTGCCCGCACGCCGGCGCCGCGCGCGGCTTCGACGTCGAGCGGCGTGTCGCCGACATACGCGCACTCGCGCGCATCGGCTTCGAACGCCGCGAGCGCGTACAGCAGCGGCTCACAATCGGGCTTGTGCCGGGCGGTGTCTTCCTTGGCGACTACTACCTCGAACGGCCGGTCTAAGTGACAGAGGATCAGGCCGCGCCGCGCCGTGTCCCTTAATTTCGACGTCACGACGCCGAGGCGCAGTCCCGCGTCCTTAAGGCGGCGTACGAGGTGCGCGACGCCCGCCATCTGACGCACGCCGGCGTCATGGCGTTCCAGATTGTAGTCGATGTACGCGGCCATCGCACGCTCAAGTTCATCGCCGGCGAAATAGCGCTGCAGCGTATCGCGCAACGGCATGCCGAGATCGGCGAGGATCTGCTCGGCCGGCATGAGCCTGCCCATCTTGCGATACGTATGGTCAAAGGATGAGACGATGAGATCGGTCGAGTCGATGAGCGTGCCGTCGAGATCGAAAAGCACAATGCGCAACGGCCGCCCTTGCTCACTGCCGCGCATTCTAGGACGCCTTCACCGCCGCGCGCGAAAGCGCGGCTTGGATGAGTTGCTCGATCACGGCGTTGTACGGGATGCCGTCGGCTGCGGCCGCTTCCGGAAATAAGCTGAGCGGTGTGAGCCCCGGCAACGTGTTGCACTCGAGCACGTAGGACGAATTCGCCACCGTCATCAGAACATCGACGCGCGAATAGTCGCGGCAGCCGAGCGCGCGGTGCAGTGCAAGCGCATGGCGCTGCATGCCGGCAGCTGCGCCTGCCGGTACGTGCGCCGGCACGACGTGCGTGCTCGCGCCGGGCGTATATTTCGCGTGATAGGTGTAGAAGTCGTCATGCGGCGTAATCTCGATGACCGGTAGCGCGCGTTCGCCCAAAATGGCGACCGTGAACTCGCGGCCCTCGATGTATTCCTCAACGACGACCCACGGGCCGAACGCGCTCGCCTCTTCAACCGCGTCTTCCCATCGCTCGGCGAAGTGCACGATGCTGACGCCGACGGCGGAACCTTCAGCGCGCGGCTTGACGACGCACGGCAACCCGATCGCCTCGGGTGGACGCGCCGCCGCGTCGCCGCTCGCATCGAGCAGGACGCCGCGCGGCGTCGGAATGTCGAGCGAACGCGCCAATGCTTTGGTGATCCACTTGTCCATCGCGATCGCGCTCGCGCGCGATCCGGATCCCTGATATGGGACCTGCAGCCAATCGAGCAACGCTTGCACGGTGCCGTCCTCGCCCGCGCCGCCGTGCAGCGCATTGAAGACCGCATCGGGCCGCATCTGCGCAAGCGTTTCGATGAAGCGCTCGTCGGCGTCCAGCGTCGTACACGGATAGCCAAGGTCTTGCAGCGCGGCGCTGACTCCCGCGCCGGTCTGCAGGCTGATCTCGCGCTCGGCGGATCGACCGCCCGCGATCACCGCAATCGCCGGCTTGTTCGCCATCCTGCGCTCACATCATAAAGTGAAACGGCGGCGCGAGAACCGTGCCGCCGCTCGTTCAAAGTCTGCGAACCTCGCTCACATGCCTCCAGGGCAATGCACCTGGAAGGTGCCCTTGTCGGAGACCGCGCTTTGTGGGGTCAGGACGTGCAGCCGTGCCCAGTACGCGCCGCTCTTGCTCGTCGTCCACACGTCGGAGACTTGCTTCGAACCGCCTGCCGGAATCGTCGTCGAATGCGTCGCGAGATATCCGTTGCTGCGCTCCCAGCGATATGTGATCGGTGTGTTGGCCGGACCGTGGATCGTGCCCGTGAAGTTCTCGGCAAACGGGCAGGCAAGGCCGGCTACATTGCTATTGTGTATGTGGACCGTGATATTCGTCGATGCCGCGGTGGCCGCCGCCGCGCACAGCACGCCGAAGGCAACGGTGAATACGAGAAGCTTTGACAAGAGTCGCATCGTCAAGGGCCTCCTTCATGCCGGCGTGCGAACAAGGACGCACCCGGTGATGGGCGGTTATCGGCGCAATCAGCATCATCCTCTTACGGGACGGGCGTGCGAGCGCACGCTTGCTACGAGAGGACGTGTACTTCCAGTTCGAGCTGGACGCCGCTCTTCTCTTTGACCGCTTCGCGCACGCGCGCGGCCAGCGCGAGGACGTCAGCGCACGTCGCGCCGCCACGGTTGACGATGAAATTCGCGTGTTTTTCGGACACCTGTGCGCCGCCGACTTCCCAGCCCTTGCATCCTGCGGCTTCGATCAACCGGCCGGCGTGGTTGCCGCGCGGGTTGCGGAACATGCTGCCGGAATTGGGCAGCTCGAGCGGCTGCGTCGCATTGCGCCGCGCGATGCGGCGTTTCAGCTCCGCCTGCAGCGCAGCCGGATCGCCGGGTGTGAGCTCGAGCTCGGCCGCGGTGACCACCGCGCGCTGATCCAACGACGAGCGGCGATAGGAGAACTCCGGGGTCGTGAACGTCTGCAGCGGCTCGCCGGCGACGAGCACCTCAACGCGCTTGATGATGTCGCCGATCTCGACGTCGGTGCCGGCGTTCATGCGCACCGCGCCGCCGATCGTTCCGGGAATTCCGACGAGCGCTTCGGCGCCGCTCAGTCCCGCCAACGCCGCTTCGCGACATAACGAGACGATCGGCGTCGCCGCGCCCGCGCGTACGCGCGTGCCGTTGATGACGACCTTGGTGAAATCGCCGACGAGGCGCACGACCAGCCCCGGATATCCCTCATCGCGCACCAGCAGATTGCTGCCGAAACCGATGATCGCCCACGGGATTGAAAGTTGCTGCGCGAGGCTCAAGGTCGCAGCAAGGTTGACGATGCTGCTGATCTCCGCGTATGCAGCCGCCGGGCCGCCGACCTTCATCGACGTCTTGGGCGCGAGCGGCATGTCGAATTCGAGATTCTTGCCGGCGGTGCTGCGCAAGGCGGCGCGTTGCGCCTCGCTCAGCACGCAGACTGACCGATTCCGGCGTCGGCGGCCGACAGCGTCGCGGCGAGCTCGTGCGCGACGCCGCCGATATCGCCCGCTCCAAGCGTGAGCGCGAGATCACCCGGTCCGAGCGTGCGTTGGAGGTACGCGAGCACGTCCGCGCCCTTCGGCAGATACGTCACGTTCTTCGCCGCGTCGAGATCGCGCACGCACTCGACGATCGCTTCGGCGCGCACGCCGGGCAACGCGACTTCGCCGGCAGGGTAGATGTCGGTCACGAGGATCTCGTCGGCGCCGAGCAGCGCGTGTGCGAAATCGCGGAACAGATAGGCCGTGCGGCTGTAGCGGTGCGGCTGAAATGCGGCGACGATATGGCCCGGCCAGTACGCACGCGCTGCCGCGATCGTCTCTTGCACTGCCGTGGGATGGTGCGCGTAGTCGTCCACGATCTTCATATCGGGGCGGTCGTACAAGATCTGGAACCGGCGCGCAACGCCGCGGAAGCGCCCGAGCGCATCGGCGATGCGCTCGAAGGGCACCCCGAATTCGAGGCCGACGGCGAGTGCGCACAGCGCGTTGTGGACGTTGATGCGGCCGGGCACGCGCAGGCGCACGCTGCCCAGCGGTGCGCCGCGATGCGAGACTGCGAATGCGGATCCGAAATCGGCCAACTGCATGTCCTCTGCGCGCACCGTCGCCGCAGCGTCGAAGCCCGCGGTGATGACCTTCGGGTCGCCCAACAGCTTCGGCGATTGATTGAAGCGGCGGATCAGTTCGTTGACCGCCGGACAGTCTGCCGATGCGACGATGCAGCCGTTAGGCGGCACGCGATTGATGAACAGCGAGAACGTATCGATGAGATGCTCGAGGTCGCGGTAATAGCCGAGATGATCGTTCTCGATGTTCGTCACGACTGCGCACGTCGGCGTCAGGCGTAGGAACGAGGCGTCGCTTTCGTCGGCTTCTGCGACGACGACGTCCCCCGAACCCAAACGCGCGTTCGCGCCAAGATCGTTGACTTCACCGCCGATCAAGACGGTCGACTCGAATCCGCCGGCATCCAGCACCAGCGAGATCATCGAAGTCGTCGTCGTCTTGCCGTGGGTCCCCGAAACGGCGACCGCCCGCTTGTCCGCCATGATCTGCGCGAGCATCTCAGCCCGCTGGAGCACCGGCACGCGCGCGCGCTGCGCGGCGATGACTTCGGGGTTGTCCAACGGGATCGCGGACGAGATGATGACGGCGTCGGCGCCCTTGATATTAGCCGAGGCATGCCCCAGGAACACTTTGGCGCCGAGTGCGCGCAATTTTTCGATGGTGTTGTTCTTGGCCAGATCCGAGCCGGAAACTGTGATGCCCATCGCAATCAGCACGCGCGCGATAGCGCTCATGCCAACACCGCCGATACCTACGAAGTGAACGTGCCGGTATGCAACCATCCCGGAATTATGTTTTATGTGTCCCGACATTGGGCCCCTTTGCTCGTTGCCAGGACTCACGCACCCGGCCGCCTTATTCCGATTTTGTTCTTCCCTATTTTGCGATAGCCGTGTCCGCACCATCGGCAAAAGGAGACGTTTAATGAAGCGTTTGTCGCTGCTCGCTGCCCTCGTTGTGATGTGGGCGACGTCCGGCTGCTCGTCAAGCTCGACCTCTACACCACCGACGCCCGCTCCACAGGCGATTTACGTGAGCAGCTTTACCTCGCCGGGCGAACTGGCCAAGGTCGCACTGCCTATGACGGCAAGCTCGAGCGTCACTTATCTAACCCCGACTGGGCTTGTGAATTCGATCTCGTTGCGCTTCGATCACGCCGGCAACCTGTGGTCCGGAAACGACTTCACTACCGGCGTCGCCACAGGCTATGCGGCCCCGATCACAAATGCGAGCACTCCTTTCGCGACGATCAACATCGTCGGAGCGATGAACCCTGAGGCGGTCGCCTTTGACGCTGCCGGCAACCTGTGGGTCGCCGATGGTGGCGCCGGCAAGGTTTACGAATTCACGCCGCCGTTCAGCGGCAGCATCACTCCGGCCCCAGCGCTCACGATCTCAAGCATTGCGGCCCCGACCGGACTGGCGTTTGATTCCGCCGGTAATCTCTACATATCCAGTGAGTCGACTGGTACGATACAGATCTTCAATCCGCCGTTTGCGGCCGCGACAGCCTCGCCGATCACCGGGCTTAGCTCGCCGAAGGGGCTCGCATTCGACGCAACGGGCAACCTTTACATCGCCGACTTCTCAGGCAAAGTCAGTCGCATGAACGCGCCGACGGCGGGCGGTGGCGCGATCAGCACCATCGACACGGCGACCGGAATCACGAGTCCAGAAGATGTGGCGGTTGACAGTGCCGGAAACGTGTATGTGACGGATCTCCAGTTTCCGACCGTCTCTATGTTCCCGACCGCGACGACCCCATTCAGCGCGACCCTGGCTCCGAGTGTCGTGCTGACGCTGAGCGGCTTTCCCGCGGGCGTGCACGCGGGCGGCGTAGCGGTTGGAGCGCCCTAAGCCGCCGGCTGCGCGATCGGATCAAGGCGCGTGCAGATAGCGGTCGAGAAAGGCCGCTATCTGCGTATATGCGGTGATGCGGTTCGCGTCGCGGGCGATACCGTGGCCTTCATCTGAGAACACGGTGAGTTCGACCGGAACGCCTTTGGCCTTGAGCGCGTCGGCCATCTGGCGGCCCTCTGAGGCGGGCACGCGGGGGTCGTTCTCGCCCATGAAGATGATCAGCGGGGCCTTGATGCGGTCGACATGGTTGAGCGGCGAGATCGACTCGAGATAGTCGCGGTCGTTGGCGAGCGACCCATACACCGCCTCGCGATTCGCCCGCCGGTACGAGCTCGTGTGCTCGAGGAACGTGACGAAGTTGGAGATCCCGACGACGTCGACGCCCGCCGCCCAATCGTCCGGAAATTGCGTCAACCCAGCAAGGACCATGTAGCCGCCGTAGGAGCCGCCGTACAGCGCGATCCGCTTCGCATCCGCGCCGCCGGACTTGATGAGCCACTCGTGCGCCGCATGCAGGTCCTTGACCGAATCAAGGCGTTTGCGCACGTCGGCGAGGTGCAGATAGGTGTTGCCGTAGCCGAAACTGCCGCGCACGTTGGGCACGAACACGGCATAGCCGCTCGCGACGAAGAATTGCACGATCGGATTGAAGACCGGCCGTGCTTGCGCTTCAGGGCCGCCGTGGACGTCGATGACCACCGGCAACCGGCCGCGCGCGCCGCGCGGCGTGTAATACCACGCGGGAATTCGCAAACCGTCGAATGAGGTGAACGAGACGAGCCGCGGCGCGACGAACGTCGCGGCGTCGATGCCGGCGAGCTGAGGCATCGTCACTTGCGAAGTCTTCTTGTCATCGAAGCCGTAGGTCCAGATGGCGCTGGGATGCGCGGGGCCGGAGAACTCAAAGGCCAGCATGCGGCCGTCGTCAGAGAATGTCGGTACTGCAGCGACGCCGTCGGGCAGCGCGGGAGTCGCGATCGTCGCACCGCTGGCGACGTCCAGCACGCCGAGCCGCCCGTAGCCGTCGCGGTTGCGCACGTATGCAAGCCTGCTGCCATCGCGTGACATCTCGATCGCGTCAAGGTCGTACGGTTCGTCGGCGACGAATCTGATCGGCTGTGCAGCGCCGGCGTCGATGACGGCAAGCCCGCGGTGCTCGCGCCCGCCATAATCGCTGATACAATAGATCTGCGCGTCGTCGCGCGTGAACGCGCAGCTCTCGAAATCCGCGTTGCCCGTGTGTGCGGTGAGCAAGCGCGGCGTGCTGCCGGGTCTGTCGATGTCGCTCAGCAACAGATCGTTGTTGAAGTTGTCAGTGCGCGCGCTGATCAGCACGTGCTTGCCGTCATGCGACCACGCCACCGGCCGGTTGTCGCCATCCGCCTGATAGATCAGATGCGTATCGGACGCATCCGCCGCATCCGCGCGCATTGTGTAGACGTCGAAATACTGCTTATCGCGCGCGTTCGACGCGTATGCGATCTGCGCGCCGTCGAATGAGAAGCCGCCCCAGTTGTTCTGCACGCCGGGCTGATCGAGCAGCGCATGCAAGCGTTCGCCTGCCGGGTCGACCGACCAGATGCCCCAGTTCTCGTCACCGCCGCGATCGCGCCCGAAGAGGATGACGTCCGGATCGCGCGGCGACCACGCTTTGAAGTCCGCGCGCTGCGGACCGGCCGTGATCTCGCGCGGCGCTCCGCCGCGCAAGGGTGCGACCCATACTTCGGACAGCCCTGACCCTGCAAAACTGAACGCGACCGATGAGCCGTCCGGCGAGAGCGACGGTCCGCTCTGACCTTTGATCTGCAGATAGGGCCTGACGTCGAGCGGAGCGGCAAGCGCTGCGACGGGCACGAGCAGCGGCGCAAGCGCGAGCAGCCCCAGCATTTGAACGGTAGTGGCGTACATCGTTCGTCTCCTAGACGCGTGCGCGTGACGCGGCGGACGGCGCGCCGCTCTTACGGCCGATCTGTCCTTTGACGATCCGCTCGATCATCGTCTGCAGCGCACGCGGATGAGCGAGCGAGGTCGCGGCAAACCGCATCGCCGACAGGCGCTCCGGCTTGAGCACGTCGATGAGCGACCAGTAGAGCGTATCGGCATCCAGTTTTTTGTCTTCGAGCAGCGCTGAGGCGCTGTGCCGCGTGAATACTTCGGCGTTTTTGCGTTGGTGATCGTCGGCCGCGTGCGGATACGGGATGAGGATCGACGGTAATCCGACGACTGCGAGCTCGGCGAGCGTCGACGCGCCTGCGCGGCACACGGCGATGTCGGCCGCGGCGTACGCGAGTTCCATCTTATCGATGTACGCGACGAGGCGGTAGCGGTTGTCGTTGGCCTCCACCTTGCGCTCGGCCGCCATCCATTCGTAGTCGCGCTCTCCCGCGATGTGCAGCAGTTGGAAACCCGGCGGCAGACGCCTGCGCGCCACCATGCCGCTCGTCGCGACGTTGATGGAGCGCGCGCCCTGGCTGCCGCCGAACACGATGGCGGTCATCAGCTTGGCATCGAGGCCCAGGCTGCGGCGCGCTTCGACCTGCGTCGGACGCGCGGCGATCTCCGGCCTGACGGGCATGCCGGTGACGACGAACTTGCGTCCGAAGAATGCCGCCGTTTCTGCGAACGCGCCCCACACCTCATCGGCGACGCCGGCCATGAAGCGATTCGCACGGCCGGGTTCGACGTTGGGCTCGAGCAGGACGATGCGCGCTTTGCGCAGGACCGCCGACGCGCGCAGCGTCGCTGCCGCCATGACGACGGGAACGCTTGCATACCCGCCGGTGGCGATGATGACGTCGGGCTTGAATGCCTGCACGATGGGAAGCGCCTCGGTAGTGCCGACGACGTTTGCGGCCACACCGCCGGCAGCGGCTGCAAGCGAACTGCGGCTGAGCGGACGGCTGCGCACGTAGCGCGCCGCCACGCCCGCGCGCTCGACGATCTGCGTTTCCATGCCGCCGCGCGTTCCGACGAAGAGCAGCTCGTGCGCGTCGTTGGGGAACACAAAGCGCGGCTCGCCGTCGTCCGGCGCGCAGACGCCCGGGTCAGCGGGCGCGCCGGAGAGCGCCCGTGCTAGTGACAGCGCGGGGTAGAGATGGCCGCCCGTGCCGCCGCCGGTTAACAGGATGCGCACTATGAGAGTCCCTGATGCGTTCGTCGGCGGCGACCGCCGCTCGCGACCGACCGCGCGAGATGCTGGCTAAAATGCCCACACCGAACAAGCTCATGACCAGCGACGTGCCGCCGTAGCTGATGAAAGGCAGCGGCACGCCGGTAACCGGCCATGTCGACGTCACGACACCGATGTTGATGAATGCCTGAAGAGCGATCGCGGTCGTGATGCCGACCGCGAGGAAGAAGCCGAAGCGATCCTGCGCCGCCATCGCGATGCGCAGTCCGCGGTACGTGAACAAAAGGAACAGCACGATGATGGCCGCTGCGCCGATGAAGCCAAGCTCTTCGCCCAATACTGAGAAGATGAAGTCGGTGTACTGCTCCGGCAGGTAGCCGAACTTCTGACGGCTCTCGCCCAGACCGACGCCGAAGATTCCGCCCGAACCCAACCCATAGAGCGACTGCAGGATATGATAGCCCGTGCCTTTCGGATCCGCATTCGGGTCCAAGAACGCGGTGAAGCGCGCACGCCGGTAAGGGCTTGCGTACACGAATGCGAGCAATGCGGGGACGGCGACGGCGATACCGATCGCGAGATGCCGCAGCCGCGCGCCCGCCGAGAACAGCATGACGAATGCGATCATCAAGAAGAGCGTCGCCGTGCCGAGGTCCGGCTGGCGCAACACGAGCATGAAGAGCACGCCGACCGCGAGCAGTGCGGGGAAACCGATCGTGTTGAAATCGCGCGCGCTCTCTTCGCGCTCGGCGAGCAGGCCGGCGAGGAAGACGATGATCGCGATCTTCGCGAACTCGGACGGCTCGAATGAGAACGAGCCGAACTCGTACCAGCGCCGCGCGCCGCCTTCGATCGCGCCGAAGTGCGGGAACAGCACGCCGACGAGCAGCACGACGGCGGTGCCGAGCAGCCACGGCGCCGCACGGCGCAGCGCACCGTAGTCCAGCTTGACGCCGATCCAGCATGCGAGCGCGCCGAGCGCGACCCAGACGAGTTCGCGTTTGAAGAAATGCGCGGCGTCGTGATAGCGCGTGATGCCGACCACCGAGGATGCGGAGAACACCATGATCGCGCCGGCTGCGGTGAGCAGCGCCGCGGTGATCAGCAGCGTCGCATCGGGAGCGCGCCGTTGCGTCATGTCGCGTTCGCCGTTTCGTTCAAGCCGCGCACTGCGGCGGCGAACGCGTCGCCGCGCGCTTCGGCGCTCTCGAACATGTCGAAGGACGCACAGCCCGGCGATAGCAGCACGACGTCGCCGCGCCGTGCTTGCGCGGCGGCGGTGGCGACGGCCTCTTCCATTGACTGCGCGTAGCGCACGCGCGCGGCTGGCAGCAGGGCGCCGAGCTCGCGCGCGCTTTCGCCGATCAGCACGACCATTTTTGCGCGCGTTCGGGCCGCCTTGGCCATGACGCTGAAGTCGGTGCGCTTGCTGCGTCCGCCTGCGATCAGGATCACGGGAGAGTCGTAGACCGCGAGCGCTTTGAGCACAGCGTCAGGCGTGCTCGCCTTGCTGTCGTCGACGAACCGCACACCGCCATGGTCGGCGACAGTTTGCAGCCGGTGGGGCAGCGGCGCGAACGTGCGCAGGCCGTCGATGAACGCGTCGTCAGACGTGCCGATCTCCGTGCCGCGCAGCAGCGCAAGCGACGCCGCCAGGTATGCGGCCATCGCGTTGGCGACGTTGTGCATGCCTTTGATCTGCAGATCGGCGACCGCGATAAGGGGCACGAATGGCCCGGCTTCGCGCACGCTGCGCGCGCGGCGCACGATCCAGCCGCCTTTGCGCAAGACGTCCGCGCGCTCTGAACCCAGCACTGAGAACCAGGCATCGCCCGATGGGATGCGCCGCTGCGGGCCGTCGCGCAGTTCGACGACGCTCGGATCGTCTTCGTTGCCGACGAACCAATCGTCGCTGCCCTGGTTAGCGAAGATACGGAATTTGGCTTCGCGGTACTCGTCCATCGAAGGATAACGATCGAGGTGATCGGGCGAGATGTTCAGCAGAACGCCGATGCGCGGCCGAAACGCGTTGATGCCCTCCAGCTGGAAGCTGGACACTTCTGCGACGAGCCATTCATCGCGGCCGGCGGCGGCGGCTTCGCGGATCAGCGGATTGCCGATGTTGCCGCCGGTGCGCGCCTTTGCGCCCGCGCGACGCAAGAGGTGGCCGATGAGCGCAGTGGTCGTCGACTTGCCCTTGGTGCCGGTCACAGCGATCAGCGGCGCCTGTGCGATGCGATAGGCGGCTTCGATCTCGGAGATGACAGGGATGCCCGCGCGCCGCAACTCGAGCACAGCGGGGTTGTTGAGCGGCACACCAGGGGAGAGAACGGCGACGTCCGTGCTCTTGGCGGCCGACGCGAGTCCGGAACCATCGGTCAACTCGACGCCGAGCTCTGCAAGCACTGCATGCTGCGCGCGCAGGCGCTCGCGCGGCTGGTCATCGTAGGCGGTGACGGTAAGGCCGCGGTCGCGCAGCACGGCGGCGGTGGCCATGCCGCTGCGCCCGACGCCGATGATCAACGCGCGGTCGCCGGCAGCGAGCTTCACTGCATCGTCGTTCGGCATCTAATTCTGTGCGCCTGGCGCGAAGAGCAGCAGACCGAACGTCACGAGTACTGCGCAGAACGATGCCGCGATGAAAACACCGGTCACGCGGCCTTCGGGCCAGCCCGACAACTCGAAATGATGATGCAGCGGCGTCATTTTGAACACGCGCTTGCCGGTCGATTTGAAGCTCACCACCTGAATGATGACCGAAAGCGCCTCCAGCACGAACACGAGGCCGGCGATCGGCAGTATCAAGAGAAAGTTGTATTCGATCGCAAGGCCGCCGAGCAGTGCGCCCAGGGCGAGCGAGCCGGTATCGCCCATGAAGATGCGCGCCGGATGGCGATTATAATAAAGGAAGCTCGCGCACGCGCCCAGCACCGCCGCGGGTAGCGTGTCGACGAAGAGGAAGCTGAACAGCGAGAGCGGCGCCAGCGCGGTCCCGGCGGCAAGGCCGTCCAAACCGTCCGTAAGATTGACCGCGTTCGCCGCCCCGACGATCGCGCAAACACCCAAGAACCACCACAGCCACTGCGGCAAGACGACGATGCCGCTGAACCATTGCGCAGCGAAGACGCGCTGGGTCGAGGCCCAGGCGACGAACGCGATGGCGACGATGAGCAGCAGCGCGAATTTTGCGCGGGCGCGCAAGCCGAGCGCACGCCGGCCAGTGACTTTGAGGTAATCGTCGGCAAAGCCGATGGCGGCGCTTGCGATCACGAGACAGACGACCGGCAGCGCCCATGCCTTCGCGCCGACGTACGCCGGTGCGATGAGCGCTCCGGCGATCGCGGCGAGGACGAACGCGATCCCGCCCATCGTCGGCGTGCCCGCCTTTCCAGCGTGGCTGGCTGGTCCATCTTCATAGATCTGCTGACCGACGGCCAGCCGGCGCTGCCAGCCGATCAAGATCGGAATCACGATCGCCGCGACGATCGCACCGGCGCCGAACGCAAGCGTGAGCGCGATGAAAGGCGTGAGTATCATCCGTGCAGCGGCGATGCGCCGGCCGCGCCGCCGCTTGCGGCTGCGCGATACTTAAGGACCACGACGGGCGTCTGCTGGTCGCCGTTGCCGTGCGGATTGCCCATCAGGCACAAACGAACTGTTTCAACGTTGACAAGCGCGCTGGCGCCCAACACCTCGGCTTTGTGCAGGTCGTTGGCGTCGACGACGGCGGCGTGCGCACCGCACTCGCGCGCGATCGCCTCGGCGACGGCTTGCGGCTGTTCGGGGCCGAGCACGATGTGCCGTTCGAATGGAGGCATGGTGCCCGTGTAGCCGTCGATCTCAGCGACCGCCGCTCCGAGCATGCGATAGAAATCGCCGCGCCGTCCGATCAGCCGCCCGGCTGCACCCGCGATCGCCGCGGCGACGACTTTGGCAGCGCCTACATTTTCGATGACGAGCTGCACAGACTCGGGCTGGCTCATCGTCGCATACGAGCCCGCCTGATCGGCGAGCACGCGCGCCAGCAAGCTCGGGCGAATCGCCTCGGCGCGAATCGACCGGCCTTGCGCGATCGCAACCGCTGTCTCTGACACGCACACGACGTCGTCGGGCCCTGCGATGCCGCGCACGCTGTCGGCGACAAGGCGCGCGATGTCGTCGCCGGACTCGATGAGCGGCGTACGCACCGGCAACGCGACGACGCCCTCGGGCGCGCCATCGCCCTCAACGTGAAACGACGCGCCTTGATGTCCGGGCAGAGTGCGAACGGCCGGCCGGCCAACGCCCAAAGCGGCGCCCTCTGAGGCGGCGAAAGCCACCGAAGGAGCGGCGAGAGGAGACTCTCCCGATATCTCGCCGCGCGGCGCAGCGCGGGCGTTGGCCGTCGGCAGCGCGCTCGGCCGCGCTGACAGGAGCGCGTTGAGTATCTCCTCCATGCGCTGCACGCGCGATCCTTTAAGCAAGACCATGTCGCCATTGCGCAGCCGCTCGTTGAGCGTCTGCGCGATCTCAGCATTCGTCACGTACGTGTGAACCGCAGTGGGTGCCAGCCCGGCAGCGAGCGCGCCTTGGGCGATCGTCTGCGCGTGATCGCCCCCGCAATACAACTCGTCGACGCCGGCGCGCGCCGCTTCCGCACCGGTGCTCTCGTGCCCGATGCGCGCAGCCGAACCGAGTTCGGCCATGCTGCCGAGCACCGCGATGTGGCGCGACGCCGGCAAGGAGGCAAACGTGTGCAGCGCGTGCTTCATCGAGGTCGGGCTCGCGTTGTATGCGTCGTAGACCGCGGTCGCCCCCTGGGGCAGCGTGTGCAGCTCGAACCGCCCGGGTGGCAAGCGCAGATCTCCGAGTCCTTCGATCGCCTCCTCAAAACGCAGTCCGCACTGAATCGCCGCACCCGCGGCGAGCAGCGCATCGCGCAAATGATGCTCGCCCACAAGATGCCAGTGCGCGAACGCGTGCGATGCGCCCAGCGACAATGCTACGGCGCCGTCGCGCGGCTCGCCGGCTTCGAGCATCAATCCATCGGTCCCGGGCTCGCCGCACAAGCGCACCCATAACGCGCGTTCGCTCAGGCCGGCTTCGCTCGCGAGACGCCTGGTCCAGTCGTCGCCCGCATTGCAGACCGCGCGAGCGCCGCCCGCAAAGATCGCGAACTTCGTGCGCGCGAGCTGCTCGGAACTTTCAAAGAACTCAAGATGCGCTTCGCCGATATTGACGAGCACCCCGACGTCCGGCGCCGCGATCTCGACGAGCTGCGCGATCTCGCCTGGATGACGCGCGCCGAATTCGGCGACGGCGACATCGACGTCATCGCCGATCGCGTAACACAAGTGCGCGACGCCGAGTTCGTTGTTCTCGTTGTATGGCGCCGCGACAACGCGGCGATAGCGCCCGATCAATTGCGCCGCGAACGCCTTGGTCGTCGTCTTGCCGACGCTGCCGGTGATGGCGACGACCGTCGTGTGCGTCGCGCGGCGGCGTGCGGCCGCGGCGCCGCTCAGGTACGCGGCTTTCGCGTCACCGACCAACACCACGGGAACGGTGACGCCCGCAGGCACCGCCTCGGCGCGGTCGACCACGAGCGCGGCGGCGCCGGCATCCAGCGCGGCCTGTATATAATGATGGCCGTCGAAATTCTCACCACGCAGCGCCACAAAAGTTTGGCCGGCGCGGAGCAAGCGGCTGTCGGTGCTCGGCACGAACGGCAACTCGTCGACGGGCGCCGGCCGAACCAGTGCGCCGCCTGCAGCGTCGATGAAGCGCGCGAGCGTCAGGCGGCTCATGCGCCCACCCTGCGGATTGCGGCTTGCGCAGTGCTGACGTCGGAGAATGGGAGGCGCTCGCCGCGCACGAGCTGATACGCCTCGTGTCCCTTGCCCGCGATGACGACGACGTCGCCCGGTTCGGCGAGCGCGATCGCGCTTTCGATCGCCGAGGCGCGGTCCGGCACGACCGTATGCGTCGCGCCCGCACCCTGCATGCCGGCCAAGACGTCAGCGATGATCGCCTGCGGATCCTCAAAGCGCGGATTATCGTTGGTCAGCACCACGTGGTCGGCGAGTTCGCGAGCGATGCGGCCCATGACGGGACGCTTGAGCGGATCGCGATCGCCGCCGCAGCCGAACACGCACAGCACGCGATGCGCGGTCAACGCGCGCGCCGCTTGTAACACGTTGCGCAGTCCGTCGGGCGTGTGCGCGTAGTCGACATAGACGCCGATGCGCTCGGCCGGCACTTGCGTCATGCGACCAGGCACTGCGTTGATCGAAAGCAGGCCATCCGCGATCGCTTCCACATCGATCTCGAGCGCCGTCGCGATCGCCATCGCCGCCAGCGCATTGGCGACGTTGAACGGCCCCGGCAGCCGAACCGTGAATTTCTCGGACGACAGCGTGGGTACCGCGAAGCGCGACCCGTCAGCGAACAATTCCACGTCGACCGCGCGCAGCGCAGCGTCGCTGCTCTGCATCGAATAGGTCAGCGCCGACGGAGCTTCTGACGCAAGCCGCCTGCCTTCGGCGTCGTCGAGGTTAAGCACCGCGATACCCGGACGCTTGCTGCGATTGTGCTGAACGAGATCGAACAGACGGCGCTTCGTCTTCGCGTACTCCTCGAAGTTGCCGTGGAAATCGAGATGATCGTGCGTCACGTTCGTCAGCGCGGCGACGTCGAACTCGACGTCGTCCACGCGGTGCATGGCGAGCGCGTGGCTTGAGACCTCGAGCACGGCGCCGGCGGCACCAGCGGCGCGGAAGCGCGCGAGCAGTTCCTGCAAATCGTGTGCGTACGGCGTCGTATGTTCGAGGTCGACGGCGAATTTGTCGTTCAACCGGGCGCCGAGCGTCCCGATAAGTCCGAATTGACGGCCTGCGGCTTTAGCAATCGCCTCGACGATGTGCGTGGTCGTCGTTTTGCCGTTCGTGCCGGTAACGCCGACGCACGCCAATGCGCTGCTCGGACGGCCCCATAGCTCGGCAGCAACCGGGGACAGCGCGGCGAGCACCGATGGCACGACGACCAGCGGTACGCTGCCGATGTCGATATCGCGCTCGGCGAGCACCGCGCCTGCACCCGCCGCGACTGCTTCCGCGGCATGCGCGTGGCCGTCGTCGCGCAGGCCGCGCAGGCACGCGAACAAACCGCCGCGTTCGATGCGCCGGGAGTCGATGGAGAGCGACGTGATGAGGACGTCCGGGTCGCCGCTTACGCGCATGTCGCCGACGCCGGCGAGCAGACGCCGGAGCAGTGTCGGCATCGAGTGTGTCATTGTTGTACCGGGGACGTATTCACCCGAGCAGGCGGACGCGCCTCGGTCGCGACGCGCCGCGCCAGAATGCCCTCGCGCCACAGCACGCGTCCAGCCAATTCGCGGAAAGCAGGCGCCGCGACGAGTCCGCCATAGTACAGCCCACGCGGGCGCTCGACGTTGATGAGCACGACGTATTGCGGCTTATCGGCCGGCACGATGCCGATGAACGACGCGACGTATTCGCCGGTCCGATACTGTCCGTTTTCCACAATCTCGGCGGTGCCCGTTTTCCCGGCAACCGCGTAGCCTGGTATTTGCGCGTTGGTGCCGGTGCCGCGTTTGACGACGTTGCGCAGCATTGTGAGCAGCACCGCAGCGGTTTGCGGATGCATCACGCGCCGCACGATCTGCGGCTCGTAGCGGCGCACGACGCGTCCTTGCGGATCGACGATCTCGCGCACGATCAGCGGGCGCATCAACATGCCGCCATTCGCGATCGCCGCGTACGCACGCGCGAGCGAGAGCGCCGTCACGGAGACGCCTTGACCGAAGGCGATCGTCGCGACGCGCGAGCCGTACCATTGATCGGGCGGATCGATGATGCCCGGACTTTCACCCGGCAGATCGACGCCGGTCACGTCGTCAAGACCGTAACGGCGGATGTACTCGGCCATCGTGCGCTTGCCGACGCGCATCGCGACTTCCGCGGCGCCGACGTTATGCGAGTAAGTGACGATATCCGAGAGCGTCTCGCGCATGTGGCCTGACGACATGAGACCGTCGTCTGCGTTGTGTATCACATAGCCGCCGATGTCGATCGCATTCTCCGCTGGAAACGTGTCGTCGAGGCTTACGCGCCCGGAGTCGATCGCGGCGGTCGCGGTGACGAGCTTGAAGGTCGAACCCGGTTCGTAGGGATCGGCGATGGCGCGATCTTTGTACGAGTCCTGCGAAAAAGCCGCATAGCGGTTGGGGTCGTAGTTGGGCCAGTTGGCGAGCGCGAGGATCTCGCCCGTGTCGGCGCGCAGCACGATCGCGCTTGCGCTGCGCGCGCTGTATTGCGCCGCCGTTTTCGCAAGCACGTCTTCGGCCGCGAGCTGCAGCGCGCGGTCGAGCGTCAGCATGACGGTGTCCCCGGTGACCGCTGCTTCGACGACGCGCCGTCCGAAGGGCAGCGGACGGGATTGGCTGTCGGTCTCCTCGACGACCTGCCCCGCTTTGCCGGAAAGCACGTCGTTGAAGGCGACCTCGATGCCGGCAAGCCCCTGATTGTCGATGCCCGTGAAACCGATGACGGTCGAACCGATGCGCCCTTGTGGATCGACGCGCAAGCCGGTCGGCTCGTCGCTTGTGCCCACGCCAAGGAGGCCAAGACCGTCGATGCGGTCGCCCAACGCCTTGGGGCGCATGCGGTCGAGATAGATAAAGGTTGAATGCGAAGTGAGCTCGCGTTCGAGCGCTGGGGCAGGACGGTGCAGGAGCGGGGCGAGCGCGAGCGCGGTGCTGTGCGCGTTTTCGATGTCGGGCGGCTGCGCGAAGATCTGCACTGCCGGCGACGTGCCCGCGAAGACGACGCCGAAGCGGTCGACGATGCGACCGCGCTTGCCGCTGACCGGATATTCGGCGCGGTGCTGGTCGACAGCGATGGATGCGAGCGCGGCGCCGTCGCGTACTTGCACGCGGTAGAGGCGCGCGACGAGCAGTCCGGCGACGACGAAGAAGACCCAGAACACGAGGATGGCGCGCGCGCGCAGGCGGCTGCGTTCTTTCTCTTTCACGGCGGCGGCCGCGCCTTTACCGGGTATGGAACAAGCGCTTGAAGCTCGCGAAGCCTGCTGCGAAGGCTGTGGTCTCGGGCTTGGTGCTTGTGGACGGCAATGTGATGACCGCGATGCTCGCGGGCTCTTTCATGTGCAGCGCGCTGGCGGCCGCTTCAAGCCGCGTCACCGATTGCGCCTGCGCCAACCGCTGGCGCAATGCGTCGTCGGTCTGCACGAGCTGCGCCTGCGTTTGCTGGTCGGCGCTCAGCCGATAGGTCTGCGCGACCAGCTCTGCGTTTAACCCGACGTAGCCGCACAGCAACATCAGCGGAATGCTGCCGAGCAGCACGACGCGCGCGACCGACGCCGTCTTGCGGCGCACGGCCTTGGCCGTGGGCGCGTTGCGTTGCATGCTGTGCGGCGGCGGTTTCAGGCGCCGGTCGAATTCAAGCTTGAACGCGGTCGCAGCGCGCACGTCTCATGCGCTCCGGCGCAGCGCGTCGCGCGTGCGTTCCGCAGCGCGCAGTTTCGCGCTTCGGCTGCGCGGATTTGCCGCGATCTCTGTTTGCGTCGGCGTGAGCGGTTTGCGCGTCAGCGTCTGCGCCTCGCCGCCGCGCCGCCAGCCGGCGAACTGGTGCTTGACCACGCGGTCCTCGCCGGAATGAAAGCTGATGACGACGATGCGCCCGCCCGGCTTGACGCAGGCTATCGCTTCTTGCAAGCTTTGCCTGAGCCGGTCGAGATCTTCGTTCACTGCGATGCGCAGCGCGAGAAATGTGCGCGTCGCCGGGTGGATGCCGCCG
This sequence comes from Vulcanimicrobiota bacterium, assembly GCA_019235715.1. GTDB lineage: Bacteria > Vulcanimicrobiota > Vulcanimicrobiia > Eremiobacterales > Eremiobacteraceae > JAFAHD01. Next base: position 47,882 of record JAFAKE010000048.1, read on the forward strand.
CGCCGCCCGCGCGCGTTGCGCGGCTGCGCGGCGAGCACTGCGGCGACGAGATCGGACGTCGTGCGCAACGGCGAGCGTTCGCGCCGCTTGACGATCTCTCGCGCGATGCGGCGCGCATTGCGCTCGTCACCGAATTCAAAGATGATATCCGCGATCTCGCCTTCGCGCGCGGTCGCCAACAGCTGCGCCGCGGTGGCCGCGTCGGAGGTTGGATCGAGGCGCATGTCCAGATCGCCTTCGCCGGCGAACGCAAAACCGCGCGCTGCGTCGGCGAGCTGCAGCGACGACAGCCCGAGGTCGTAGGCGATGCCGCTCACGCCGCCCATCTCAAGCTCCGCGAGCACGTCGCGCAGGCGCGCGAAGTTGGCGTGGACCGGGGTGACGCGGCGGGGGTACTCGAGTGCGAGCGCCTCCGCCCGCGCCACTGCGTGAGGATCGGCATCGAGCGCGATGACGCGCGAGCCGGGTATGCGCTGCAAAATCGCACGCGACAAGCCGCCGGCGCCGAACGTGCAGTCGACGAAGAGCGGAACCGCACTTTCGCGCGCTGCCGGGGCCAGCAGGTCGAGCGTCTCGTCGAGCATGACGGGCGCATGATCAGTAGAGTCCAAGTTCGGTCATCAGGTCGGCCATGCGCTCCGGTGCGCCGCTCGCGGCGCGCCATGCGGCCGCCGACCACAACTCGACGCGCGTCAGCGCGCCGACCAGCACCGCGTCGCGATCCAGTTGCGCGTACTCGCGCAGCGCCGGCGGGATGAGAAGACGCCCTTGTCCGTCGAGGCTCGCCTCTTCTGTGTGGGCGAAAAGATGACGCACGAAGTTGCGGTACTGCACGTCCTTGCGCGGCGCGCTCTCTAGCTTGGCGCAGAAGTCCGACCATGCGGCTTCCGGATACAGGGCAAGACAGGGATCGGGCGGCGCGATTGTGAGAACGAAGTGGTCGCCGAGGCGCGCGCGCAAACGAGCGGGGATCGTCAATCGACCCTTCTCGTCGAGAGAATGCTCGTACTGTCCCGTAAATTTCGGGAGACCGCTCATAACAGAGGTACCAAGCCCCACAGTGAGCCACTTTGACCCACTATACCCCACTTATCGGCTGCTTGTAAAGTGGGACACACGTGTTCGAGCCCCTGAGGTTGAGGCGCAGATTTATGCCCGTGAGGAATAGAGCCGCGACACCAAAGCGCCCGTGCCAGGCCGCGCGGTCAAATTAGGCTAGCAGGATCCGCCGATGCTCGTCTTTGACGCACCCGGGGACGTCAAGCCATCCGGGCCGTTGAGTGTTAGGTAGATGTCGACTTCTTCGGCACTATCTATGTTAGCAAACGTTCCCGAGGCGGCATATGTGAACGGTCCAGCTGTGCCTTGGTAGCCATTAGAGCCGGCATACTCGACCCAATTGACTGTATATTGCGCGCCGCCCCAAGATGAAGGCGCATGAAAATGAACGATCAACGCTCCCTGGCTGAAAACAACTCCCGTGACAACTCCCGTGTATGACGAGCTGGCACCACAATTGGTGCTTGAGCCTCCGCCACTGTCACTACCGCCACTCTCGTTAGTTCCGCTCGACATCGGATGAAGTTGCGTCATTGGCGGCAGCTTTATGGGCTTGCCAAATCGGTCGAGAATCTCAAAACCGGGAGAGGTTTGCGTTCGACCACTGCCATCGGTGAAGGCAACACCCTTGCTGATCCATCGTATGCGACTGGGGCGCGCAACCACAAAGTAGTGTGGTCCCTCAGCGACTACTCTCGGCTCATCAGCTTTAGTGTTGGAAGCGATTTGCGCAGGGTGAACTTGGGTTACCGGAGATCCTCCCACCCCGCAGCCCGCCAGGGCTCCGGATAACAAGATAAGGGTGATTGCGGTGGCAGTCAATCTTGATCGCTGTTTTCTTCGCTGAGCGGTTGACATTTCAGTGCCCGCTTCTGCCCTTGAGCTTCGAACCGCCTAGGAGGCGAGGACGGTGATGCTTGCCTTCGTCGATTTGCCGTCGACGGTGACGTCCATCTGATCGACTCCACCCGGCGACAGTTGCATGTTCCAGCTGCCCGCGACCGGCGCGAGCGGCACCACCTGAAGCTCGACGCGCCGCGTGCCATTCGCGGCCAGCGACACGTCGCTCTTGTAAGGATCGCACACTTTATCGTAGCAGAACGAGAGCACCCACTTCTTGGGCACATTCATCGCCGCAAGGTGCACGGTGCGCGGCTGCGCCGCCGGGTTACGCACGGTCACCCATAGCTTTGCGGGCTGCGAACCATTGGTCATCACGCGGTTCGAACCCGACACGGCTACATAGACCGGCTGCGGCGAAAGCGCCGCGAACTGCTCCTGCGCCTGCTGCGCGACGATCGTGCCGGGCGCCAAGATCGACGAGCTCGCCAGCGAGAGCTTGGCGTCATCGTTCTTGCCCGCCATGATCTGCGTGCGGCCGGTCTTGAGGAAGACGCGGCCGACCTCGTACGCCGCGCCCTTCTTCAAAGGATGCGCGCCGTATGCGTTCGCGGCGAGCACGAGCGCCTGCTGCTCGGCTGCCAACGCGTCGTCATACTGCTTGAGCGAGTTGAGCGCAGACGCAAGCGTCAGCCAGCTTTCCGGATCTTTCGGCGCGATTTTCGTTTCGGTCCGCGCCGCCGCGCTTGACGCCGCGTAGTCGCGCAGCTCGTATGCGGCCAGGTAGATCCCGTCGTACGCCTTCGTGTCTTTCGGTTCGAGCTGTGCGGCTTGCTTGTAGTAGTTCTCGGCTTGCGCGAACCGCTCTTGATCCTCTGCGTTTTGCCCGCGCAACAGCGCCGCTTGCTCCATGTCGCTGTCCGCTTTGGCGTGCGACTTCTGAAGCTTCGCGCTCATGTCGTAGGCGCCGGCAAGCGCGAGGCCGAGCGCGTCGCGCTCGTTCACCGCTTCCCAGAAGTTGATCGACGATTGGTCGTCGGAGTTCTGCAAATCGTCGAGCGATTTATTCGCAGCCGTGCCTGCCGCGATCGCGCGGTCCAGATCTGCGCGTTTCGTGGCGGCATCGGTTGCCGAGCGCGCCGCGTTTACCGACTGCGTCACCGCCTGCGTACCCTGCGCCGCAGTCGCCGCGAAGCGGCGCCCAAGTTCGGACTGGTTCGGCACCCGTCCGGCGAGCACGTCGTTGAGCGCCGATGCCAGCACCGCCCCAGACAGCTGATCGACCTGGCGATAGAGTATCTTGCCGTCGCGGTCGACGATGTACGTCGTCGGAATCGCGCGCACGTCGTAGGATTCGTTGACCTTGCCGTCGTGGTCCAGCACGACGGTGTACCGGATGCCCTTGGCTGCGGCGAATTCTTGCACGAGCGCGCCGGGTTCTTTGGAGTCCACGCCGACGAAGACCACGCCGCGCTGCGCGAACGACGCCTCTTGGCTGATCAGGTCCGGTGTCTCCGCGCGGCACGGCGGACACCAGGTCGCGAAGAAGTTGACGACGACGACCTTGCCACGCAGCGATGACAGCCGCACGGCCGTCCCCTCGGGCGTCAAGAGCGTGAAGTCGGGAGCGCGCGTGCCGACGGCAGGTGGTGCTGCCAATGCCGGTATGGCGTTAAGGGCGAGCGCGGCAACGCAGGCCGCGAGGGCTCCGATCGTTGCGCGAGACGTGGACGCAATCATAGGCTCATGCTGTTACGCGCGGACGTGCGGTGCGGCCTGCACGGTTGCTTGGGACCTGAGTTTGTGCTAGAGTTTTTTCACGCTTCGCGGCCCTCTCACCATGGCAGCGAGGTTTTCAACGTTTTTCCGGATGGTGGAACTGCGAGACATTAAGTGGCACTGCAAGATCGCACGTTGACCTGCCGCGATTGTGGTTCAGAGTTCATCTTCACGGTGGGCGAGCAAGAATTCTACTCACAAAAAGGCTTCGAGCACGAACCTGCCCGTTGCCCAGGCTGCAGGCAGGCACGCAAGCGGGATCGCTCGTCGGGCGGCGGCGAGCGCACGATGTACGATGCGATCTGTTCGCAATGCGGCGTCGCGACGCAAGTCCCGTTCTCGCCGCGCGCGGACAAACCGGTGTATTGCCAGGACTGCTACAAGACGGTTGCCGGCCGGCGGACCAGGACGTAGCAAAGCCCCAACCCCAGCGCAATCCGTCCACCTCGCGCGGCGATTCGTTGCCGGAGTGTGAGGTGGATTAAGCCTTTGCGTGCAGCCGATAAGTAAGATGTAGAGCCTGGCGGGACGTGGAACTGTCATCGCCACAGATCCGGAAAGGAGTGCTCGGCCGTTGGCGGATTCCATACGCGCGTTCGTGCGGACGTTGCCCGTCGTCGCGGCAGCGGTCCTCGCGGGCTGCAGCGGCGGCGGTTTCCTGCCGTTCGGCGAGGGTCCGCACAGCATGGCGGCCTCGCGCCTCGAGCACATCGTGAACCAACAGGCGAAGGTCAATCACGTCGATCCGAATCTCGTGAAGGCGGTCATCGCTGTCGAGTCGGGCGGCGATCCTTCGGCCGTTTCGACGGCGGGAGCTATGGGACTGATGCAGCTCATGCCCGGCACCGCGAAGTCGCTCGGCGTCACCAATCCATGGGATCCAGAGCAGAACGTCGCCGGCGGCGCCAAGCACCTGAGCGACCTGCTGCGCGAATATAATGGAAATATCTCGCTTGCGCTCGCCGCGTACAACGCAGGGTCGGGCGCAGTTGCGCATTACAAGGGCATCCCGCCGTATGCCGAGACCGGCGCGTATGTCAGCAACGTCCTCACGCTGTACCGCGCGCCGGCAGCGAACAAGTAGGTAAGGGCGCCTCATGTTCGGCGCCTCTGAACGATCTCTCACGCGTTCGACCGCGCTGCGCGAGACGGAGCCGGCTCCGCACGTCGACACGCAGCAGCGGCTCGATTGGCTTTCCGCCGGGCACGGCGCGCCGCAACCCGCGCGCGGTCGCACCTACCTCGCGCTGTCCATCCTCGACCGCTACATGGCCCGCGAGCTGCTCGCGCCGTTCGGCTTCGCCATCGCCGCATTCACGCTGTTCATGCTCATCAATTCGCTCTTCTTGGCGGCGGAATACGTCATCAACAAGGGCGTGCCGGCATTTCTGATCGCGAAGTATCTCGCGCTGCAGCTGCCCGCGCTGATGTATCTGATCCTGCCGTTCTCGTGCTTGTTCGGCATCCTGCTCGGCATCGGACGCCTGGCCGCAGACAACGAGATCGCTGCGATGCGCACGAGCGGCATCAGCCTGCGACGCATCGCACTGCCATGTTTCGTCCTTGGCGTCATCATGACCATCATCGCGTTCGCGATCAATGAAGAGATCGCGCCGCGCTCGCAAGCCAAGTCGGTCGAATTGTTCAGGCAGATCGCGTTCCACTCGACACAGGCGATCATCCAGCCATATCAATTCTTCCGTACGACCGACGGCCAGCACGTCATCTACATCCAGTCGGTCGACTCCGGCACGGGCGTGATGCACAACGTGCAAGTGTTCAACATAGGATCCGGTTATTGGCCCGAGACGCTGACGGCACGCATCGGACGTCAGGTGGGGGGCAAGCTCGTCCTCGAGGACGGCGTCGTGACGACGACCGGCTATCAGGGAACGGTCACGCAGGTCAAGCATTTCAACACGCTTGAGTTCCCGCTGGGCGACACGAGTTTGCTCTACTCGCCGCAAAGCGCATTCGAGACGAATTCGCGCGAGCTGCGCTTGCAGATCCAGAACTTGAAGACCGGCGGGCAGGACGTCACCCAGCTCGAGATGTCGCTGCAGCAGAAGTACGCGATGCCGGCGGCGTGTCTCATCGGCGTGCTCATCGCGCTGCCGATGGGCATCCGTTTCGGCAAGCGCGGGCGCGGCGTCGCCGCCATTTTCGCCATCGTCATCCTGCTTGGGTACTATCTCATCATGGCCGCAACGAATGCTTTGGGCAAGAGCGGGGCGATGCCGCCCGTGCTCGCTGCATGGGCGCCCAACATCATCATGGGTTCGGCCGGCCTCGTCTTGCTGCTGCTCGAGGAACGTTAACCACCCGTTGCGGCGCGGACGCAACGGCCTATTCGGAGCTGCTTGCGCGATCCTCGCTGCGGCGTTGTTCGTCGTGCCCGCGCGCACGCTCGCGCAACCCGAGAACTTGCCGCCGACGTTGCCACCGACACCGCAGCCGTTCGCGACTTCGTCGCCGTTGCCGGGCGCGTCGATGTCGCCGTTGCCCGGCGGTGCTGCCAGCGCGACGCCGATGCTCATGAACCAGCCGACCGTCGTTCCGCAAACGCCTGCGGCGACGCCGACGGGCATTCCCGATCCCGACTCGTATCCCACGCTCGTGCGCCCGTTCTTGACGCCTGCGCCCGGCGGCTCGGAAGCGCCCGTCATCCAAGAAACCGCGGCGCCGCCGTCGCCGCCACCCGGCTTCGGCCGGCTCACGGCAGACCGCTTGTACGGCAACGCCGCAGGCGACATGGATGCCGACGGCCATGTGCTCATCGTATCGGGCGACTCGAGCATCACTGCGGAACGCGCGCACTACGATTCTGCCTCGCGCACCATACGCGCGATCGGCGACGTCCATTATGTGTCGGCCAACGGCGATACGGCGAGTGCCGCGGCGCTCGATTACGACGTCGCGCACGACCGCACGATCATGGACGGCGTGCAAGGACAGACATCGGCCGTCGCGTTCCAGTCCGAACGCATCCACGGCTACGTCTACTACAAAGGCGAGCGCATCACGATCGACCACAACGGACACGCGATCCTCGAGCGCGGCTGGGTCACGACGTGCGCGCTCAATCACGTCGCCTACCACATCACCGGCAAAGAGATCGAGATCCGGCCCAACGACCGGCTGATCGCGCACGGCCCGGCGCTATATCTCGGCAAGTATTTGGTGGCAGGCCTCGGCATTTTGGTCGTGCCGCTGACCCCCCAAGGGCAGCGCCGTCCGACGGCGATCGCGCCGCGCATCGGATACAACTCGATCTACGGCGTCTTTCTGAAGAACTACATCAATTTCTATTCGAGCCCGTACTTCTACGGCACGTATCACGTCGATTTCTATCAGAAGGCGGGCATCGGGTTAGGTGCTGACTTGTACTTCGCGCGGCGCGACGGCATGGGCTCGGGCGAGTTCTCGATCTACGACCTGCACAGCAACAACTATCAGTTCGAAAACACGGGCGTGCGCAACTCGCTGACGTCCAACCTGACGTACGAGCGCGTATTTTCGCATCACGTCACGCTCTCGGCGAACGCGAGCTACGTCAGCCAGTCGCTCATCACGTCGATTCCGCCGACGCTGTCGGCGAACATCAACGTCGTCCACACCGGTGCGCGCAGCACAACGAGCTACGGCGGCACGATCACCTCGACCGGACCCTCAAGCTCGATCGGCGCGCTCTTCAACCACAACATCTCGTTTTCGCCGGTCTTCTCGGAGAACGTGTCGCTGCAGCTGCAGTACAACAACTCGGTGTTCGGCTCAGGCACGCCCGCCGAATCGACGTCATATTCGCGTTCGACGATCTTCCAAAGCGACACGCGCTATTCGGCGCACGCATTCGACGCCGACTTGCTGATCTCGACCGACCACGGTCAGACCAGCGATACATCACCGCTCTCCGGAACGACGACGCAACCCGTTGTCGGATTGCAGAAAGTCCCCGAGCTGACGATCCGCAGCCGCCCGTTCAACGTCACGTCGCTGCGCTTGCCGCTGCAGCTCAGCCTCATCGACGGAATCTACGACGACGGCTACGACAACATCACGACGGCGCGCTACGAGCTCAACGGACAGGCGGGAACCGCGTTGTACCGCGTTGGGGAGAGCGTGACGCTTTCAGGACTGGTCGGCGTGCGCCAGGACATCTACGGCACGGGCGACGAGCGCGGCGCCATCACCGAACAGTTCTCGATGCAGAAATTCTTCGGCACGCACGCCGACAACACGCTCGCGTACCAGATGCAAAGCGTACGCGGTTACACGCCGATGCCCGCCTACGATCTGCTCGTCGGCTACGACCAGATCAACGAGAACCTCAACATATACAATGGAAGCGCGTATCGCTTCACCGCGACCACGAACTACGATTTCAAGAACAAGTTCTTGGGTTCGATCAACTATCAGCTCAACGTCGCGCCCTCGCCGTATGCGAACGTGCTGCTCGGCGATTCATACGATCCGCACGGCACCGGATATGGTCCGCTGCAGATCACGCTCTCGACGCCGCTCGGGCGCGACGACTACCTGCAGTTCTTAGGCAATTACGACTTCAAGCTGCACGGATTGCAAGGCCAGAACTACTTCCTGACGCACACCGTCAACGATTGTTATGAGATCCGCCTCGCATACCGTCAAGCGCTTCACGAGTTCGATGTGTCGTTCGCGCTGCTCGCTTTCCCGTCGCAGGCGGTCAATTTCGGCCTGACGGGCAATTCGATTTTACCGCAGAGCTTCGGCTCGCCCTAGCCTCAGCGACTTCGGGCCGGGCCTACGGTGGCGTGACGATGATCTGGCCGCCGGTGATGAAAAGGTTCGGGTTGTTCGGGCCCTGTTTTGTCGGCGGCGAGGTGAGCTGGTTGAAGTACGTCGCCTTCACCGTGAGGTCGACAGGCAAGTCATAGCCGCTCGTCAGCAGGCTGCAGCATCCGAGTTGATCCTGAGGCGTATGATTCGCAGAGTTGTCGGTCGTGATGTAATTGACGTGCAAGAGAACGGCCGGCGGCGTCAAGACGGTCGGCGGATTCGTGCCGTTGGGGTTCGAGCGGATCGAGAAGTCGCTGATCGGCAGCTGAATGGACATCGTGTTGTTGACGCCGCTGCCCGTCGAGATCTGCGGATTGAAGATGAACTGCTGGCTCGTCAAGATGATCGGGATGAAGGTGACGACGCCGCCCGTACCCACCGTCTTGTATGAGTAGTTGAAGCCGTTCGGCTGGGCCACGGTGTCGAAGCCGTAGACGAATTCCTGGTCCCAATGGGTGAACGAGCCGGCCTGCGCCTCGGCGACGGTCGGCATGCCCGCGGGCTCGCCGGGGTTCACGCTGGTGCCCGATGACGTCACCGCGTTGACGGCGATGATATAGTCGCCTTGCGATTGCGTGATCTGACCCGCGACGGTGAACTGGAACTGAATCGTGCCGCCGGCCGTGGTGATAAGCGGCGGCGTCAGTGGCCCGCGGCCGCATGACGCCATGAACGCCGCCGCCACGAGGGCGGACGCAGCGCGCAGTGGCGCGAACGATGAGCGGCGTGGCTGAGCGGAATTCATTCCTTTTACGCTTGGTGGTGGCGATCGCATGCCCGGTGGCCGCTGCGGCTGCATTTCCTAAAACGAATGCGTGGCCGCTCGCGTTCATCGCCTTCGCGCCCCTGTTCTGGTTGTGGTCCACCTCGTCCTGGAAAGCGGCGCTTGGCTGGTGCGCGCTCTCGTGCACCATCTTCTACGTGCTCGTCGACAAGTGGATGATCTATTCTCTGGGCGACGAGGTCGGCAACGCGCGCTTTGTCGCGATCGGGTTGCTCGCGTTTATCGAAAGTCTGTTCATGGCGCTCGGCGCGATCGCGATCTCACTCGTCGCGCGCCGGCGTTTCGGCTGGCCCATGGTGCTTGCCGCGCCCGCCGCGTGGCTCATCGCCGAATCCATCCGCACCAACGGTGAAGCGAGCATGCCGTTCGCGCAAGCCGGCGCCATCGCACCGCATGTGAATTGGCTGCTGCCCATGGCCGCGTACGCGGGCATTTACGGCCTCACCGCGATCGTCATGCTCGCCAATGGCGCGATCGCAGGTCTCGTGTTCGGAGACCGCTTCGCGCGCATCGCCGGTGCGGTGATCTTAGGCGCGCTCGTGGTCGTCGTCGCGATCGGCGATGCGGTGCGCGCGACGGTCGTCGTGCCGCCCGCCGGCACCCGCATCGCGATCGTCCAAGGCAACATCTCGCAGCGCGTCAAGTGGTCGCCTGCGCGTTTCGCGCAGACGATGTCGACGTACACGTCGCTGACGCGCCAGGCCGCGGCAGCCGGCGCGCGCATCGTCGTTTGGCCCGAGACGGCGATCACCGACTTTCCGCTCGAAAAGCCTGAGATCTTCGGTCAGCTGCAATACGTCGTGCGCGAGCAGCAGGTGTGGCTGCTCGCGGGGACGGTCGAATCTCCGGCAAAGGGCGAGATCTACAACATCGTCATGACGATGGATCCGCAAGGCCATCTCGGCGACGTGTATCGCAAGCACATCCTTGTGCCGTTCGCCGAGTATCTGCCGCTCGATTGGCTGTTCCGCAACATCCCCGGGTTCGACCAGGCCTCGAACTTCACGCACGGTCCTGGCGCGGGACTGCTGCACGTTGAACACTACGCGTTCGGCGCGCTGATCTGCTTCGAGTCAGCGTACTCGTCGTACGCGCGACAGACCGCTTTACTGGGAGCGACATCGCTGCTCATCATCACCGACGACGCATGGTTCGGCAACACATCTGGTCCGCTGATCCACGCAGACCTCGCAGCGATCGATGCCGTCGAAACCGGCCGGTGGGTCGTGCGCGGTGCTGACACCGGTATCTCGCAGTTCATCGATCCGCGCGGCAGAGTCGTCGCGCAGCTGCCGCTGGATACGCAAGGCGTGCTCGCGGCGGACATCGGCGCGCCGATCGTCACTCCGTATGTGCGCTATGGCGCCGGATGGCTTGAGGCGCTTGCGCTGTGCGCGCTGCTCATCGCAGCGGTCGCGCGGCCGGCGGCGGAGAAAAGAGTCCGCAGATGAACCCGCGCATCCATGAGTTTTTCGAATATGCGTCCAAGCGCTGGCCGGTGTGGGTCGGCGTGGGCGGCGCCCTGTTCGGCCTCACATTTATCTTCTTCTTAGTAGCGGGGTTGATGACGCCCGACCTCGTGCCCGCCAACGGCGACGCGAAGATCGTCATCAAGGGCATCTCCGGTCAAGGCGAACACGAGGGCAAGACGAGCTGGCTGTTCGCCGCTGACAAGGCGGAGTTCAGCACGGACGGAGCCGTGCAGACCTACCACAACGCGACGGCGACGTACTATTTCCGTGGGCGACCGATGTATCGCGTCGTCGCGGGCGAGATCACGGTCGATACGCGCAGCCTCAACTATTCAGCGGATAGGGGCGTGCGCGTGTGGTCGCTTGGACTGCCCGAGAAACAACACTTCTACACCGAATCTCTGGTATGGAACAACGGCACGCAGATGCTCAACTGTCCGGGCGATACCGATCTGCTCTATCAGGGGGTACAGACCAAGACCAACCACCTGACCGCGAACCTCGTGACCGGGATGATCACGACCGGTCAGTCGATCGCTAAGGTCGGCCAGCCTTCGACAACTCGCCCTTCAACCAGTCGATCACCTTGACGGGCGTCGGGTCCTCGCCGTACGCATACGCCAAGTAGCACGACGCGAAATCGCCGGTATAGACGAGCGAAAGCGTTCGCGCTAGCGCGCTGTCACCTTGCGCCCAGACTTCGCTGACGCTCGCTGCATGCTTTTCGACGATCGTCTTCGTCAGTTCGGCGCGGCGTTTGATCGCTGTGGGTTCGCGGTCGTCGCGTAGAAAGACGACCGCCAGCTCGGCTGCTGGGCGCGCCTGCCCGTGCTCACCGCTCCAGCCGACCGACTCGTTATGATCGAGTTCGGGCAATACGTTTGCGATGGCTATGGCCTTGGCGTTCTCATTGATCTGCGTCTTCCAGCGATAGGCGACGACGCCGCGCTCGCCTTGCGAACCGTAAATGACCGGAAGCATGTCCTTCCAGCGCGCCGCGAGCCCCTTCGCCCGGTTGTTCTCTTGCGCGACGTCCGGCGCGCAATCCGTGCGCACGCCCTCAAGCGTCGCGATCATGCCATCGATGTCATCGAGCAGCGTGTCTGGCATCAGCCCCGCGCGCACGGCGATGACGATCAGGGGAACGAACGAGTAGCCGAGCGCCGCCCGCGGTTGGAGGCCGCCTGGTATGAGGATCGTCGAAACCTTGTCGCGTTGCGCGCGCGTGGCCAGCTCACCGCCGGTCGTCACCGCCACGATCGTCGCGCCCGCTTTACGTGCTGCGTCGTACGAAGCCAGCGTCTCCTCGGTATTGCCCGAGTAGCTGGCGGCGATGACCAGCGAGCGCTTATCGACGTAACCGGGCAGATGGTAGTCGCGCGACACTTCGACCGGCGCGCGCAATAGCGGCTGATAGATCGCACGCAAGAGGTCGCCGCCGATCGCTGACCCGCCCATGCCGGTGATGACGGCGTTGCCGAAGGCCGCGTTGACGGGCAGCTCGAGATCGGTGTTGAGGGCGATGTCTTTGGCGCGCTGGCACTGCTCGGGCAGCGAGAGGATCGCGCCCATCATGTCCTTGGGATCGGCGGCTTTGGTGTCGACCGAGTCGAGCGTCATGCGGGCACCCTTATACCCTTATAGAAAGAGAAAGTGCGAGGACCCGTCGGTCCTCGCGCCGCGCTTCGACCCGCTCTTAGGAGGCCGCCGTCTTGGCCTCTTCGATCAGGCGCTTGACTTTCTGCCCGCCTTTGTGGCCGATCTCTTCATAGAAGCCGGTCCCATACTTGTCTTTGACGGCGTTGCCGCCTTTCTGGCCGATAGCGCCGTAAAAACC
>JAFAKE010000084.1 GCA_019235715.1 Vulcanimicrobiota bacterium
ACGTCGTCGTGACCATCGGGATGACGTGCGCGATTTTGTTCGAGACGCCGATGATAAGGTCGCCCGTCTTTGGATCGCGCGTGATGCCGTGCAGTACGTTCTTGCCGTGTGTCAGCAAGCCCGGATCGACGACGCTCGTGACGGTGCCCGCTGGGATCGCGGGAGCCGACGGCATCGCCGTTGCGGCGGGCGCGGCAGTGGGAGCGGGTGGGATCGGCGGGGCCGGCGTTGGTTGATCCGGCGCGACGAGCAAGAGGACAACGGGAATGACCGCAAGGCTCCACGCGCTGCGCATAACTGTCTCCTTATCGCGACGCTAGACTACAAAATGGCGAACCGAGCCACCCGCCGCGAGCCCGCAAAGCCCGCTCCCGGCGTCCCGCTAGAGGCGGGGCCGGCAGTTTTGTGGTATGATACGGGTGCTGGGCCACTTTGCCGGAGGCCCAAACCGCGTTATCGCGTTGCACGCCTGGCGCCGCAGTCCCGAGAAAACGACGAGGACGCCGCCAGAGATGAAAAGTTTTCGACACGTTCTTTTCGGCAGACGCAACGACCATCGCGACAAAGCTCCTCCGGCCCGCTCCCGCAACAAATCGAGGGAGCGCCCAGCTGCGGACGGGCTAATCGCGCTCGCCGCGCGGACTACAGGAGCGAACGCATTTCACGATCGACGACCGCGGGCACACGGCCCGCGCTCCCGACCACTCATACCCGGAGCGCCCAAAGCGGCGCCCCGCACCTCGACCACCCCGCAGCGTCCGATCTCCGATCGGGACGCTCTTATCACTTTGCTTATCTAAAGGTACACATTTTTGAAGACCGAGATACTCATCTCAACCGACGACTGGGAAAACCGAGTCGCCGTCCTGGAAGAAGGCGCGCTTGCTGAGATCTACTTCGAACGCGAAGAGAAGGTCATCGGCTCGATCTACAAAGGCCGGGTCGAGAACGTCCTGCCCGGCATGGGTGCGTGCTTCGTCAATATCGGCCTTGGCCGTAACGCCTTTCTCTATGTAGACGACATTCGCCGTGACCCGATCAACATCGGGGAAGAGGAGATGACCGAGCGCCGCCGCGGGCACACCGTCGGCGAGCTGCTCAAGGTCGGCGACGAGATCCTCGTTCAAGTCGTCAAAGAACCGCGCGGCCTCAAAGGCGCACGCGTCTCGACCAACATCTCGTTGCCTGGCCGCTACCTCGTGCTCATGCCGACGGGCCGCTATTCGGGCGTCTCGTCGCGCATCGAAGACGAGAAGGAGCGCGATCGACTCAAGCATATCATGCGCCGCTTGCGCCCAGAGGGCATGGCGACGATCGTGCGTACCGCGGCCGCAGGCGTGAGCGAAGCCGAACTGCTCGCCGACATCGGCGTGCAAGTGCGGCTGTGGCACACGATCCTCGAGTCGTATCGCCGGGCCAGCGCTCCCGCGCTGCTGCACAAAGACCTCAACCTCGTGTTCAAGGCGGTGCGCGACTTCCTCACCAGCGATGTCGAGAGCGTCACGATCGACAGCAAAGAGCAGTATGAAGAAATCCGCTCGACGATGTCGCTGTTCGGACCCCAATACTTGAATCGTCTGAAGCTGTGGCAGGGTCCGGGCAATCTTTTCGAAGTGCGCGGCATCGACGACGAGCTGCAAAAACTGCTCAAGCCGAAGATCTTCTTGCCCTCGGGCGGTCACCTGGTCATCGAATCGACTGAAGCGCTGACGGTCGTCGACGTCAACACCGGTAAGTTCACCGGCGGGCGCAACCTTGAAGACACGATCGTGCGCACGAACATCGAGGCTGCGGCCGAGATCGCGCGCCAGGTGCGCTTGCGCGACATCGGCGGCATCATCGTCGTCGACTTCATCGACATGGCGCACGAGCGCAGCCGCGAACAGGTCATCGCGACGCTGTCCGAGGCGTTGCGCCGCGACCGCACGCGCAGCACGATCCAGATGTTCTCCAATCTTGGCCTGCTCGAGTTCACGCGCAAACGCGTGGGCAAAGACTTGGCCGGACAGCTGCGTTCGGAATGCCCCTATTGCAACGGTTTGGGCGACGTGATGTCGTCCGAGACGATCGCGATCGGACTCTTGCGACAGATCCGTCAGAACGGCATAGACCAAGGCCAGGGCAAGGATTGGGATATCGTCACCGATGCATCGGTCGGCACGCAGCTGATGGGATGGTACCGCGAGGAGTTTGAAAAACTCGGCAAGGAGTTCGATGCGGATCTGCACCTGTTCGTGCAGCCGCAGCGCCATCGCGAGAACGTGCTGGTCGAAGCCGCCTCGCGTCAGCGCAAACCGCTCGTCGTCGGCAAGGAGATCGAAGCCGATCTGCTGCCGGTGCGCTTGCCCGACCCGGCTGCCGGTGTCGCGGTCATCGACAACTGGTTGATCGACGTCAAAGATGCCGCGAATGGGGTCGGACAAACCGCCAAGCTGCGCATCACAGCAGTCGACGGCAATCTCGCACGCGCAGATCTCGCCGAACCACTGCAGGCGCCCAAGCGGCGTCGGCGCCGCCGCGGCAAAGCCGCGGCCGAGTCGGAAGCGGCGTCCAAGCCGTTGCCGCCGGCGCAGCCGGAGCGCATCGAGCGCGTCGCCGTCTCAAACGTTTACGGACTCGAAGAAGAAGAGGAAGATTACACGATGCGCGGGCGTCCGGCCGGTCGCACGCGCGGCGTCACCGCTGCCGCATCTACGCGCACGGCGCGTGGCGGACGCGAAGACAGCCGTTCCGCACGCGGCGGTCGCGGACAGCAGCAGCGTGGACGTCGTGGCCGCAGCGCAGCCGACGAACGCGGTTTCAAGCCGCTGGTCGTCGGCGGCGAATCGGACATCGACTATGAGGACGAGGACGAGTCGTCGGTGGTCGTCGTGCCCGGCAAGGCTACGCCGGCGCCGCTCACCCGTGTGCCGCATGAGGACGAAGGTGAAGCCGGAACGCACCGGCGCCGCCGCCGGCGTGGTCGCGGTGGACGCAAGAGCGGCGAACGCGAGCTGGCGACCAACGGCGAAGAACGCGAACCGATTCGCGCCGAAGCCGAACTCGAGGAGACGCCGCGCGAAGACGCGCGCGAGCGCGAACGGCGCCCGCGGCGCTTCTCCGGTCCGATCCGGCAGCTCTACGGAGCACCGGTCGAGCTGAACCGCAGTGAGACCGTCGAGCGTGAGCCGGGAAGCGAGCGCGAAGAAGATCACGAGGTGCCTGCCCGCGCAGTGCCACGGCCAGCGCGCGAACCGCGTAGCGCTCGCGAACCGCGTGGCCTGCGCGAACGTCGTCCCGCCCGCGCGCAAGAGTCGGACTACGAAGGCGATGCCGACGAACTCGACGCGGTCGTTGCTCCGCGCAAGCCGGCCTCCGTCGACATCGAGTACATGCCGCCCGGCACCGTCCGCCATCGTCGCGTCAGCGAAGATGACGAACACGAGTCTCATCGCGACGGCCGTTTGGAACGACCGCGCGGCGGACGCGACCGAGATCGCGAACGCGGCGAACGCGGCGAACGCGGTGGCCGCGGAGGCCGCGGAGGCCGCGGAGGACGGGAAGCGCGCGGTCCGCGAGGGCCGGTCGTGCGCCAGCTGTATCCGCCGCCGAACGTTGAGCCGGAGGCGGAGTCCACGGCTGAGGAAGGCGGCGCTCGCCCGCCGTTGCGAACCGGAAAACGCCGGCCGACATTCGGCACGCAAGGTGTCGCACCGGTGAAAGGCAAGGTGCGCCAGCTCTATCCGCCATCGCCGGAAGAACCGATGCCAACAGCAGGCTCCGATGTCATGGAAGAGGCGGTCGTCGATCGCGGATTTGACGAGACGGGCACGACGTACGAAACGTTTGTGCTTTCGGACAATCCGGCAACCGACGAGTCTGCGCCCGAATGGACGCGCAGCGGCTTTGAAACCGAAGCCGAAAGCGCAGCCGAGGACGGTCTCTTCGTCTCCAATGAGCAAGAGCTCGAAGAACGGCGCCGGCGCGCGCGCGAGCGCGCCGAAGCCCGCCGGCTCGAAGAGACCGAAGAGTAAGATGGCCTGCATCCTGCCGTTCAACGGCAAGACGCCGCGCATCCGTAAGGGCGCATTCATCGCGCCTACGGCGGCGCTCATCGGCGACGTCGAGATCGGCGACGGTGCGAGCGTGTGGTTCGGCGCGGTGCTGCGCGGCGACGAGGCTGCGATCCGCATCGGCGCGCACACGTCCGTCCAGGACAACGTCGTCATCCACGTCTACGAAGGCCACGATACAGTCATCGAGGATCATGTCACGATCGGTCACGGCGCCATCCTCGAAGCGTGCCACGTCGGCAGCTATGCGCTGATCGGCATGAACGCGGTCGTGCTCGATCGTGCGAAGGTCGGCGCGCGTGCGCTGATCGCGGCGGGCTCGGTCGTGCTCGAAGACCAGGAGATTCCGCCCGACACGCTGGCCGCGGGCGCACCCGCGAAGGTCAAGAAGAAGATCGAGGGCAGCGCCTCCAAGTGGCTTGAGATCTCAAGCGATGCCTACCAGCGCCTCACGCGCGACTACCGCGCGCAAGGCGTCGGGATCGTCGACGAGGAGCTGGTCGAAGGCTAAGCCGCAGCGCGCGCCGTTCGCGGGTACAGTACTTTCATGGCCAAGAAGAGATCCACGCACCGGTACTCGCCTAAAGAGCGTCGGCAAGTCGAGCACATCGAGCAGAGCGAAGAGGCGCGCGGCCACTCCCCGCAAGAGGCCAAAGCGATCGCGTATGCCACGGTCAATAAGCGCAGTCCGGCGAAGCATCGGTTCAGCGCCAAGGAAGATCGGGAAGCCGAGCACGTGGCAGAATCGGAAGAGGCCCGCGGCAAATCGCCGGAGGAAGCCAAGCGCATCGGCTACGCGACCGTTAACAAACGCCGCTCGGGCAAAGCCTAGTGCAGCAGTGTTTCGACCATGCGCAAATCGGCCAACCGGTCGACGTTGACCGCAAGCTCGGGGACATCGCACAGCACGCCGCGGCAGCGAAGACCCGACATCTCGTCGGCGCGCGCTTCGAGTTCCGCGATACGCGCGCTGCCCGTGAGCATGCGCAGCCACGTGCTCGGCGAGAACAGCATGGCGAGGCGCAGCGGCGATTTGCGCAACGCCGCGACGCGGCGCAAGAGGTCTGCGGTCTGAGCCACTGAGCCCGCGCGCAGCATGCTGATGCCGGCGCCGCAAAACACGCCTTCGTGCAGGTGCACCCAGGTATGGCGCACGTGTGGATACTTCGCATCGTGCACGTGCCGGCTGACAAAACCGTAGCCGATATCAGCGTCTTTAGCCACTTCATCCGCACGCGCCGTAAATACGTCGATCGATGACGGCGTGAGCAACGCGAGGTCCGTCGCGCTGACAAGGACGCGCTGATCGGGGGCAAGGCCCGCAAAGCCGGCGAGCATGCTGTCGATCAATCCGCCGCCCGGCGCGATCACGTCATCAGCCAAGGCATTCGCGCGCTCGCCAAACGCAGCGGCAAACGCATCGGGCTGCGTGACCACGCGAATGCGGCCCACTGAGCGCGCACCGCGAAACGCGCGCAACACTCGTTCGAGCATCGGCGCGCCTTTGATCGGGAGATATGCCTTGTTGGCCGCGGTGTAGCCGGCGGCGCGAAAATCTGGTTCGAGCGACCCTCCGGCAAGCGCGACGACCGTATATCCGGCTTCAGGCATCGGCGAAACAAGTCGCCGTGGCCCACTCTCCTTCGCCGGTCTTCAGCGTCTTATGCGCCGCAGCGGCCGCAGCGGTCGTTTCAAAAAAGCCGGCAACGCACGAACCGCTGCCGCACAACAGCGTACCCGCTGCGCCGGCGGCGCGTAGCCGCTGGCGCGCTTCGGCGACGCTCGGGAAAATCAGCTCGATGACCGGTTGGAAGTCGTTGTGCAGCAGCGAGCATGCGCGCGCGAAATCATTTGACTGAATCGCGTTACACAATTCTTGGAACTCACGCTCGGGAGGAGCCGGAGCGGCGCCGGAGCGTCCGGCATCCAACAAACGATATGCTTCTGAGGTCGGCACGCCAACGGGCGGTCGCAACAGCAGCAATCCCCACGGCGGGATGGGCAGCTGTTCGCGCGCAACGACGTCTCCCGTGCTTTCGACGCGCTTGAAGCCGCGCACCAGGCAGGCGGGGACGTCGGAGCCGACGCGCGCCGCGTTGCGGATGCGCGCGTCGGGTATGGGCGCGCCGCGCGTGGCGAACAGCTCGCGCAGCAGGCGCAGTACTGCGGCGGCGTCCGAGCTGCCGCCGCCGAGTCCGGCCTGCATCGGAATACGCTTGCGGATCCGAACGTGCAATCCGGAAAGGTCGATTCCCAATCGCGTCGCGGCCATCCACGCGAGGTTGTCGCGCTCGGCGATGTCGGCGCCCTCGGTCTCGACCGAAAAGGCGCCCGGGCGTTCGCTCAACTCGACGTCGTCGCCGAAGACCAAGTCGCCGATCAGCGAACGCACCGCGTGCAGGCCGCCCGGTTGCATGCCGAGCACGTCGAGCCGCAGGTTGAGCTTAGCTCGTGCCTGCACGAGCATAGGGTCGCCCGCCATATAAGGCTGGCTTCGGACGGCCGAAAACCCCGTCCTTGTCCCACTTCGCCCGGGCGCGCCGAGGGGAACCGAGCGAGTTGCCGATAACTACGATATAATAGGGAGACGCCGTGGACAGTCCCAACGGTCGCCCGTCGACCACACTTGACCTCGATAGCCTGTTGCGCCAGATGCTGGCGATGGGCGCATCCGACCTTCACTTGAAGGCGGCTGCGCCGCCGATCGCGCGCGTGCATGGCGTGTTGACGCCGCTTTCCGAGCGCCCGCTCTCACTGCCCGAATGCGAGAATCTGATCTTCTCGTCGATGACGCGCGCGCAGCAGCAAGAGTTTCTCGAAACAAAAGAAGTCGACTACGCGTACGGCCTGCACGGGCACGGCCGCTTCCGCGTCAACGCATACTTCCAGCGTGGCACGATCAGCGCTGCGTTCCGTACCGTGCGTCTCGACATCCCGTCGTTCGAAGAGCTGCGCTTACCGGCAAGCATGCGCGATCTCTGCGAATATCCCGACGGCATCATCCTGCTGACGGGTGCGACCGGTACCGGTAAATCGACGACGTTGGCAGCGATGATCGACTACGTGAACTCGACGTCGCGCCGCCACATCGTCACGATCGAGGATCCGATCGAATACATCCACGTCGATAAACTGTCGATCATCTCGCAGCGCGAGGTAGGCATCGATACCGAGTCATACACCGTCGCGCTCAAGCAAGCGCTGCGCCAAGACCCTGACGTCATTCTCATCGGCGAGATGCGCGACCCGGAGTCGATCATCACCGCATTGACCGCAGCCGAAACCGGACACCTCGTGATGTCGACGCTGCACACGCAGAACACGACGCAGGCTCTCGAACGTATCATGGATGCGTTGCCGGAAGCAAACCGCAAGATGTTCATGGTGCAGCTGGCGACGTCGCTGCGCGGCATCGTATCGCAGCGGTTGCTGCAGCGCATCGATGGATCGGGTCGCGTGCCTGCGGTCGAAGTGCTCATCGCGACGCCCACGATCAAAAGCCTCATCATGGAAGCGAAATTCTCTGAGATGTACGGCTACTTGTCGACAGGCCGCATGGAAGGCATGCAGACGTTCACGCAGTCGTTGCTCGACCTGTATCAGAGCGGTCTGGTCACCGAAAAAGAAGCGTTCTCCAAAGCGGACAAACCGACGGAATTCCGCCTCGCGATCGAAGGCCACATCACGAGCGGCGCGGATCTGCAGGGTTCGGCCACGTTCTAGGCCGTCCCGCGAAGGATCAAGAAGGCGGCTACGGCCGCCTTTTTGGCGTCCGGACGCGAGCGTGAAGCGCGTCCTGGTTGTAACTAGTGGGGTTACGCAACGCGCATTCGCGCAATAAAATGGTAGACGTAAGAGAGCGCCGGACTCGGTGAGCCCGGCGATTGACAAAGGAATCATCATGCCGGATAAAGTCGACAAAGCCGAAAAAATGGACAAGCAGCAAGACAAGACGCCCAAGCATAAGGGCACAGAAAAGGTCAAGCGCGGGCTCGCTCAGATGCTCAAGGGCGGCGTCATCATGGATGTGACGACACCCGAGCAGGCGACGATCGCGCAAGAGGCCGGCGCGGTCGCGGTCATGGCGCTCGAGCGCGTGCCCGCCGACATTCGCAAAGAGGGCGGCGTCGCGCGCATGGCTGCGATTGAAGTCATTCAACGCATCATGGATGCGGTGACGATCCCGGTGATGGCTAAAGCGCGCATCGGCCACTTCGTCGAGGCGCAAGTGCTCGAGGCGCTCGGCGTCGACTTCATCGACGAGAGCGAAGTGCTCACGCCGGCAGACGAGCACTATCACATCGACAAGCGCCCGTTCACCGTGCCGTTCGTGTGCGGCGCGCGCAATCTCGGTGAAGCGCTGCGCCGTATCGCCGAAGGCGCTGCGATGATCCGCACCAAGGGCGAAGCCGGCTCCGGCAACATCGTCGAAGCGATCCGCCATCTGCGCGAAGTCACGAGCGAGATCCGCCGCCTCTCAACGCTGTCCGAAGAAGAGTTTGTCGCCGCCGCCAAGGATCTGGGCGCACCGCTCGAGATCGTGCGCGACGTGGCCGAGCACGGCCGCCTTCCGGTCGTCACCTTCGTGGCGGGCGGCATCGCGACGCCTGCTGACGCGGCGTTGTGCATGCAGCTCGGTTCTGAAGGCGTGTTCGTCGGCTCAGGCATCTTCAAGAGCGCCAATCCCGGGAAGACCGCCAAAGCGATCGTCGAGGCGACGCACTACTTCGACGATCCCAAGGTCGTGCTCGAAGTCAGCAAAGAGCTCGGCGCGCCGATGGCCGGACTCGAGATCAGTCAGATCCCGAAGGAGCAGCTGCTCGCCGGCCGCGGCTGGTAAATGAGCGCGCCCCGCATCGGCGTGCTCGGTCTGCAAGGCGACGTCGAAGAACACCTCGCGATGCTGCGCCGCCTCAAGGCTGACGCGCGCACGGTCAAGACCGCGCACGACCTCGCTGAGGTCGATGGTCTGATCATTCCCGGCGGCGAATCGACGACGGTCGGCGCGATGCTCAACCGCTTCGGATTGACCAAGCCGCTCATCGAGCGCGTCAAGGAAGGCATGCCGGTGTGGGGCACGTGCATGGGCATGATCGTTATGGCCGAGCACGTCGTCGGCTCGTCGCAGCCGACGCTTGGATTGTTGAACATCGACGTCAAACGCAACGCATTCGGCCGGCAAGTCGAAAGCGCCGAAGTGCCGCTTGCGATCAGCGGACTCAGCGGCAAGCCTTTCCCCGGCGTCTTCATCCGCGCACCCTGGATCGAGAGCGCGCGCGATAATGCAAAGATAATGGCATCGCTTGACGGCAAAGGTGTGATGGTGCGGCAAGGCAACTTGCTCGGCACCTCATTTCACCCCGAATTGACAGATGATCCGCGCATCCACAAGCTGTTCATAGACCTCGTCGAACGGGTCGCTCCCGAGACGGTCGCTCGATAACTCGGCAGGGCGACCTCCCCCCACCCGCTTAAACCTAGTAACTACAATGGTAGCCGCGTGCCGGGCCGGTGCGTCGTGACCGACGTACTTGTGCTCAACGCAACCTACGAGGCGCTCAACGTCACGTCGTTGCAGCGTGCGGTCAAGCTCGTCTTCGCGGGCAAGGCCGAGGTGCTGCACGACAACGAGCGTCTGCTGCGTGCCGCGACCTTTGCGATGCGTATGCCGTCGATCATCCGCATGCTGTACTACATCCGCCGTCCGCGGCAACAGGTCGCGCTGACCAAGAAGAACGTGCTCTTGCGCGACGACTACCGCTGTCAGTATTGCGGCCATAAGGCAACCGGGCCGATGACGGTCGACCACATCGTGCCTAAGAGCGCCGGCGGTGCATCGACGTGGGAGAATCTCGTCTGCGCGTGCTTGACGTGCAACAACCGTAAGAACAACCGCACGCCGCATGATGCGAACATGCACCTGCTACGCAAACCGCGACGTCCGAAGTACATCCCGTGGATCCAGGTCAAGCGCCACACCGTGCCGGGCGAGTGGTATAAGTTCCTGTTCTTGTACGACGTCTCGATCGAGGAGCGCATCGAATCCTGAACGTCACCGAGCTGTGGCGTTATCCCGTGAAATCGTTCCGCGGCGAGCGCGTGAACAGCTTGCGCTTCAATGGCGGCGGTCCCGAGCACGACCGTGAATTCATGCTTGTCGACGACAGCGAGCTGCGGCGCGGCAAACGGTTGACGGCGCGGGAGCTGCACGGTCTGCTCGGCTTTTCGGCGACCTATGAAGATGGTGCGGTGGCGGTCGTTGCGCCCGATGGCACGCGCGTGCGCTCCGACGATGCGGACTTTGCAACGCGCATCCGCGATATGGTCGGCCATCCGCTGACCCTGCATGAAGATACGAGCGGGGCCAATCACGACGACTCAGACGTGCTCGTGATCAACATGGAATCGGCGCGAGCGCTTGCGCAGGAGTATGGTGAAACGCGCAGCTACCGGCGCTTCCGGCCGAACATCGTGCTTGATGGAGCCGGTGCAACGCCGTACGTAGAACTGACGTGGATCGGCAAGCGCTTCACGGTCGGTGGCGTCGAGATCGAAGCGTCGGCGCCAAACCTGCGCTGCGCGATCCCAACCGTAGATCCCGACACGCTTGAGGTCGATCCCAAGTTCTTACGTTTCATCGTTGAGAAGCACGACGGCATCTTCGGCGTGTACTGCCGCGTGATCAAAGGCGGCACGATCCACGAAGGCGATCAGTGGAATGCAGTCGGTTGAGAGAACTGCTGCTGTCGCATTAGCGGTCGCACTCGCCTGGGCAGCTTTAGGCTGCTCGTCCAAAACGCCCGAACCTGCGAAGGCTCCGTCCTCCCAATTTGACACAGCCCTTGGCGTTCGGGTCGTCGGAGATGTGGCTGTTCCGGGGCGTCGGTGCAAGATGTCCGGCGGAGTGCCGAACATACGCGGAGCTTTGCCCCGTTATCCGCGCGCACGCGAGCTATACGATGGAACTAACGGGACAAACGGGGCCAGATTCGTGCAGCTGGGCAGCGATGACACATTCAGGAACGTATACGATTGGTATCAAGCTGCGATGCCTGCTGGATCGCAACGCAACATGACAGCATGCATGTCACCGATGTCGAAGAACGCGCCGCATCAGGACGTTGCCATTTTTTCGGAAGGCACACCAGATAAGAATTACCGGGTCGCCTTTATAATGGGGTTCCCCGACGACGCCCGCAGCGGCGACCGGCCACAAGGCGAGAAGGTGCCGCGCACGATGATCATGCTCGAAGATCGCTGATACCACCACATTTTAAGGAAGCTTTGAGCCGGCTTTTCTATGATTAGCTGGACTAAGGAGAGTTTTCACGTTGCCTGAGGGTTCGAAGGTGCTCGTCATCGATGACGAGCGGCCAATGCGCGAGATGTTGCAGCTGGGATTGGAGCGTCACGGTTATGCCGTGCGTACACTTCCTGATGGACGGGGCGCTGAATCTCTTGTCGGTGAATGGCAGCCTGATGCGATCGTCCTCGACGTCATGCTGCCGTTCGCGGACGGATTCATGCTGCTCCCCGGCTTACGGCGTCAAACGCAAGCGCCGATCATCATGCTCACCGCGAAGGGAGCGCTCGACGACAAGCTGACCGGTCTGAATCTCGGCGCTGACGATTACATCCAAAAGCCGTTCGCGTTCCCGGAACTCGTCGGGCGCCTCGAGGCGTGCATGCGGCGACCTCACATCGCCGCTCCCGAAATGCTGCGCGTCGCCGATCTGGTGGTCGATCTCAAGACGCGTGAGGTGCGCCGCGGCGAGCGCCTCATCGAGCTGACAAACAAGGAATTCCGGCTGCTCGTCACGCTCATGCGCGAACCGCGCCGCGTTTTCAGCAAAGAAGAACTGCTGCGGCTCGTCTGGGGCGATGATTTCGAAGGCGAGATCGGCAACGTCGAGACGTACATCTCGTACCTGCGAGCCAAGGTGGACGAGCCCGGACATCCCAGCATGATCCACACGATTCGCGGGGCCGGTTATTCGCTGCGCGGCGAGCGCTAAACGGCGCTCGAGCCGTCGAAGACGACGACGCGCGCGTGTCGGCGCAACCCCGACAGTTCAGCGATTCCCTTTAGCCCGACATTAAGCAGCACAGTCACCATCGCACCTGCCCAGGTCATCGCCGCGACGGCGCGCATGAGCGCGCCCCAACCTTCAGATGTCGCAGATCGTGTCGTGCGCAAATCGACGACTGCGGCATTGCGCGCCGTCGCGCGCACTTTTTGCGGAAGACGGCTGATCTTTGTGCCGGCCTTGGAATCGAGCGATCCATCGATCGCGATCACCAACGGGATGCTTGGCGCGCTCGCTGCTGACATGGTCCGACCGTAACACTCGGACCTCAACCGCTTCTGGGAAAGCTTGGTTTCGTCTGAGTTAGTAATTCAGGCGGCGTAGGGCTGCCATGCCGGAAAACGCAACTCGACGAGCGTCCCTTTTCCCGGTTCGGTCTGCAATACGATCGTGCCGCGCGCGCGTTCGGTCGCACGTGCGACGATCGCAAGGCCTAATCCGGAACCCGGAATCGATCCGCTCGTCTCACCGCGCGCAAAACGTTCGAACGCGCGCGCACGCGTTTCGGGATTCATTCCGGGCCCATCGTCTTCGACGCTGACGACAACCCAGTCGGCTTCCGTGCGCACGCGCGCGACGATGTGTGAGCCAGGTGCATATTTGAGCGCGTTGTCGATGAGGTTACCGATCGCCTGACGCAGCTCGGTCTCCGAGATCTGCACGAACGCGCCGGTGGCCACATCTGCCGTCAGCGTTGCGCCGTTGGCCAGCGACTGGAACGAATCGACGACGCCGCTGAGCACATCGCCCGCGTCTAAGATCTTGACATCGGTCGGCTCTTGGCTGTCAAGGCGCACAAGGAACAGCATATCCTGGATGAGCGATCGCATGCGTTCGCCCTGGCCGGCGATCTCAGAGAAGATGCGTTGCTCGATCTGATCATCGTCGCGCGATCCGTGGCGCAGCAAATCGACGTAACCGGTCATGACCGCAAGCGGCGTGCGCAGTTCGTGCCCGGCATCCGCCACGAAGCGGCGGATGTTGCTTTCGACCTCCTGGCGTTGTGCGACCGTCGACGCAACCTCGCCGGCCGCGGCGTTGTACGCTTCGACCAGCTCTTTGGTGGTTGCATCTTCGTTGTCGGCGACGCTGAGCCGCGAATAATCGCCGCTGCCGAGCCGGCGCAAGGCGGAACGTACGATCTCGAAAGGCCGCATCGTCGTGCCCAACGTGCGCTGCGCGACGATCAGCGACAAGCACGCGCACAAGAGTATGAGACCCGCAGCAAGCCAGCGGCCGCGCGTGAACACTTTGGCGATCGGATCGTCGGTGCGCGCGATGACGACCGATGCGCCCGGAACGCGGACAACGGCCGAGGGGGAATTCCAGAGCTCGCCGCCATCGCCCGGCCCCGCAGCGCGCATATCGAAAAGCCATAACCAGCTCGGCGTTTGTGAGAACGAACCGCCCGGACCCGGCATCATCTGCCCTGGCATTCCTTGAGGTATTGACCACTGCCGGAAAAATATGTCCTTGGGACCCGGTCCAAAGCCGATGTACGGATGATCGCCCTGCGATGGGAACGGCGGCTGCCCAGGCGGCGCATTCAGCGTGCCCGCTGCTGTGCTTGCATCCAATCGGGGCCCGTTCAAACTCGGAAACGGCTCGTGCAGAAGCGCTGCAACGCCGGTATTGCCCGCGAGAATGGTCCCATCGTCGGCGACGACGGCCGCATCAAAACCGCGCACCGTTCGCACGCCCGCCACGATCTGGCGCGCGATCTGCTGTCGGGATTCCTGTGAGGCGGAAAGGGACTGCGACAGCGTCAGCACGTCGCGCATCACATGCGCGCGCACGTTCGCGTCGATCGCGAGTTCGCGCAGCGCGAAGCCGTAGGTGAAAGTCGCGACCAGATAGACGAGACAAGCCGTACATGCCGCGATCAGTGCGAGCGCAGCCGCCGGCAGCCAAATGCGATTGTTCACGCTTTGACATTCGGGAAACCGGCGGCGCACCTCTTGCGTTCGCGCGCGAAGCTGAGACCCACCTGGGAAAACAAGCAGCGCGCCCTCGTGCGAGGACGCGCTGCCTAACCCTGTCGTCGTGCGAGCTAGGTGCTTTGTGGCTGCGGCTGCGATTGCGGAGCCGGCTGCGATGTCGGATTCGCCCCGTTCGCGGGCGCCTGCTGCTGCATGACGTTGTTCGTCGTCGTGTCGTACGTCGCGCCCGGCGACCACGGGTGCCACGCGAAAATTGCGAGCACCGCTGCGATCGCGACGATTGCGATGGCGACGAAAATTGAGGCGGTTTTCGCCGGATTATAGTCTTGGACCGTCGATTGGCGCATTCAAGCACCTCCCGCGCTCCAGTGTTCCCGATTTCCTTAGATGCTTAACACGATTTTGCCGAAGTTCTCGTTCGATTCCATATAGGCGTGTGCGGCTGCGGCCTCTGCCAACGGATACACGCGGTCGATTGGAACGACGATCGAACGATTCGCGAGCAGCGGCAGAAACGAATCTGCGAAGGCGCGTGTGGCGGCGACTTTCTCATCGAGCGGACGATTGCGCAACGTCGTGCCGGCGAGACGCAAGCGCTTGCGCATCAACGTCGCGATCGAGAGCTCGGTTTGCGCGCCACTCAGAGTCGACACAAAGACGAGCCGCCCTTTGATCGCGAGCGCGTTGAGATTGCGTTCGAAATAATCAGCACCGACGAAATCGATGATGAGGTCGACGCCGCGCGAATGCGTCGCGCGCATGACGACATCGTCGAACAACTGGGTCGTCACATCGATCGGGAGATCGAGCCCCAATTCGGCCGCCCTGGCGAGCTTGGCGTCGTGGCGCGACGTGCCAAGGACTTTGCAGCCGAGCGCATGTGCGATTTGCAGGGCGGCAACGCCAACGCCCGATCCGACAGCGTGGATCAGCACGGTTTCGCCAGGCGCCAGCGCGCCTTGCGTGACGAGCGCGTCGTGTGCGGTGATGTAGGCCTCCGGAACGCCGCCGGCTTCAAAGTCGGACAGCGCATCGGGCACGGGAAGCGCGATCGTCTC
>JAFAKE010000013.1 GCA_019235715.1 Vulcanimicrobiota bacterium
CGAGCGCGGGCGCGCGTTGATCGAGGAGGGGACGGAACGTATCTATCGTCCGCGGCGCGGCGCGTGGAACCGTCGCTGGTGCGTGCTGACCTATGCGATTCCCGAAGCGCAGCGCGCGCGCCGCGACCGTCTGCGCAAGCAACTCGCTTGGCTCGGTTTCGGACCCTTAGGCGGCGGTGCGTACATCAGTCCGAATCCAGTGGCGGCGCAAGCCGCGCGCCTCGCCGCCGAGCACGGCGTCGCCGGCTACGCGCGCATCTTCGAGGCGCGTTTTGCAGGACCGGTGTCGGCGGACGATTTGATCCGGCGCTGCTGGAACATCGAGCGCATCAGCGAGCAATACGATCTGTTCATCAAGCATTACCAGCCGTTATGCATGCGCGATGCCGCACTGCGGCGCAAGGGCAAACTGTCGGACGCGGAAGCGTTCGTGCACCGCTTCGCGCTCACGCACGACTTCCGGCGCTTTCCATTCATCGATCCAGACCTGCCCGCAGAATTGCTGCCCCGTTCGTGGCCCGGTGCGCGCGCGCGCGAACTTTTCGAGGCGTATCACCGATCGCTGAGCGACGGTGCGCTCGCGTATTTCAAGTCAACGGCAGCAGCTGCGCGTGCCGCCTGAGCAGCTCGCGCCCGATCTGTGGCGCATACGCGTACCGCTGCCCTTCCGGCTGCGCGAGGTCAATCTGTATCTCGTGCGCGGGGACCACGGCTATACGCTGATCGATGCCGGCATTGACACCGCAGACGCTCGCAGCACATTTGACGGCGCTTTGGGCGAGCTAGGCCTAACCGAGAGCGACATCGAGCGCGTGTACGTGACGCACATGCATCCGGACCACATCGGCATGGCGGGCCTGCGGGCGCGAGCCGGATCTCGCGTCTTCATCATGCGCGAGGAAGAGCGGCGGGCCCGGTTCGTCTGGGGCACTGAGCCGTTTAGCGACTGGATCACGCACGCACGCGAACATGGAGCAGGTGGGGACGTCGCCGAGGGGATCGTCGTGGCCGTCACCATGCTGCGCAAGGCGGTCACGCTGCCCGAGCGTTTCGAGTTCGTCGCCGACGGTGAGGTCGTCGAAGCGGGCGCGCGCAAGTTGCGTATCGTGTGGACCCCTGGCCACAGCGACTTCCATTACGTACTCGTTGACGACGAGGCGCGAGTGATCTTCTGCGGCGATCAGCTGTTGCCGACGATCACGCCGAATATCGGGTTGTACCCCGAATGCCGTCCAAACCCGCTCGAAGATTTCTTATGGTCGCTTGGCCGCTTCGAACGCGAAGCGACCTACACTATCCTGCCTGCGCACGGCGAGAACTACGCCACGTTACCCGAGAGACTCGGGCAGTTCCGCACGCATCATGAGGAGCGTTTAGCGGGCATTCGTTCGCAAGTCGTGGCGAGCGATGGCGCGGGCGCGACAGCATTTGACATCGTACGCCATTTTTGGGGCGACAAGCTGTCGACGCATGAACTGCGCTTTGCGCTCGTCGAAGTCGTCGCACATTTGGAATACTTGCGTTTTGCAGGCGATGTCACGCGCGAAACTGTTTCAGGGATTCAGCGTTATCGATCCTAAAACGAAACCAACCCCGTTAGGGGTTGGCCGCGGCTGTCCTGTCAAGTCTCTTCCATTCTACCGTCAGACGGCTACAAACGCAAGCCAATTCTTGAAGGCAACACCTGTCCAGCGGCCGCTGCCTTCTCCACCTTCGCGGAGTTGGACGCAGCGGAATCGAACCCGCGCGGCCGACGTGACAGGACAGCCGCGGTAACCAGCCTGCGCCCAACGCCGCTTTAATCACTCCCCGAGGCGCCAGCGTAAAGACTACTCGCCCGTAACCAACCAGTCAAAGCCGATGCCGCGCCGAGCGCAAGCGCGATGATCGCAAGCGTCGCAAGCCATTGGCTTGCTTGACCAGGCAATTGATAGATCGCGCCGAGCGCAAGCCCGAGCGCGAGGACGCCGAGGCCGACTTGCATCGATGCGCGTGCGCGCGTCGCGAAGAAGGCGCACAGGACGGCGAGCACGGCGAGCAGACTAAAGCCACCGGCATACAAACTCACAAGGCCGACGAATCCGCCCGCTAAACAGATGGCGCCAATCCCGCTCGTAACTTCTGCGACCCCGCCGTTGCCGGCGCGGCGTATCAACGGTACGCCGAGCAGCAACGCTGCGCCGATGCCGGCGTTCAGCCAGAAAATCAGGTTGAAGTATTCGATGGCGCGACCTCCTTCGGGTATTCGTAGACGCCGCGGCCGACCTTACGCCCGAGGCGCCCGGCTTTGACGTACTTGACGAGCAGTGGACAGGGCCGGAATTTCTCACCCAGAGACTCGTGCAGATACTCGAGCACTTTGAGTCGCGTATCCAAACCGACAAGATCGATCATCTCGAACGGACCCATCGGGTGGTTCAGGCCGAGCTTCAGCGCTTTGTCGATGTCGCGCGCGGACGCGACTCCTTCTTGCAGCATGTAGAACGCTTCGTTACCGATCATCGCATTGATGCGGCTTGTCGCGAAACCGGGCGCTTCGTTGATCAGGACCGTCTCCTTGCCCGAACGCGTCGCAACTTCAAGCGCGACGTCAACCGCGCGCTGCGACGTTTCAAGTCCGCGTACGATTTCCACGAGCCTCATGATGTGCGCTGGATTGAAGTAATGCATGCCGATGACTCGCTCGGGCGACTTGATGGCTGAGGCGATCTCCGTGATGGACAGTGCGGATGTGTTCGTCGCAAACACCGCATCGGGCTTGCAGACATTTTCGAGCTCTCCGAAGACGAGATGTTTGAGACCCAGGTCCTCCGGAACCGCTTCGATGAGGAGTTGCGCATCGGCGGCTGAGGCGCTCTGTGTCGACGGCGTGATGCGCGCTCGCGCGGCTCGCGCCTCATCGGCGCTGATCTTGCCGCGCTCGACGCCCGCTTGCAAGTTGGCCTCGATGGTGGCCATGCCGCGGCTCAATCCTTCGCCTGCGGCGTCCACCAACGTCACCATAAAACCGGCCACAGCCAAACTGTGCGCGATGCCGTTGCCCATCGTGCCCGCGCCGATCACCGCGATGCGTTCGATCACGAACTGCGTCTGCGGCGGCGGCGCGTGCCCGACGCGTGCAACGTCTCGATGCCTGCCGCGTATTGGCGCACTGCGCCGAACGCGCCGGCCAGGCGCGACCAGGCGGAATGACGGCGGACGACCGCGCCGGCGCCGACCCGGATATAGGTGTCCGCGGCGCGCAGCTGGCGAATCGCCGCGCGCCACGCGCGGTATGGGTCGACGCCACCCGCCACCGAGCCAAGACGGTCTATGATGGGTGGCGGGGCGATGCGCGGATGGGCCGACGTGATCTCAAGACGCGCGAGCGTGTACTCGGCGACCGCCTGATTGTAGCCGGCGACCATCACGCGGAGGCGCAAGCGAATCATTCTGTAAAGCCCCGTACTATGCGGCTGCGGCGAGCGACCGAACACGACGCACACGCCATCCAAGAACTGCTCGTCCGTTGCGGCCCCGAGGGCGCGCTTGCTGCGGTTGAACCGATGCTGGGCGACATCGAAGTGTTTTTGCGCAGTGAGAGCGCGGGCGCCTTCATTATCGCCGATCCCAATGGCAATGCCGGCGTGGCGATGTTCGACCGCCAGGGCGATGTCCTGTGGCTGTTCCGCGTCGCCGTTGTGCCGGCGGCGCGCAGTCGCGGTCTGGGAAAAGCGCTCGTCAACGCGGTCGAGGCCGCGGCGCGCGGGATGGGCCTGAGCGCGGTGTTCGTTCAAATGCCGGCACAGCTTGAGTCACGTCAGTTCTTCGAAGCCCTTGGATATCGGACGGATCTCGAAGAGCCGGATGTGGTCGGCGGCCAAGCGATCACGCTCGTCGACCTCGTCAAGCTTGTCTGAGCCCGCGCGTCACTTCGGATTCAAGATCAGCGTGTGCTGCGTGGCCGCCGACACGGCGTTTTGGGTGAATGGCAGCGGCGCCCAATGCACATCGGTGTAGTCGGCGAGTTGATCGTCGTAATGCGGATCGCTGTAGACCCCCGATTCGCCGAGCGTCAGCAACATCGAAGAATTGTCCAGATCGGCGAGATCGACCACAAGGCGTTGCGACGGACCGTGATCGGGCTTGTTGGCGTAGACGGAAAATCCGCTGCCCGGCTCACGCACCGGTGGAATGCTCAGGAAGCCAAGAATCCACTCCGCCGACAATGGATGCCGATAGATCGCGGCATTCTTTTGGCCCCACACCTCAAGTGCGCCGATGCCGTCGGCACCCTTGCCATCTGTGACCTCGCCGGCAGCGGCCACGACCGCCGTCTGAACGCGCGCCTTGGTAAGGCCTGAACGGTTCAGACGCTGATCGCCATCGAGCACGCGCAGAAGCGGCACGATCTTCCAATAATGTTTATCGTACTGCGCGTACAGTTCCATGCCGAAGCGCGGCAGCAGCAGGTCTTGCCCGAGCCGATTCTCTTCGAGCACGACAAATGTGGGGATGCGCGAATCGGCGGTCATCTTGCCGTCCCAGGCTTGCAATTGCGTCGCGAGCGCGCGCATTTGCGGATCCGCAGAACCCGCGAGGAGACGCGCCGTCTCGCGCGCGAGACGCCAGCGCGGATAATCGAAGATATCCGCTTGGATCGCGCCGATCGTCTGCGCCGATGCGTCGCGCAATCCACGCAGCTGGCCGGCGATGCGGTTCGCGCGGAACGGCGGCTCGAAATACGTCGATAAAAGCGGACGGAACGCAGGCGGAACGAGCGCTTGATTCGCGGTGACGACGAAGCCGTCGCGCGGGTTGAGCGCATGCGGCAGAGATCCGAACGGCACCGTGCCGCGCCACGCGAATCTGTCGTCCTGGCCTTCGACCGGCAGCGAACCATCGCCGGCGGCCCGCAGCGGCACGGCGCCCGCATCCTGGTATCCGATATTGCCGGCTGAATCCGCGTATCCGAAGTTGAGAACCGGTCCGACCTGATGCGCGAGCGCCGCGCGGAATTGCGCAAAATTCTGCGCCACGTCAACACCGAACAGCGCTTGCGCTTCTCCGCCGCCATGCAGAATCGTCCACGCAAGCGCAAGACCACGCGTGCCTTCTCGCTTGATGACCGGACCGTGGCGCGTGACTAGCACGTCGAGCGTCTCATCGCCTTTGCCCTTGACGCCGATGCGCTCGACGCGGTGTTCTGCTTTGCGCCACATTCCGTTTGCGAAGTACTCGTCGGACGTCGGCGAGCGAAAGCGCTCGATGTACAGATCTTCGACCGCTTCTTCTGCACTCGTCACGCCGAACGCGATGCGCTCGTTGTGTCCGATGACGATGCCGGGGATTCCGGGCAGCGTGAACCCGGCGACGTGCATCTGGCCGCCATAGAGATCGGCCGTCCACCACGTGCTCGGCAGCGTGCGCCCGAGATGCGTGTCGTTTGAAAGAACCGGCTTGTGCGACGTGGTGCGCGCGCCGGACACGGCCCAATTATTAGAGCCCGTGCCGCGCTCGTGCCCGGTCGGGTCGGCGCCAAGCGTCAGGCGGAATTTCGCGAGCGAGACCGCGGCGGCCGGGTTTGCTTGTGCGCCCGTTCCATAGCCGGGAATGTAGCGCTCCAGCGCAGGCATCTGCATGTCGACGAGCGCGCCGGCAGCCTGCGGGCCAAGCTTATCTGTGAGCGATGCCTTGACTTGGATGTAATACCACTGATCGTCGAGCCGCTGACCCATCAGCTTGACGACCGCCAGCGTGTCGACCGGCCGCCACGGTTCCCAACCGTACCCGAGCAGTTTGAACTCGATTGGCAGCCGGTGCGAGGCGGCGGCGGCGTTCACGCCATCGGCATACGCCTGCAGCGCGGAGCGCGAACGCGCGTCGAGCGCATCGACGTTCGCCTGCGCAGCCTCAGCAAGCCCCAACGTGCGCATATAGCGGTCGATATCCAATGCCGCGGGCCCGGCGAATTCCGACAGACGCCCTTCGGCCTGACGACGCAGCGTATCCATCTGCCAAAGGCGGTCCTGCGCACACGCAAAACCCTCGCCGAAGAGCGCATCATTGACCGTTTGCGCCTCGATGTGCGGTATGCCGCGATCGTCGCGCCGAATTGTGATCGGCGCGGTGGGACCGGAGACCACGAGCGTTCCATCAAGACGGGGGATCGGCGCGCGGATGAACCACACCACCCAGACGATTGCGGCCACAAGCGCGATGAACAGCAAAGCCAAGAGCGTGCGCCACAGCGTGGCGCTCGCATCACGTGTCGTGATCGACATAGTAGCCGCCACGGATGCGCTCGATGATCGAGATCGCGACGCGCGCGCCGTCCCCGGCGGACACGATCGCTTGGCTGGGCAATCCGGTGATGCGACCAGCGGCGTACAGTCCGTCGACGCTCGTCTGGCCACGCTCGTCCACGCTGACAAAGCGCGCGCCGTGGCCGCCCAATTCGAGGCCGAATCCGCGCGCGATATCGGTACGTTTATTGGAGGCAAGCAATAGAAACGTCGCGTCGTCGGTGCCGCTGCTGGTCTGTATCTCGAATGCATCGCCGCGCTTGACGCTCAAAACATCGTCGTCGATCAGGACCGCGCCGAACCTCTGCGCGTGGCGCCGCCCAAGATCGATGAGCTCCGCGCCCCCGACACCGTCGGGAAATCCGAGATAGTTGTGGACGCGCGAAACGCGATAAAGACTCGATTCGTGCTGGTCGTACACCGCTGCCGAGACTTGTGCACGTGCGAGAAATAACGCCGCGGAAAGACCAGCCACACCGCCGCCGACGATGGCCACATGGTATCGACTCAAGGCTGCGCCGATTCGAGAAAGGGCCGGACTCACCCGCTCGCGTGTCTGCCATCAGCGAGTAAAACAGCGAAGCCGCCCTCGCGGAGCGGCTTCGTCATACGAACGCGCTACGTGTTAGGGCCCGAATGCAAGGCCAA
This sequence comes from Vulcanimicrobiota bacterium, assembly GCA_019235715.1. GTDB lineage: Bacteria > Vulcanimicrobiota > Vulcanimicrobiia > Eremiobacterales > Eremiobacteraceae > JAFAHD01. The sequence continues at coordinate 6,933 of JAFAKE010000013.1, forward strand.
AGGGCCAGCTCAAACCACTGCTTGCGCCGGCTGCGAGGATTACCGTTGGCACACTGGACGACGTAAACGGCGGTCCATATTCCACGACGCCAGCGTTAGCGCCGCCGAACTGACCGTACGGCACCCACAGATTGCCGCTCGGGTCAAACGTCGAGTGAAGTGGTTCGCCAGAAGGGCCGCCGTTGATCGTCGGCGGCGCAACCCAACCGGCCGCCGTGTTGCCCGTGGCGAACGGCGGGTTAAAAATGGCAAGCTGCCCGCTGGTGTTGAGGCCGATGATCAAATGGTCGTGAAGGTCGATGGCGCAGCCCGCGCCTTGGTCGGGATTGTGCACGCCGCCGACATTGTTGAGAAGCGCGATGGTCGCGGCCGGGACGTTAGGCCCGGGAAATGCGAACGGCGGGGTGAATGCGAGCAAGCTTTTTCCGTTGAATTCTGGTACCAGCATTTGGCCGCTGGAATTAAAGACCACGTCGACCGGCCCGTTGAACGACGCACTCGTAAAATACAACGGTGTCACTGGACCGCCCGCGAAGGGCGGAGCTATTTCAAAGACCTCGGCGGAGCTTTCGGACGCACCCCAAAGGTTACCACTCTTGTCCATCGATAGCCCAGAAATATTGCCTATCGCGACGTTCATCGTGAATGCAGGAGTGCTGGCTGCGGTGATCGGCTGGTGGTAGACGTCGATATTAGGTACGTTATAGTGCGCGACGTAAAGATTGCCGGCTGAATCGACCACGACCGCCGATGGATTCGCGGCGGAGCCGATGAGCGTGAACAGCGGCGTGCTCGTTGACATTACCGGCTGGCTGAACGCGACCACTCCATTATTGAAGTCGGCCACGTAAAGACGCGCGGCCGGTGGTGGTGGGATTGAGATCACCGGGTTTTTCGCGCACGAACACAGCGCGGCGGTCAACGCGATAAAGGACAGGCATCGGAAGGCGATATTGCGCACGGCCAACTCCTGAAAGGTACAAAAAAGGTCGCCGCGCCCGCCATGACGGCCGGCGCATCGGGCCGTGATTCCCCCGCGCGGCCCCGCCTTCCCGCAAAGCCACCCTGTCCCGCGACGCGTTTTAGCCTTAGAGGGAGCGAGGCAACGATTCTGGCTGTTCAGAAGAGGCCACGCGCTAGGTCCAGCCGCAACAAGGATGCTGGTCGGGGCGTACTTCTCTTCGCTTGTGGAGGGTCGCGTGAAACGTTTTCCGCTCGTACTGCTCATAGGGCTTCTTCTCGCCGCCGGCTGCGCGAAAAATCCGGTGATCTCAATCCCCCCGCCGCCGCCCGCACGTCTGTTCGTAGCAGACCTGATCAGTGGGTTGGTTGTCTTCACGCAGCCGATCACCAGCACGTCAACGCCGTCCTTTACGATCCCCGGTGCCGGCGACGCAGGCGTCGTGTTCGACTCGCACGGCAACCTCTATGTATCGAACGAAAACACGGCGACGATCTCCGTGTACTCCTCGCCTGTCTCAGCGACGAGCACGCCGTTCATGACGATTGGTCCGGTCGCAGGTGCCTCGTTACTCGAAGGCATGGCGTTCGACAGTTCCGGTAACTTGTTCGTCGCTGACGAAGGTGCTGTCGCGGTCGACGAATTCACACCACCCTTTACCAGCGGTCCACAAGCGCCGGCAAAGACCATCACCGGCATGCCGTTTGGTCCGGTCAACGTCGTATTCGACCGCGCGGGCGACCTCATCACGCCGTCATTTGGCAGCTCGACGGTGACGGTTTTCCGTCCGCCGTTCGCAAACGGCGCCAACGTGCCGGCCGCGACGATGACGATGCCGTTGCCCGCGGGCGGGAGCGGTATCGATCTTAAGGACCACTTGATCGTCGGCCAGCAAAACGGCACGATCGCGATCGTCAACCCGCCGTTCGCGACGGGAGTAACACCCTCCGCGACGATTGCGACCACGATGATCAACGGTGCGACGGCGACCGAAGCGCTCAATTCGACGTTCGATCCTTCGGGCAATCTGTGGCAGACGTTCGGCGGCGACGACGGCTTCCCAGGCCAGGCCGGCATCGCCGAATTCACACCGCCGCTCACCGGGAACAGCGTTGCTACCAACACGCTCTTCAACGGGCTCGGATTCCCGTTCTCAGTGGCCTTCGGACCATAAGGAACGGCACCACCTGTAAGAAGCGGCCGGGTTCCCCGGCCGTTTTCTTGCGTCGAGCGAGCGAGGCGAAGACCGCGCGATAGCGAATACCAAACGCACCTGATCACTCGCTGCAATTGCTCGAGCGATCATCGATGCATATGCGCCATTCGCTTTGGAGGATGTCGTGAAACGCCTATCCATTGCCGCACTCCTGGTTATTCTTGCGGCCGCCGGCTGCGCGAAGAATCCCGTGATCTCGATTCCACCGCCGCCACCCGCGCGGACATATGTGTCGAATCCGGCGTTCGTAAGCGGAACGGCCGGCGTACAAGTCTATCAGATGCCGCTCACTGCTTCGTCGACACCTGCGTTCACGCTCGGACCGGCGAACGGGATTCCGCTTTCGCCTTCGGCGTTAGCCGTTGACAAGGCGCACAATCTGTACGTGCTTGACGACGGCGCCTCGTCGATCTTCATATTTAGCCAGCCGATTTCGGCGACGAGCACTCCTGCAGTCACGCTGGGACCGATCCCCGGCACTGCGAACGACACGTTCATCACGCTCGACGCCGCCGGCGACATCTGGATGAGCAGCAGCGCGACGAGCACGATCTACGAGTTTTCACCCCCGTTTGCAACCGGTGTGCCTGCACCGGCACTCGTTATCAACACAACGGTGCCCGCGCTCAACAATCAGACGGGCATCACTTTTGACACCACCGGCCGGATGTTCGTCGCCAATCAACTGGCAGGGCAAGTGCTTGTGTTCAATCCGCCGTTTGCGAACGGCATGGCCGCGATTGCGACGATCACATCGCCGGGATTCCCGGAAGGCGTCGCCTTCGACGTCAAGGACCAGATGTATGTCAGCGATTTCACAACAGGCAACGTCTATGCGTTCAAACCGCCGTTTGCGACCGGCATCACGCCCGCATTTCATATCGCTCCGCCAGTCGTAAGCGGTGGAACGTCCGGCGAAGCGACGTTCATCGCGACGGACAGCTCCTTCAACCTGTACGTGCCGTACGGCGTCGATGGCGCCCACGGCAACTTGTCGGTATTCGCGCCACCGTTCAGCGGCGCAAGCACGCCGGTGTTGAGCTTGCCGGGCATCGGAAATCCGAGCAACATCGCGATCGGACCCTGACCTGTAGGCCAAGCCGTCTACGAGCGCATAAGGCCGGCGTCACAACGCCGGCCTTATCAATTTCTGACTTCGATTTCTGGTTTCGGCTACAGGTACGCTTCTTGAAGCTTTGCCAATTTCGGGTCGACTGACTCGATGTCGAGACCTGAGACGGCCGGAGTATCTTTGAGCATCAGCTCGTCGAGCGTCGGACGCACTTCGCGGTAGAACACGCCGAGGGGTATCTTGCCCGGCTGCATCAGCGTCTCGAACGCCTTCGCGCGGTTCGATGCATCGTAGCCTTCGACGTCGCTCAGGTGATAAACGTTCTCTTTGAACCACTTGTAAGTGTTGATCTTATTGAACGTCACGCACGGCGACATCACCTCGACGATCGCGAAACCGGGATGGTTGACTGCCTCCTTGATCATCTCGACCATCGCCTTGGGTTCGGATGAGAACGCCCGCGCGAGAAACGTGCCGCCCGCCGCAAGCGCGACCGCAAGGCCGTTGAGCGGCGCATCGGGATTGCCCGCGGGGCTTGTGCCCGACAGATAGCCGAGCATGCTCGTCGGCGACGACTGCCCCTTGGTCAAACCATATGTCTGATTGTCCATGACGATGTACGTCATGTTCGGATTGCGCCGCACCGCGTGCAAGAAGTGACCGGCGCCGATCGCGTAGCCGTCACCATCGCCGCCCGCGACGATCACCGTGAGATCCTTGTTGGCAAGCTTGACCGCAGTCGCCGTCGGCAGCGCGCGCCCGTGCACGCCGTGGAACGCATATGAATGCAAGTAGCCCGAGATCTTGCCCGAGCAGCCGATGCCGGACACGAAGGCCACATCTTTGGGCTGCAGTGCAAGCTCCGCACACGCTTGTTTCAATGCCGCAAGCACGCCGAAGTCGCCGCAACCAGGACACCACCACGACGGCGTCGCGGTCGCAAAATCTTTCGGAGTGAGTTGTGTTGCCATTTCTTAATCCGCCGCCACGACGTCGTCTGCCGGCGCCTCTAATAGATGCGCGACAGCGTGTTCTGCCGGCGCCGATGAAGAGCGCGCGCCATTTCTGCCCACGACGATCGTGTGACCGTCTTTTGACGTGCGCGCGTTGAGCGTGTTTTCGACGGCTTCGATGATCTCGATCGGCCGGAACGGCCGGCCGCTGTACTTGAGCACGCGGTGCAGTCGCGGCAGCGGCCCGGTCACGTAGCGGATCAACCGGTCGATCTGCCCCGTCATGTTGTTCTCGACCACGAAGACGTGCTTCGCGTCCTTGATGAACTCGCGTACGGTCTCTTCGGGGAACGGCCACAGCGTGCGCAGCTGCAAAAAGCGCGATGGCACGCCTGCTGCTGCCAAGCGCTGCTGCGCCTCGTTGATCGGGCCGCGATTGCTGCCGTAGCCGATGAACGCGACTGTCGCTGTGGGATCGCCGTGCACGACCGCTTTGGGCAGATCCGGGCGCATCGACACAAGCTTTTGCATGCGCTTGTCCATGATGCGTACGCGATTGCGCGCGTCTTCGGTGATGACGCCCGCGTCGTTGTGCTCGGAGCCAGGCACCAGGTGCATGCCGCCTTCGGTACCGGGAATCGCGCGCGGCGAGACGCCGTCATCGGAGAACTCGAATCGCTTGTACTCGCCGAAAGTCAACGCGCCGTTATGGTGCAGCTTGCCGCGGTCCACTTTCACGGCGCCGACGTCCAAGCGCGGTGTGGTCTCCTTGCTCTGGCACATCGCCTGTTCGCTGAGGATGAACACCGGCAGCTGGTATTTCTCGGCGAGATTGAAGGCCGTCACGGTTATATAGAACGACTCCTCGACCGAGCCGGGCGCCAACACGACGCGCGGGATCTCGCCATGGCCGGAGAAGATCAAATGGTTGAGATTGCTTTGCTCGGTTTTCGTCGGCATGCCGGTCGAAGGACCGGCGCGCGCGCATTCGACGATCACGATCGGCGTCTCGGTCACGCCGGCTAAGCCGATGCCTTCGGTCATGAGCGCCTGGCCGGGCCCGGATGTCGCGGTCATCGCGCGCGTGCCTGCCCACGCAGCGCCGATGACCATGTTGATGGCCGCTAATTCATCTTCGGCCTGCATCACGACGCCGCCGTATTTGGGCGCATGCTTGGCCATCCATTCGAGCACGTCGGTCGCGGGCGTGATCGGGTAGCCGGCCATGAAGCGGCAGCCGGCCGCGAGCGCGCCGTACCCGATCGCGTCGTTGCCCATCATGATGAGCCGATCGACGTCGGGTTTGGCACGTAGACGATATCCGCTCGGTTTGTCTACGAAATGCTCTTTGACATAATTCTCGCCGGCCTCGACGGCGCCGATATTTTGAGCGACGACTTTCTCGCCTTTACGCTCGTATTGGCGCGTGACAAGCGAGCGAACGATCGCGGGATCCATGCCCGTCAGCTGAGCGAGCACCCCAAGCGAAATCGTGTTGCGCACGAGCTCGAGACCGAGCACTTCCTTTGCGATCTTGGCGAGCGGCACTTCGTAGTACGTCACGTCGGTGCGGCGAACCGCGTCGGTCAGCTGTTCGGATGTGTTGTCGAAGATGACGAAGCCGCCGGGACGCATCTCATCGACGTGCTTCTCGACGCACTCGAGGTCGAACGCGACCATCGCGTCGACGTAGTCAGCCAATCCGTAGTGCGGATGTTCGCTCGCGCGGATGATGTAATTCGTATGGCCGCCGCGGATGCGCGACGGGAAATCCTTGAACGTGTACACGTCAAGGCCCATGCGCTTGAAGACGGTCGCGATGAGATCGCCGGTGGTCAGACTGCCGTCGCCGGCTTGTCCGCCGAACAGGACTTCGATGTCGTTAAGGATCACGCTTACTGGGGCACGCCTTTCCCGAGGTATGGGCTTGGTTCCAGCAGATGGTCAGCCTTCCTCTATATACATCTATATACATCGGCGAAACGCACGCGCTAGAAGAGCGACGGCGTCGTGATGTCGGGCGGCGCGTTCTCACCAAGCCGGCCGAGCAGTTCGCGCACCGTCCCCGGCGCGTGCCCCGCATAATCGTCGCTCACATATCCGAAGATCTCGCTCACGTCGCTGCGCGCTTGCGCGATGATCGTCGTCCACTGTGCGAGCGCGGCGGAGCGATCGACCTGCACGCGGTCGTAATGCTCGAACGGTTCGGGACCCATCCAGCGCACGTAGAGAAAATCGACGTTGCCGAGCTGCCGTTTGACGACATCGGCGGCCGACGCGACATCGAAGCGCTCGCTTTCGGCGGCGACGATCGCGAACCGGTGCTCGCGCGCGAGCGCGAACAGCGCGTCGTCGAACCACTGCGCGTCGCGCAGTTCGAGCGCGACGCGCACATCGTCGGGCAACTGCATCTCGAGAAATTCGAACAGCCTGCTGCGGTTACTGGCGTTCGGCTTGAAGTCGGGCGGGCACTGCAGCAGGATCGGGCCAAGTTTCACGCCGAGCGTGCGCACACGATCGACGAAGAGTTTGAACACCTCGCCGGCATCCTCGAAGCGGCGCCGGTGCGTGACCTCGCGCGGCACTTTGAGGGCAAATCGAAAGTCGTCCGGCACGGCGCCGGCCCACTCGTCGACGGTCGTCTGTCGCGGGCGGCCGTAGAACGAGGAGTCGACCTCCACCGTCGGCAGTGAACGCGCGTACTGCGCGAGCATGGCCTTGGGCGTCGTGTCGCGCGGATAGAACGGGCCGATCCAGTCTTTTTCCTGCCAGCCCATCGCTCCGAGCCGGATGCGCGCGCTCATCGTGTCACCGTTGTCGCCAAAGGTCGGCGCCGCCTGCGGACAAAAGCGGACGCGCATGAGGATTCCGCTCTACCAAATCGATGCCTTTACCAGCCGCGTGTTCGGCGGCAATCCCGCAGCGGTGTGTCCGCTGGATGCATGGCTGCCCGATGCGACCATGCAGTCCATCGGCAGAGAGAACAACCTTTCGGAAACCGCGTTCATCGTGCCGCGCGGTGACGACTACGAGATCCGCTGGTTCACGCCGGCGTGCGAAGTGGATCTGTGCGGCCATGCAACGCTCGCGAGCGGCTACGCGGTCTTCCACATCCTCGATCCGTCGCGCACGGCGGTCAGCTTCTCGTCCAAGAGCGGCCCGCTCAACGTCAAGCGCCAGGACGACACGATCGTTATGGATTTTCCGGCGCGCCCGGCGAGCCAGATCGATCCGCCGCGCGGCTTGCTCGACGCGCTGAACGTGAAACCGGCGGCGGTGTTCAAAGCGGTCGATTACATGGCGGTGTTCGAGCGCGAGTCGGACGTGCGCGCGCTGCGTCCGGACATGGCGAAACTGGCAGAACTCAACAGCGTGCGCGCATTCATTTGCACCGCGCCGGGCGACGAGGTCGATTTCGTCTCACGCTTCTTCGCGCCGAAACAAGGCGTTCCCGAAGATCCGGTCACCGGCTCGGCACACTGCACGCTCATCCCGTACTGGTCGAAACGCCTCGGGCGCAATCCGTTGCGGGCACTGCAGCTGTCTGCGCGCGGCGGGGAGATCTTCTGCGAGGACCTCGGCGATCGCGTCGGGATCGCCGGCAAAGCCGCGCTCTACCTCGAGGGCGCGATCCACGTGTGATCATCGTCGCGTGAATCACAAGAGAATACAGCGCTGCGCTCTTCGCTGGTACGCGAAGAACGGCCGCGACTTGCCGTGGCGCAACACAGGCGATCCGTTTGCCATTCTCGTCTCGGAAGTGATGCTGCAGCAGACGCAGGTCGCGCGCGTCATACCGAAATACGACGCGTTCTTGCGCCGCTTTCCCACTCCGCACGCGCTTGCGAAAGCGGACCTGCGCGACGTTCTTTCGGCCTGGTCTGGTCTTGGCTATAACCGGCGGGCAAAGCATTTGTGGCAGACCGCGCGCTCGATCGTCGCACGACAGAGCGGTCGCATGCCGAGCGATCCTGCCGCTTTGCGCGCATTGCCTGGAATCGGTCGTTACACTGCTGGTGCGCTCGCAAGTTTCGCCTTCGGCCGACAGGAGCCGGCGGTCGACACGAACGTGCGTCGCGTGATCGCGCGCGCGGTGTTGGGGCGCGCTGACGCTTCAGAGAAAGAGGTCTGGGCCGCCGCACGTGACGTTCTCCCGAAAGAGGCGGCGACGTGGAACCACGCGCTCATGGACATCGGCGCGCTGTATTGCCGAGCGACGCCGAATTGCCTGAAATGCCCGTTGCGGCCGGCGTGCGCATTTCGCGCGCGCAGCGCGGGCGCGAAGAACACGCTGCAGGAGCGCGCCTCCACAAAGCACAGGGTATCACGCGCGCAGGCCGGCGCATACGAGGGCTCGCGGCGTCAACATCGCGGCCGCGCGATCCGCGCGCTGACGACAGCGCCGAGCCTCGGCTTGCTTCAGCTCGGCCCGCAGGTAAAGGAGGGCTTTGGCAAAAGCGACCTGCCGTGGCTGCTCGACCTGCTCAGCGATCTCGAACGCGACGGACTCGTCGCACTGAACCGCCGAAAAACGCGCGCCGCCCTACCTTAACGAAGTCGCAGCGCGACGCCGCGATCCTCGACAGGCTTCGCAAGGCCTATGCGGGCGCCGAGACGGCTCTCGAATTCGAGGACACGTTCCAGCTCCTCATCGCCGTGATTCTCTCAGCGCAGTGCACGGACGCGCGCGTCAATATGGTGACGCCGGCGCTCTTCGCTCGCTATCCGACCCCCGAAGCGCTGGCGGCTGCCGAGCCTGAAGAGGTTGAACCGTACATCAAGACGTGCGGCCTCTTCACGACAAAGGCGAAAAACATCGTCAATGCGAGCCGCAGAATCGTCCAGCAGCACGGCGGCACGGTGCCGAACACGATGGAGGAGCTGCTCGAGCTGCCCGGCGTCGGACGCAAAACGGCCAACGTCGTATTGTCGGTAGGTTTTCAACAAGCCGCGATCGCCGTCGACACGCACGTCTTCCGCGTCGCTAACCGCACGGGCCTGACGCGAGCGAAAACGCCGGCGCAGTCGGAGCGCCAGCTCATGAGGGTCGTTCCGAAGAGATGGTGGTCGCGCGCGCACCATTGGCTGATCCATCATGGACGCGAGGTATGCCACGCACGCAGGCCGGCGTGTGCGACCTGCGTGCTCGTGGACCTGTGCCCGAGCGCGAAGCGCTTTCTTACTTTATCAGGCGGATCGTGAGCGGGTAGCGGTATGCGACGCCCTTATTGGCCTCGATCGATGCGAGGATGACCAGCACGATGTCCGCGACGATCAACGCGCCAAGCAAGATGAAGCCGATGAACACGAGCGTCAGCAGGCCTGCCACGATGCCGTAGATCGTCATCGAGATCTGGAAGTTCAGCGACTCCCTGCCTTGGTCGTCGACCAGCGGGTACTGGTCTTTCTTGATCAGCCAGACGACGAGCGGGCCGAGGATGTGGCCGAATGGGATGCCGATGAAGCCGCACAACGCGGTGAGATGCGAGAGCATCGCCCATAGGCGCGACTCGGACTGGATCTTGTCCGGCGTCGCGGTCGGCGCCGGCCCGGAAGAAGAATACACAGAGGAGCTGTGCGTCGATGTGCCCGCCGGCGGAAGCGCCTGTTCGGGTTCTGCGGGAGGCAGCTGCGGATCGCCGGGCGTGTTCATATCGCTCATATCGTCACCTCACAACAGCGTAATCAGACGTGATTCGAAAAGTTTCAACCGCCCTCGGCGTATCGGGCTTCGTCCCGCCTGCGCGGAACGAAGAACGACGGCTGGAATATCGCCTTCAACACGATGGAGCGCAACGCCCGCCTGCGGTCGAGAGTCCCGAGACCGTAGCCGATCGCTCTGCTCGCATAATACACGCTGCTCGCCGCCTTACGTACGATCAGGTCGAGCAGCGTGCCGCTCTTCGCCAAGTTCTTGAGCAGCCGCCCTGATGAGAGATAGCCGCCTGCCTCGGCGCGCCACTCCCGTTCGTGGGCACGCAGCGCAGAACGCGACGTGTCTCCGGCTTTCAATGCCTGCAACGCCGCGCGCGCGGCGCTGCGTCCGGAAACCAACGCTGTGTAGATGCCTTCTCCCGATAGCGGATCGACCAGCGAGGCGGCATCGCCTACCAGCATCGCACCGTCGAACACCGTCGGGCGATTCGCGCTCGACACCGGCAGCGGCCAGCCGATCGCGCGCCCGATCATGCGCGCGCCCAGACAACGCGCAGCGACCGCCGGCGTGGTCGCCAAGAAGTCATCGAGCAATTCGCGCATCTTCTTCTTCGAGCGGCGCAGCTCGCCGACGTAGATGCCGATGCCGATATTCGCGAGTCCATCGCCCGTCGGGAAGATCCAGCCGTAGCCAGGCAGCGTACGCGTGTCGTAATAGTAGATCTCGAGCTTGTCGGTGAGCCCTTCGACGCCTTCGTAATACCCGCGCAGCGCGTAACCCAAGTGGCGCGGCGAGTTCTCATCCAGGCCGAGCGATTTTGCGACGGCAGAATGAGCGCCGTCGGCGCCGATGACGACCTTGCAATCGACGGTGCGCGCGCCGGACGCATCCGCATATGCCACGCGCCAGCCGCCATCGTGCGGCGACATAGCGGCGAACGACGACTCCTCAAGCAACGTCGCGCCAGCGGCCTGCGCGGCGCGAGCCAGACGTTCGTCAAAGACCAAGCGCGGCACGACCCAGCATTCGGCGCGCCTGCCGTTTTCGAGCGGCGGCGGATCGGCCGCGAACGTGCCGCCGTCAGGACTGCCGATGAGTCCGCCGAGCGTGCGCGCGCCCTTGCCTTGGAAGTCGTCGAAATGCACGCCCATGTCGTCGAGGATGTCGATCGAGTGCGCGGTGGCGCCATCGCCGCACGCCTTATCGCGCGGGAAGCGCGCGCGTTCGAGCATGACGACCTGTGCGCCGGCGCGTGCGAGCCAGTGTGCGGCCGCCGATCCGCCCGGGCCGGCGCCGACGACGACGACGTCAGCCGACGATCGTTTAGCGTCCATCGCGGATCGAGGCCAACTCAGCGGCGACTGCTGCCACTTCGTCGCGTGTGTTATAGAAATGCGGCGCGACGCGGATGCCGGCGTTCGGGCGGAAGTCCACCATGAACTTGCGGCGGATCAACTCGTCGCATGCGCGCCTCGCATCGGGCACGTCCAGCGTCACGTGACCGCCGCGCTGCTTCGCATCAAGCGGCGAACGCACGGTGATGCCGGCTTGCTGCGCGCGTTCTATCAGCAATTCGGTCAGCTCGACATTGCGCGCGCGGATGTGCGCGACGCCGACCTCGTTGATGATCTCCAGGCCGCCGAGCGCTGCATAGATCGCCGGCATGTTCGACGTGCCGCCGCTGTAGCGCGACACATCGTCAGCCGGTTCGAACGCGCCCATGTCGAAATCGAAGGGCCGCTTGTGCCCAAACCAGCCGATCATCGCGGGCGACAACCGCTCGTACAGATCCGGACGCACCCATAAGAACGCCGCTCCCGGACCGCCGCACAACCATTTGAGGCAGCCGCCGACCACCGCGTCGACGCCGAGCGCGGGCGCATCGATGGGAAACACGCCGACCGATTGGAAGACGTCCAAAAAGACGTAGGCGCCCACACGGTGCGCCTTTTCGACGATCGGCGCGACGTCGCAGACCGCGCTCGTGCGGAACAGCACGTGCGAGATGGGAACGGCGACCGTCCGCTCGTCAATGGCGTCGCACAGCGCCTCGACGTCGGCGCGCAAACCGTCGCGGCTCTTGACGACCTCCACGCGCGCACCGCGCCGCGCCTGCGCTTGCCAAAGATAATGGATGGTCGGGAACTCGAGATCGGAATAGACGATCTTGTCGCGGCCCTTGGCATAATCGAGGCACGAGGCGAGCACCCACTCACAGCTCGAGACGTTCTGCAAGATCGTGACTTCGCCAGCGCCGGCCCCGATCAGCGCGCCGATCAGGTCGCCGGCGCGGCGCGCGGCCGCAAGCCACTCATCCCACGCGAGCTGGCCCTGTTCGCGCCACGTGCGCGCGTATTGCGCCAGCCGTTCGGGCGTGCGCGCGGGCATCGCGCCGAGCGAATTGCTGATGAGATACGTGCAGGTTGAGAGAATCGGGAACTCGGCTCGCCGCGCGAGCGCAAGGTCGGCGTCGACGCGCATCACACCGCGCCTTCTGGTCTAACGTTACGGCTCCCCGCTAGGTGCGGATATCGCTCGAGCAGAAGGTGGCAGTCCCTCATGAGACCGTCGTTGCCAGGTCAACGGTTCGCAAATCTCGTCGCGCGCTGCGACGAAGAGCACGTCGACCTGCCGCTCGACACATCGTGCCTGTTATGCGCCGCTGTGTTCGATGCGGGTGTTGAGCCCGATCGCTATATGCGCAAGCTCGATGCGCTTGCCGCCCGTGCCGCGAAGGCGGCCGGCGGTTCGAACGATCCGTACGCACGCATGGGCGGCGTGCTCAAGACGCTGTTCGGCGAAGGCGGCTTCCGCGGCAATCACGGCGCATATTACGAGCCCGGGAACAGTTTATTGTCCAGCGTGCTCGATCGCCGCGTCGGCATTCCGATCACGCTCTCCGTCATCGTGCTCGAGACAGCACGCCGCGTCGGCCTGACGCTAGAAGGCGTCGGTGTTCCCGGCCACTTCGTCGTGCGCTTCCCGGATCCGAGCAGCCGGCTGTTCATCGATCCGTACCAGGCAGGCGCGGTGCTCGACGTCACCGATTGCGTCGCGCTCGTCGACAAATTGTATCGCGGGCGCATCACCTGGCGCGATTCGTTCCTCGATCCAGTGTCGCACCGCACCATCGTCAAACGCGTGCTCCTCAACCTCAAGAACAGCTTAAGCCAGGCGAAGAACTACGTCGCCGCGTTGGCGGCGATCGAACTGCAGCTCGTGCTCGACCCCGACGATCCGACCGAGCTGCGCGACCGCGGCATCTTGTTCGCGCGGCTGCATCGCTACGACCGCGCGATCGAAGATCTCGAGACATATCTGCGCCGTTCGCCCGGAGCCGGTGACGGCGAAACGATCCGCCACACCGTCGAATATCTGCGTCAAGCGCGAGGACTCTAAGTGACCGAATTCAAGAAACGTCGCGACGCATTTATGGAGAAGATCGGCGACGCCGTCGCCGTCTTCCCAAGCGCGCCGCAAGTGATCCGTTCGAACGACGGCCATTATCCGTATCGCCAAGATTCCGACTTCTATTATCTGACGGGTTTTGCAGAACCCGAGAGCGTGCTCGTGCTCGCGCCGTCGCACCCGCAGACGAAGACGGTGATCTTCGTGCGCCCGCGCGACCGCGACCGCGAGATTTGGGAAGGCAAACGGCTCGGCGTCGAAGCCGCGGCTGCGGCGCTATCCGTTGACGCCGCGTATCCGCTCGCCGAACTTGACGAACGCCTGCCGGCGCTGCTCGACGGATCCGACAACCTCTATTACGGCATGAACGGCGGCCACGAGTTCATCCGCCGCATCATCCGTCACGTCAAACAGGCGCGCATCACGCGCCGTCGCGCCGACAATGCGGCGCTCAACATCCTCGATCCCAGTCCCATCCTGCACGAGATGCGCACGATCAAGTCCGCGGCGGACATCGCCGGCATGCGGCGCGCCGTGGAGATCAGTTGCGCTGGACATCTCGCCGCGATGCGCTACGCGCGGCCAGGCATGCACGAATATGAAGTGCAGGCGATCGTCGACTATGTCTTCGCCAGCCGCGGAGCGGAGTCGAATTCGTATCCGAGCATCGTCGCCGGCGGCAACAACACGACGTACCTGCACTATACCGCCAACCGCGACCGCATTCCCGACGATGCGCTCGTGCTGATCGACGCGGGCGCCGAAGTCGATTTCTACAACGGCGACATCACGCGCACGTGGCCGATCTCAGGCAAATTCAGCGCCGAGCAGCGCGCCGTGTACGATATCGTGCTGGCGGCCAACCGTGCGGCGATCGAACTGTGCAAGCCGGGCGTCACGTTCAACACGACGATCAACGACGCGGCGCAGCGCATCATGGTCGAGGGTTTGATCGACCTCAAGCTGGTCAAGGGACCCGCTGACGCGGTCCTCGAGGGCGGCGCGCATCGCCCGTTCCTGCCGCATCGCGTCGGACATTTCTTAGGTTACGACACGCACGACGTCGGCTTCTATCGCCAGAAAGGCGATTGGCGCCCGCTCGCGGCCGGCATGGTCGTGACGATCGAGCCTGGCCTGTACGTCGGCTACGATCTTGACGTCGATCCGCGCTTCAAAGGCATCGGAGTGCGCATCGAAGACGACGTGCTCGTCACCGAGCGCGGCCGCGAGAATCTCAGCGAAGAGCTGCCGAAAGACGCCGACGAGATCGAACGCACGATGGAAGCGGGGCGCCGCTCCAAAGAGCCGCTGCTCGCATGACCGAAGCCGCGCTCGAGCGCGTCTTCGAAGAAGTCGTCCGCTGGCGACGCCGCATCCACGAACACCCCGAACTCGGTTTTGAGGAGCGGCGCACGAGCGCGCTCGTCGAGGAAACGTTGCACGCCGCCGGCATCGAGACAGCGCGCGTGGCGCAGACCGGCGTGGTCGGTGTGTTGCGTGGCGCGCGCCCGGGCAGCACGCTCGCGTTTCGCGCCGACATGGATGCGCTGCCGCTGCAAGAGCGCAGCGGCGAACCGTTTTCGTCGAAGATCCCGGATGTGATGCATGCATGCGGCCACGATGCGCATACGGCGATGCTGCTGGGCGCGGCCGTTTCGCTGGCGCAAGAGCGCGAGCACCTGGCCGGCACGCTGAAGTTCTTCTTCCAGCCCGCAGAGGAAGGCCCAGGCGGAGCGCTGCCGATGATCGAGGCTGGTGTCATGCGCGCTCCGGTCGTTGACGGCGTCGCGATGCTGCACGTGTCACCGTTGCTGCCGTCCGGCGTTTTTGGCACGCGCCACGGCGCCATGTCCGCGTCGTGCGACGATTTCGCGATCCGCATCCATGGCCGCGGCGGACACGGAGCGTACCCGCATGGCGCCGTCGATACGATACCGACCGCCGCGGAGATCGTCGGCGCGATTCAACGCATCGCCAGCCGCGAGATCGATCCGTTGCGCTCGGTCGTGATCTCGGTCGGCGTCATCCGCGGCGGTTACCGGCGCAATATCGTCGCCGATGAGACCGTGCTCGAAGGTACGATCCGCTGTTTGGACGAGGGCGTGCGCAAGAGCATTCCAAGCCGGCTCGAGCGCATCGTCAAAGGCATCTGCGAAGCGCATCGTGCGACGTACGATATTGAATTTGAGTTCGGCTATCCAAGCGTCTTCAATGACCCACATTTCACGGACCGCGCGGTCGCGGCGCTGCGCGATGCCGACCAAGTGGTGGTCGACATACCAGAACCGTCGATGGGCGCCGAGGACTTCGCATACTTCGCACAGCATGCGCCCGGCTGCTATCTTCGGCTCGGCGTCGCGCTGCCCGGAATCGCTGATCCGCCGATGGCGCATTCTCCGGAATTCCGCCTCGACGAGCGCGCGCTCGCGTCGGGGGTAAGGGCTTTCCGCGCGCTGGCTCACGCTTTGCCTGCATCGTGGGCGCCGCGTACAGAACCGGACGCGGCACCGGTCCCTCGAGTTTCGTAACATCCGCCGTCCCACCGGAGTCTTAAACTCGTAGGCAGTTCGGGACGATATTTCAAAGTGTAGGCGCGCGCTGTTCGTATGGACCGCGCCGATTCTTGGAGGCAGCCCCGCTACGTGAGCTTCACCCCTGGCGCGCCGCTGCGCCGCAGCTTCAAAGAAGACCGCGATGAGCGCAAGCGCAAGAAGAGCGTGCGTCAACGCGTCCGCGTCTTCGCACTCATCGCCGTGCTGATCGTGGTCGGCGCAGGCGCGTGGATCGCATACGCGCGTCCGGACTTCAGCGCGCTGTTGAGCAACTTGCAGCATCCGGTCCCTGCGCCGAAACCGACGGCGAAGTCGGCGATCCTGCCCACGCACCTGCTCGCCTACCACCCGGTCAAGCCGGGGCCGAAATTGATCGGAGCGACGCCCACACCGCTGCCGACCGAAACGCCCAAGCCGACGCCGACACCGCAACCGACGACCACGCCGACGCCGGGTCCCAAAAAAGCTCCCGCGACGAAACCGAAGCCGGCTGCGCGGCCGCTCACAGTCGCGGCGGCTGGAAATGCGTTCGCATTGCCGCCGACCCCCGCACCGCAGTTCACGGCCGCTCCGACGCTGGCACCCGCGACGCCTGCGCCGGCGACACCGACGCCGGCAGCTGCGGAGGTGTACGCGCCGCAGATCGTCGTCGACGCGCGCTTCGCCAACCGCATCCAGCCGGATTATCCGGAGATCGCGCGCGAGCAGAACGCGGGCGGCACCGCGATCGTGCTGGTGACCGTCGGACCAAAAGGCAATGTCATCTCGCAGCGCCTTGAAAAATCCGCGGGCCATCCGGCGCTGGATCAGGCAGCGCTGTCGGCGGCAGCGCGCAGCTCGTTCCTGCCACCGAAGATCGACGGCAAGCCCGCGACCGAAACGTATCGCGTCGTCTACACGTTCGCGCCTTAGAGCAGCCCTAAACCGGTCGAACGTCCCAAGTATTGACAGCGCCGCGCGCGGGTATAATTCCGTCATCCCACAGCGGATTTGAGGCGAGGTCCCTGGCGTGAACGGGGTTATTCAGCATGCCTTCTTGGGGCCTTGGTTTTGCTCGCATCGTCGGCCGCGTCTTGACGATGTGCGCGCTTGTCCTCGTGCTGGTCGCGATCGTCTTCGCGCTCGACGCGCATCAGAGCCAAAGCGCGGCGCGCGGCTCGAGCTTGCAGACGGCGGTCGATCTGCGCCCGCAGATCAAGCAGCGGGGGCTGGTGGTGCGCGACCAGGGCGACCGGCTGACGTGCACCGTTTTCGCGATCACGTTCTTGATCGAATACCAAGCGGCGGGCAGCACGGCGGAGCCTAAAGGCCTCGATCTTTCGGAAGAATATCTGAACTGGGCGGGCAACGAGTCAAACGGCCGGCCGTATCAAGACGGCGGCAAGTTCGCGCGCTTCATCAATGCGTTCGAGACCTGGGGCATCGCAACCGCGCAGCAAATGCCATACCGCAGCAGCTTCGACCCGGGCAGTCCGCCGATGCCGACCTCAGCGGTGATCGCGTCCGCGAAATCGATGTTCCCGTCGCGCTATCCGTTCGCCGAACTCAAACGGTGGGATAACAGCACTGGACTGAGCGATTCGCAGCTGCGGGCAGTACTGGACGAGTTGCGTTCCGGCGAACCCGTTGCCATCGGAGTGTGGTGGCCGTATCGCTACACGACCGATGACGTCGACGGCGTGCCGCTGGCCACTGACTATCCGCGCACGCAGGCGTCTCTCTTCATGGAATCGCCGCTGTTCGATGGGCACTCGATCGATCTGGTCGGCTTTCGCGAGGACGCGAGTTTCCCGGGCGGCGGCTACTTCATCTTCCGCAACAGCTTCGGGCCCAGTTTCGGCGATCACGGTTATGGATTTGTCTCGTTCCGTTACGTCCGCACGTATTCGACAGATGCCGTGGCGATCGGAACGATGCCTCGATCGATCGCGGCGCGATGAACTTCTTGTTCTTTAGGCCGAGGGAACGGAAGGAACGGAAGGCGCCGATCTCTGTGCTGACGACGCTGGCGTTGATGGCGCTTGCGCTGGCATGGCCGTCGAGGGCGCGTCGGGCGCCGCGGAAGGCCGCAGCGGCATCCGCCGCACGCCCTTAGGATAGACACTGCCGTGGTCGCGGATCCAATCCTCCGATAGCACTGCGAGATATTCAAAGTTCTCCCACAACGCTTGCTGGCCGGTGGCGGCGCGCGAATCTGCGGTCACCAGTGCAAGACGTCCCCAGGCATTTGATATGGTCCAACTATAACGGTCGAGGAACAGATGGCGGTCGACGATGCCGTTCTTGACGAGAATGCCGAGCTCTTCATAGGCGTTGCCCACCAACGTCGCCGCGTTGCGCAGCTGTTCGTAGCTCTCGGGTACATCCGGAAGTGGATCGCCATGATCCCATGCGTCGCTGTATGCGCGGAACAACGGATCCTGCACGGCCGAGTCGAGTTGCGTGCGGATGAGGTGAAGCGCTCGTGTGAACTCCGGATCGCGCAGCTCCTCGCCGATGTTGAGCATAGCGCTGATCTGATTACTCGCGCGCAGATGGCGCAGCTGAACGATCGCCACGATCGCCGTCGCGGCGATGATGCATGCTGTCAGCAGCGAGCCGACGGTGTTGATGAGTTCGAGCGACATGGCGGCGTCAGGAGACGCGTTCGACTTGGCGGATCGTCGTCAGCAGCTGCGAGCGGCGCAGGATGAGCGCCGGGTCTGGCAGCTCTTTGACAAAGTCAGTCAGCGCATCGAGCGCCTTGGCAGGCTCGATCGCGCCTTGTGCATCAGCGTACCGCATGCACGCCGCCACAGCTTCATCCCTGAGGTCTTGCTTGAGATAGCAACGCGAGAGCAGCATAAGCACTTCGGGGATTTCGCCGCGCTTCAGGATGCGATCGCATGCTTGTGCTGCTTCTGAGTAATGTCCGGCGTCGAACTGTTCTTGCGCTTTGCGCAACGCGAAGGCGTACAGCGCGCTTGACGGCGTCTTCGGCGCCGCCGACGCAGCCTCTGCGCTAACGGCCGCGGCCGCGGGCGCAGGCGATTGCGTCGCCGGTGCGACCGGTTCTTGCGCGCGTGTCGGTGCCGCGCCGGCAGCGGTTGCTGCGGCGGCCGGCTGAGCGGGTTGCGCAGGCGCGGATGCGCTCTCTGCGGGCTTCGCGCCCGGTGCCGGTGTGCTGGCCGAGGCGGGCGCTGGTGCGGCCGCCACCGGTTCATCCTCAGCGACAAGTTCGCCGGGCGATTTTTCCACGAGCTCCGGAGCGCCGGCGGCATCTTCGAGAGCTGGGGGCGGAGCGATCGGCGGCGCCATCGGCGTCGTGCTCGGCGGCGCTGCCGGCGTCGCGCGCGGCGGTGCGACGGTGGCCGTCGCCGCCGCCGAGCCAACAGAAACAGCGGCCGCAGATACCGCCGCTGTGGCCGCAGCCGGCTTCGGCGCCGTACGCAGCTTGTTTTCGACTTCAGTGAGATACTGCGGACCGAGCACGTTGATGCCGCGGCGCGCGGCCCCGTTGCGCGCGTCTGCTTCGAGCACGCGCGTGTAGAGTTCGACCAGCCGCTGTTCCGTGCGCGCGCGCCATGCCGGCTCGCGGCTCGGATCGCGGCGCACGAGCACGCCGAGATGATCGAGAGATGGCACGTGCTTCTTGAGGACCTCGCCTGGGATGAGCTCCATCGAGTCGAACACGTCGTCAAGCTCGTCTGGATTCAGGTCGATGAAGCGCATCGCGCGGTCGGCGACTTGTTCGAACTGCCCGTTCGCGGCGTGCAGTGTGATGCCGGTGCGCAGCTGCTCGCGGGCGTCGTCCGCGCGTCCGAGCGCCGCATACAACTCGCTCAAACGCACGGGGATGTCGCCTTCATGCGGCTCGAGCTTCGCGCACGTGCGGTATTCATCGATGGCATCGGCGGCGTACCCTGCGTTGCGCAAGCCGTCGGCGTTCGCGCGCCGTACGACGGCGACGTCGGAGAACTCGATGGCGAGATCGGACAGCGTTTCGAGCGAGTCTTCGGTCGGAGACGTCAGATGTGCGAGCTCGGCGTATTTGGTGGCGACGCGCACGCGCTCGGGACCCAGCGGATTCTTGTCGACGCGTCCGAACAATCCGCGCCGCTTTTCTTTCGCGCGCAGCAGTTCGCCGAGAAGCTCAAGCCCTTGCGCGGGCCGATCTTCTTGCGCGAACGCCTCGGCCGCCGCGACGTAAAGCGGAACAGAAGCGCGCAAGCCTTCCTTCGCCGCGGTCTCGATCGCAAGCTGGCGCTTGCGGTTTGCGTTCGTCACGCCTTAGGCGGCCCCGCCGGCCGCTGCCTTTCCGGCTTTCGCCTTCAGCGAGTCAAGGCGCGCTGCGACGTCGCGATATTTGGGATTCGCCGCTGCGATCTCTTCAAGCGCCCAGACCGCGAGTTCGCGTGACTCTGCATCTTCGCGGCCTTCGTGGGCGGCAGCCATGTAGTACAGCGCGTCGTGATACTGCTCTTCCGGGTGGCCTGAGACTTCAAGCGCCTTTGCGTACCGCGACAGCGCTTCGTCATATTGCCCCAGCTCGGCGTAGCAGCGCCCGATCGCCGTCTGCACGAGCACTGCGAATTCGGCGTTGTTCTGTAACGGCTCAAGAGTCTTGAGCCCTTCCTGCGGTTTGCCGTTCTCCAGCAGGGCGACGCCACGCGCGAAAATGCCGGCGGGCGTATTGTCGTCCGCTTTCGCGGCGACTGCTTTGTCCGCGGGCTTTGCAGCTTCTGGTTTGGCCGGCTCCGGCTTGGCCTGACTCTTCGCGGCTTCGGCCTTGACCGGCTCGAGTTTGGGCGCCTCGCTCTTGGCCGCATCGGCTTTGGCGGGCTCTGCCTTCGCCGGCTCGACTTTCTGCTTGCTGACGCTCAGGTCGGGGGCTGCCGCTGCGCCGTTGGGCTTGACTGCGCCAGCCGCCGGCGCAGGAGGCGACGCGGCCGGGGCGGCCTGGGCCTTTTCGATGGCCGCAGCAAGGCCGGCTTCGAGCCTGCTGATCTCTGCGTCCGAGAGGCCGGCCGCCTGCGGCTCGCCCAGTCCTTGGATCTGCGCAAGCGTGGCCTCGGTCTGTTTGCGCCGCTCGGTAAGCGCCAGCGCGAGCGCGCGCAACTGCGCGACCGCATCTTCAATCCCTTTTTGCGCGCCCATCGTCGTGACGATCAGCGCCTCGACGTCGCCCACGCCCGACAGCGCAGTCGTCGCATCGCCCGCGACTGCGTGCGCGTGCGCGGCCGCCTCGATGATGCGCTTTTCAGCGCTTTGCAGCTGCGTGTTCGCGGCGCCAAACGCTTCGCGCGCCTTGGCGATCGTCGCCTCGACTGCGGTCGCATCGGCTTTCGCCTTTTCCGCTTGTGCCTTCACGGCGTCAAGCACCGCTTTTGCGCCTTCGGCCTCTTTCTTGAGCGCGCTAAACCCGCCCGCGGCTTCGAGCAATGCCTTTTCGACTGCGCTCGCATCGGTCTTGGTCTTATCCGCGCGCGCCCGTGTGGCCGTCAAGTCTGCGTTAAGGCCTTCGATAGACTTGACGATCGCCGAGCGCTGCTCGTCGGCTTTCTTGACGTTCTCGGCGAGCGTTTCGATCGAGACGAGGCCGGTGCGCGCTTGTTCGAGCTTGGCGGACAGCGCAGCGAGCGTCGCCTCTTCGGCGGCGCGCGCTTTCGCGACATTGTCGAGTTGCGCTTTGATGCCGGCGAGTTCTTGATCCGCGCCCGCTTTTTCGCCCGCGACCGACTGCAGCGCCGCTTGCGCGGCCTTGATCTGCTCCTCAATCGCGAGGCGCTGTTTGTAGGCTTCGGCGATTGCAGCGGTGACCTGGGCGAGTTCGAGCGTCGCCTTCGATTGCTGCTCGATCGCGCGGTAGTCCGGCGGCATGACCGCGGCTGCGACCTGTTGGATCGGCGGTGGCGGCGGCGCCGGCTTGGGCTCTGGTTTGAGCGCGGCTTTCTTCTCGCGCGGCGCGGGTGCGATCTTCTCGAGCTCTGATTCAAGGCCGCGCGCACGCGCGTTGCCGGGATCGAATTCGAGGATGTCACGCGCGCATTGCAACGCGAGCGTGTAATCCATCACCTTGCGCGCGGCTTCTGCGGCCGACAGCAGATAGGAAGTCGCCTCCGGCGCCATCTGCTTGATGCGGTACAGGCGTCCGAGATGCGCGAGCGCGTCCGCATGGTTCTTATCGCGCTCGATGATGCGCTTGAACGTCAGGATCGCTTGATCGATCTGATCGTCATCTTCGTAGACGCAGCCGGCCTCGAACAGCGCGGGCACGAACGTGTAGTGCGACTTGCGCAAAACCTCGGCGAAACGCCCGAGCGCACCGGCTTTGTTGCCGGCGGCGACTTCGACGCGTCCGAGCTCGAAGATCGTCTCGTAATTCTTCTCGTCGACCGTGCGCGCGGCTTCGAATGCGGCGCGCGCGTCCTCGAGCTGGCCGTTGTCGAGCATCAAGCGGCCCGCGCGCATGAACCAGCCGAACGATTCCTCCATGCCGAGGTCGGCTGCGACTTGCGCGGCGGCAGCGAGTTGAGCGGGCGTTGTGTCAGCGCGACCGACGGCCTGGCGCACAAACGTAGCAGCCGCCGGGGTGTTGCCCTTGGCGATTTCCGCGCGGGCCTGTTCGAGGCTCTGTGCCGATGCCTGGCCCGGCTGCTGCTCACTCATGTGTTCGATTGTGCTCCATATCCGAGGAGAAAAACGGTCCCACTGTGCGGGCGCTTACATTAATATATATCGGCTGTACCGCGCTCTGGGCTTAAGGCAGCTCAGCCCGCGGCCGGTGCCGCGATATGGGCGTGGCTCTCGATGCTTTCGAGATATTTCTCCGCTTCCATCGCGGCGCGACACCCGAGGCCCGCGGCCGTCACGGCCTGCCGGTAGCGCGTATCCTGGACGTCGCCTGCGACGAAAACGCCGGGCACGTTGGTGTGCACGCCATCCGTGGAGATTATATACCCACGCTGATCGAGTTGGAGTTGTCCCGCGAAGATTTCCGTGTTCGGCACGTGGCCGATCGCGACAAAGACAGCGTCGGTGGGGCGGGTAGCCGTGGCACCCGTCTGCACGTCGCGCAGCACCACGCCGGTCACGCCGCGCTCGCCGAGGATGTCGTCGACAACCGTGTTCCACACGAACGACATCTTCGGATGGGCGAACGCGCGCTGTTGCATGATTTTGGACGCGCGCAGCGAGTCGCGACGGTGCACGACCGTGACGCTGCGGCCGAAGCGCGTCAGAAACAGGCCGTCTTCGAGCGCCGTATCGCCACCGCCGACGACGGTGATGTCTTTGTCGCGAAAAAATGCGCCGTCGCACGTCGCGCAGCTGGAAACCCCGCGTCCACGCAAGCGCGTCTCGTTCGGCAACCCAAGCCACTGCGCTGACGCGCCGGTCGCGACCACGACCACTGATCCGCGATGTTCTTCATCATCGACCCACACGCGATACGGCGACGACGAGAAATCGACGCGGGTCACGTCTTCGTTGTGGATCACGGCGCCGAAGCGCTCCGCTTGCGCGCGGAATTTCTCCATCAGCTCCGGGCCGAGAATGCCTTCTGGGAAGCCCGGGTAGTTCTCGACATCGCTGGTCAGCATGAGCTGCCCGCCGTACAAACCGCCGGCGAACACGAGCGGCGCCAGATTTGCGCGCGCGGCGTAGATCGCGGCGGTCAGACCTGCGGGGCCTGAGCCGATGATGATGACCTTGCGCGGATGCATGTATCGCGCAGGTATTCCGTAGAGCCGCTAGGTAGCCTTTTGCCGACATGAGCGGCGGTGTCAGGCCCGACCTGTTCGCGGCGGTCGGCGATACGCCGTTGATCCGCATCCCGCACCTTTCCGCTGCGCTCGGCCGCAATATCTTGGGCAAAGCCGAGCATCTCAATCCGGGCGGCTCCGTCAAAGACCGCGCCGCGAAATACATCATCGAAGCGGCGGAACGTGCAGGCACGCTCGCCGCCGGCGGCACGATCGTCGAAGGCACGGCCGGCAACACCGGCATCGCGCTCGCGCTGCTCGGCAATGCGCGCGGATATCGCACGATCATCGTCATCCCTGACGATCAATCCCCCGAAAAGTTCGACTTGTTGCGCGTGTTGGGCGCGGACGTGCGCGCCGTTCCCGCGGTGCCCTTCGCCGACGAGAACAACTACTATCACGTCGCGCGGCGCATCGCACAAGAAACGCCCAACGCGCTCTGGGCCGATCAGTTCAACAATCTCGCCAATCGCGACGCGCATTATGAGACGACGGGACCCGAGATCTGGCGCGACGGCGGGGCGACGCTCGATGCGTTCGTCGCCGCAGCGGGCACCGGAGGGACGTTCGCGGGCGTCTCACGTTTTTTAAAAGAGCAAAACGAGGCGATCCGTTGCGTGCTCGCCGATCCGCTGGGGTCGGCGTTGTTCTGCTATGTGAAGACCGGCCGGCTCGAGTTCGAAGGCGACTCGTTCGTCGAAGGGATCGGCATCAAACGCGTGACCGACAACTTCAAAGATGCGCCGGTCGACGACGCGGTGCGGGTCAGCGATCGCGATGCCGTCGAGATGGCCCACTATCTGCTGCGCGAAGAGGGGCTTCTGCTGGGCGGGTCGGCCGCGCTCAACGTCGTCGCGGCCGCACGCGTCGCAAAGGGCTGTCCTGCCGGTGCGAGCGTCGTCACGATTTTGTGCGACGGCGGCGCGCGTGCGATGTCCCGGCTCTACAACGCGCGGTGGCTCGCGGAGAACGAGCTCACGCCGACGGCCCGCGGTCTCGAGTTCCTCTAGCGTCGATACGCCCGGCGGGACTTTGGGAATTATTTCACAAAGTCACGGAACGTCTCATAACGCGCGGAAATCTCGAAATAAGGGAACATGCCCGACCCAGCCTGGACATACGTCCTCATCTTCTTCGTCGTCGCACTAGTGGTCGCGTCGCTGATCGCGATCGTGCCGGGTATTTTCACGAAGAAGCGGCCGACGCCTGAGAAACTCGAGCCGTACGAGTGCGGCGTGCCGCCTACGTCGGCGATGCTCGGGCGTTTCCCCGTGCGCTTCTATCTCGTCGCGATGCTGTTCGTCGTGTTCGACGTCGAGGCCGCGTCGTTCTATCCGTGGGCGGTCCGGCTGCGCGATCTCGGCGGCTTTGGGCTGCTCGAAATGGTCGCGTTCATCGTCGTGCTCGGCATCGGCTACGCGTATGTGTGGAAAAAAGGCGGCTTCTCGTGGAGATGAGCCCGCAGCAGCCGTTCATCACGACGAAACTCGACGAATTCACGCGCTGGGCGCAAACGTCTGCGATCTGGCCGATGACGATGGGCCTCGCCTGCTGCGCGATCGAGATGATGAGCATCGTCTCTCCGCGCTACGACACCTCGCGCTTCGGCGCGGAGGTCTTCCGTTCGTCGCCGCGCCAGAGCGACCTCATGATCGTGTCCGGGCGCGTGGCCAACAAGATGGCGCCCATCCTGCGCCAGCTCTACGATCAGATGCCCGATCCGAAGTGGGTCATCTCGATGGGCGCGTGCGCGTCATCCGGCGGCGTGTTCGACAACTACGCGGTCTTGCCAGGCGTCGATTCGATCTTGCCGGTCGACGTCTACGTCCCCGGTTGCCCACCGAGCCCCGATGCGCTGATCTACGCGCTCATGCAGTTGCGCCGCGAAATCGCTGCCGGCGGCAAAGCCAACGTGCTCGCGCGTGCCTGAGGCGGCAAGCGCACGCGCGCTGACTGCGGCGCTGCTCACGCGTTTGCCGCAGCTGCTTGGCTCTTCGTTCTTAGAAGCCGTCTCAGAAGACGACATGGACGAGGCGGCGATCCTCGGGAGCGGATTGCTGCCGGCCGTCGATGCAGTGCGCGATGCGGGATTCAATCATCTACTCGACATCGGCGGCACCGACCATCTCCCGCTAACCCCGCGCTTTGAGATCTCATATCATTTCCTCGCCTTCACCAGCGCCGACATTCAACAGCCCGGCACGACGCCGGCCGGCACCACCCCAGGACGCGACGGCTCGTTCGAACAGAAGAAATCCGTTGTGCCGGCGCGCTTCCGTTTGCGCGTCTTCCCCGACGATCTGAATCCGGTGCTGCCCTCGCTGTACAGCCGTTGGCCGAACGCCGACTGGCCCGAACGCGAGCTGTACGATCTCTTCGGTGTGCGCTTCGAGGGCCATCCGGATCTGCGCCGGATCTTGATGCCCGATGATTGGAAAGGCTATCCGCTGCGCAAGGATTACCCGCTGCGCGGGCTCGAGCGCCGCTTTGCGCCGGGCGGCTTGCGCGGCGAAGTGCCGCCGGTGATCAACAAGTGAGCGCGCTCGACCTCTCGGGGTTCGCCGATCAAAAAGATCTGACGGCCGAGATCGACGACACACGCGACGCCCTCGTGCTTTCGATGGGACCGCAGCATCCGAGCACGCACGGCGTGTTGCGCGTCATGCTGCGCCTCGACGGAGAAACCGTCATCAGCGCCGATCCAGAGATCGGCTTTTTGCACACCGGCATCGAGAAGCAAGCCGAGAACTTGTTCTGGCAACAGGCGGTGACCGTCGTCGATCGCGCCGACTATCTCGCGCCGCTATCCAACAGCTTGTGCTACGTGCTCGCCGCCGAGCGCCTGCTGGGGATCGACAACATCCCGCCGCGCGCACAGGTGCTGCGCGTGATGTTCACCGAGCTGACGCGCATCGCCAGCCATCTCGTGCAGCTGGGCACGCACGCGATGGACTTGGGCGCGCAGTCGATCTTCATGTACGCGTTTGAGATGCGCGAGCGCATCCTCGAGATCATGGAATTCGTCACCGGCGCGCGCATGCATCAATCGTGGTTCCGCATCGGCGGCCTGGCGATCGACGTCCCTAAAGGCTTCCTCGCCAAGATCGACGACTTCATCGGCCGCTTCCCCGAGCGTCTTTCAGACATGCGCGCCATCCTCGAGAAGAACGTGATCATCATGGACCGCCTCGTCGGCGTCGGCAAGATGAGCGCTCAAGAAGCGATCGAGTGGGGCATGACCGGCCCGATCCTGCGCGCCAGCGGCGTACCGTACGACGTGCGCAAGGCGTATCCGTACAGCGGCTATGAGACCTACGATTTCGACATCTGCACGCACACGTTCGGCGACAGCTACGCGCGTTTCGTCGTGCGCCTCGATGAGATGTATCAGGCATGGCGCATCATCAAACAGGCGCGCGAAAAATTCCCCAATGGTCCGGTGACGATCGACGACCGCAAAATCCTCGCGCCGCCGAAAACCGAGATCCAGCACTCGATGGAGGCGCTGATCCACCACTTCAAGCTCGTCTCGTCCGGATTCAACGTGCCCGAAGGCCATGTCTATCAGGCCGTCGAGAGTCCGCGCGGCGAACTCGGCATGTACGTGACCAGTGCCGGCGGCAACAAACCGTGGCGCGTACGCTGGCGTCCGCCGTCCTTCTACAATCTTCAGGCGCTCAAGAAGCTGGCGCCCGGAAATCTCGTCGCCGACGTCGTCGCGATCATCGGCAGCCTTGACCCGGTGTTCGGCGAGGTCGACCGATGACGCCCGAGCGGCTCGCGCGCGGTCACGAGTTGGTCGCGCGCTACCCGCGACCGCAGTCGGCGCTTGTCCCCTTTCTCCAGTACTGCCAGGAGCAGGACGGCTACGTCACGCTCCAGGCGATGCGCGATGCGGCCGAGCTGGTCGGCATCACGCCGGGCGAAGTCGAATCGATCGCTTCCTTTTATACGCTGCTTTTCAAGGCGCCGGCGGGCAAGCACATCGTCCAGGTGTGCCGCACGCTATCGTGCATGCTGCGTGGCGCTGAGGACCTGCAGGCTTACATCAAGCGCAGGCTGGGAATCGGGCACCTCGAGACGTCGGCTGACGGCCAGTACTACTACGAAGAGGTCGAATGCCTCGCCGCGTGCGATCGCGCGCCCTGCTTGCAGCACAATCTCGAGTACCACTACGACGTCACGCCCGCGAGCTTCGACAAGCTGCTCGACTCGTGGCAGGCGAGTGCGCCCGCGCCCGCCATGCCGGCGGAATAAGCAGATGGCGACATTCGAACCGGTCATCATGAAGGGCATTGGCGAGTCGGACCTCGCCGACATCGACGTCTACGAGCGCGGCGGCGGCTTCAGCGTGCTGCGCAAGGTGATGAGCGACATGACGCCCGACGCGGTGGCGGCGGTCGTGACCGAATCGAATCTGCGCGGCCGTGGCGGCGCCGGCTTCCCGACCGGCCGCAAGTGGAGTTTCTTACCCAAAGACGGCCGGCCGCGTTACCTCGTGTGCAACTGCGACGAGGCCGAACCGGGCACGTTCAAAGACCGCATGCTGCTCGAGAAAACGCCGCTGCAGCTCATCGAAGGTCTGGTGATCTCGGCCTATGCGATGGGCGCGAAGCAAGCCTACATCTATATACGCGGCGAGTTCTTGGAAGGCTCGCGCATCTTCCGCCGTGCGCTTGCCGCCGCGCAGTCGCGCAACTATCTCGGCGATCGCATTCTCGGCTCGGATTTTTCGCTTGATCTCGTCGTGCATCGCGGCGCCGGCGCATATATCTGCGGGGAAGAAACGGCGCAGCTGGAGTCGATCGAGGGGCGGCGCGGCGAGCCGCGCCTCAAACCGCCGTTCCCCGCCGTCGCCGGCTTGTACGGCATGCCCACCGTCGTCAACAACGTCGAGACGCTGTGCTACGTCAAGCACATCATCGAGCGCGGCGCGCAATGGTTTGCGAAGATCGGGCCGGAGAAATCGCCGGGGCCCAAGATCATGTCGGTCAGCGGTCACGTGCGCCAGCCCGGCAATTACGAGATCCCGCTCGGCATCCCCGCGCGCGAACTGATCGACGAGTACGCAGGCGGGCTGCTGCCCGGCCGAAAGCTCAAGGCATTCCAGCCGGGCGGCGCGTCATCGGCGGCGTTGTTCGAGGAAGATCTGGATGTAGGAATCGACTTCGATTCGCTCGCGGCTAAGCGCACGATGCTTGGGTCGGGCGGGTTCGTCGTCATGGATGACACCGCGTGCATGGTCAATTGCGCGCGCACGCTCACGCGCTTTTTCGAGCACGAGTCGTGCGGCCAGTGCACGCCGTGCCGCGAGGGCGGCCAGTGGGTCGCGCGCATGGTCGCGCGCCTCGAAGCGGGTGAAGGCAGTCAAGAAGACCTGCGCGTGCTCAACGTCATCAACAACACGATCACCGGCACGAACCTATGCCCGCTCGGCGATTCGATCATGCCCTTCTTGTCGTCGGTGCTCAAGCGTTTTCCCGATGAGTTCGCGGCGCATGTCGCGCACGGCGCCTGCCCGATCAAAGACGTGACGGCGGTCGTCGCATGAGCGATCGGAGCAGCGCATGAGCGAGACGAAGATGGTCAAGCTGCTCATCGACGGGCAAGAAGTGACCGTGCCCGACGGCACGCTCGTCGTCGAAGCGGCGAAACAGTTGGGCACGCAGATCCCCGTGTATTGCTATCATCCGAAGATGGACCCCGTCGGATTGTGCCGCATCTGCCTGGTCGAGATCGAAAAGGCGCCGAAGCTGCAGATCGCCTGCTCGACGCGCGTCACCGAAGGCATGGTCGTGCGCACGATGTCGCCTAAAGTCGCGGAAGCGCGCCGCGGCGTGCTGGAGTTCTTGCTGCTCAACCACCCGCTGGACTGCCCCATCTGCGACAAGGGCGGCGAGTGCGATCTGCAGGATTTCACGATGGAGTACGGACCTGGCGCGAGCCGGCTCACTGAACCGAAGCTGCACAAGCCTAAGCGCGTCGATCTCGGACCGACCATCGTGTTGGACGAAGAACGCTGCATCCTGTGCCGGCGCTGCACGCGTTTCGACAACGAGATCGCGCAAGAACGCAATCTGGTCGTCGTCGAGCGCGGCCACAACTCGTTGATCGGCACGATCGATGGCGGCGACTACGAATCGTATTTCTCCGGCAACACCACGGAGATATGTCCGGTCGGCGCATTGACGAGCAAGGCCTACCGCTTCCGCGCGCGGCCCTGGGATCTGTCGCATGCCGATTCGGTGTGCACGCAATGCTCGGTCGGCTGCAACTATCGCGTCGATGCGCGTTTCGGCAACATCATGCGCACGTTCACGCGTGAGAACTCCGACGTCGACGGCGGCTGGATCTGCGACCGCGGGCGCTATACGTTCAACTATCTGTACGAGCCGGCGCGCTTGCGCGAGCCGCTCGTGCGCCGCGACGGCGATCTCGAGCGCGCATCGTTCGCCGAAGCCGTCGCGCTGACCGCGGAGAAGTTGGGCGCCGCAGCGGCCGCAGGGCGCGCCGGCGTCATCGGCGGTGGGCGGCTTTCCGATGAGGAGGCCTTCGCGCTGCAGCTGTTCGCGCGCAAAGTGCTCGGCACCAATAACATCGATCATCGCGCCCGCCTGCAGCGCTACGCGTCGCCCGCGCGCTTTGGCGCGAGGCTGCGCGACCTCGACGACGCAGACCTGATCCTGATGTTCGGTGCCATCACGCCCGAGCAAGCGCCGATCCTAGACTTGCGCATTCGCCGCGCGGTCGCTCGCAACGCGGCGCACTTGGTATTCGTCGGGCCGTTCAAGCCCGATCTCGCGGTGCCGTTCCATTATGTCGAGTACGCCACCGGCGCGATCGGCGACCTGATGGAAGCGTTAGCCGACGCGCTCAAACGCGGCGCCCAACCGCAAGGCGCGTTCGCGATCGACCTCGCGCGCAATTTGAACGAAGCGTCGAAGATCGTCGCGGTGCACAACGGACGCAATCCGGTCGCCGCATCCGCGCTCGAACAGCTCATCGAGACGCTGCTGGCGGTCGGCAAACGCGGCGGCATTCTCGTCGTCGGCAGCCAGGGCAACGCGCGTGGCGCCGAAGCCGTGGGCTGCGTGCCCAACCTCGGACCGGGCTATGCGCCGCTTGCGAACGCAGGAATGACGACCGCCGAAATGCTGACCGCCGCCGCGAACGGCAAACTCGACGCGCTCTTCATCGCCGGCGCTAATCCCGCGCTGACTTTCCCGGATGGCGCGCTCGCCCGCAAGGCGTTGGAGAGCGTGCCTTTCCTGGCGGTCGCGGAGCAAGTGATGACTGAAACCGCTGCCTATGCAAACGTCGTCTTCGCGGCCGCGTCGCAATTCGAAAAGCGCGGACACGTGACGAATCTTGAGGGCCGCCGGCAAGCGTTTGCGCAGGCCGTCGAAGCGCCGATCTACGTGGCGACTGACGCGGCGATCGTTTCCGCGCTTGCAAGCGCGCTCAACAAGCCGGACGTGCTCGACGACGATCCCGATTGGCTGTTCTCTCGTTTGCAAGCCGTTGAACAAGCGGCCAAGCCTGCCGAACCGCTGGCGCGCCCCAAACTCGATCCGAGCGTAACGGCGCATGGCGACAATTTGGACGCGCAGCGCAAGACGTTCACCGTCGTACCCGTACCGAAACTCTACGCGGGCGGCGGCCCGTCGCTGCACGATCCGGGCTTGGCGCCGATGCGTCCGCAAGCGCGCGCGAGCTTCCACGAGGACGACGCATTGCTGCTCGGCATCGCCCAAGACCGTGTTGTCACGCTGACCGGACCCAACGGTTCGATCACCGTCGCCGCGAACGTCGGCACCAGTGCCGCGGTGGGCACCGTGCTCGTCACCGCCGACATGCCCGAGGCTCCCGTCAACCGTCTGCTCGACGCATCGGGGCGCGGGCGTGTCACCGTGACGCCGGCGCCGCTGCGCAAAGAGGCGCTCGCATGAACCCGACGCTCGCGCTGCTCATCACCACCGCGATCAAGGCCGGCGTCTTGATCTTCATCGTCGTGACCTCGTTCGCGTACTTGATGCTGTTCGAGCGCAAGCTGCTCGCGTGGTTCCAGCTACGCGTCGGGCCGATCTGGTGCGGCCCGTGGGGATTGCTGCAGCCGGCCGCCGATGCGGTCAAGCTTGTCTTGAAAGAAGACCTGACACCGGCCACCGCCGATCCCTTCATCTATAAGATCGCGCCGGCGCTCGCCGTGCTGACCGCGCTCATGGCCTATGCGATCATCCCGTTCGGCACGTTTCCCGACGGCACGCCGATCTCGATCGCCAATCCGAACGTCGGTATCTTGTTCTTGCTCGCGATGAGCGCTGTCGGCGTCTACGGCATCGCGCTCGGCGGCTGGTCGTCGCAATCGAAATGGCCGCTGCTCGGCGCAGTTCGCTCGACGGCGCAGCTCATCTCTTACGAGTTGGCGATGGGCCTGTCGATCGTCGGCGTGCTGATCCTCGCGGGCACGACCGATCTGCACGGCATCGTCAGCGCGCAATCGGCGCACCACGTCTGGTACGTCATCCCGCAAATCGTCGCGTTCGTGATCTACGGCATCACGGCGACCGCGGAGACCAACCGCGCGCCGTTCGACTTGCCGGAAGCCGAGACCGAACTGGTCGCAGGCTTCCACACCGAGTACTCGAGCCTGCGCTTCGGCACGTTCTTCGTCGCCGAGTACGTCAACATGATCACCGTGTCCGCGATCGGCACGCTGCTCTTCTTGGGCGGCGGCGACGGACCGTTCGTGTCGGTCGTACCGTGGCTGTCCATCTTGTGGTTCTTGGTCAAGGTCGCGTTCTTGCTCTTCATCTTCATCTGGCTGCGTGCGACGCTGCCGCGCTTGCGCTACGACCGTCTCATGGCGTTCGGCTGGAAGGTGCTGCTGCCGGTCGCCGCGCTCAACTTGCTCGTGACGGCAGCCTTCGTCGCGCTGCGAGGACACGGCACATGATCAATCCGATCAAAGCGGCTGTCGGCATCGTCGTCGGCTTGGCGACGACGTTGAAGTATTTGTTCCAAAAAAAGTCGACCATCGACTATCCGCGCGAGCCGTATCCGCACCCCGAGCGCTTTCGCGGCGTGCACGAGCTGCGCAAGTACGATGACGGCATGGAGCGCTGCATCGGCTGCGAGCTGTGCGCGGTCGCGTGCCCGGCGAACGCCATCACCGTGATCGGCGCTGAGAACGACCCCGCGAAGCCGGTCTCGCCGGGCGAACGCTACGGCTATCGTTACGAGATCGACATGCTGCGCTGCATCTTCTGCGGCTGGTGCGAAGAGGCGTGCCCGACCGACGCGATCGTGCTGACGCCGCGCTTCGACATCGCGGACTTCACGCGCCAGCGGCTGGTGTTCGGCAAGGACAAGCTCGTCGTGCGCGATCCGTATACCCAGCATCTTGCCAACACGGAGTCGGCGGTCGAGACCGATCCCGGCGTGGCGAGCGGCCAATGATCGCGCTGTTCTGGATCTGCGCCCTGGTCGCCATCGCATCCGGCATCTGGACGATCTCCAGCCGCCAGCCCGTGCATTCGGTCGTGGGACTCATCGTCAACTTCGCCGCGCTCGCGGTGCTCTTCTTGACGCTCAACGCCGACTTTTTGGCGATGATGCAGATCATCATCTACGCCGGCGCGATCCTCGTCTTGTTTCTCTTCGTCATCGCGCTGCTGACGATCGGCGCGCAGCCGATCGAGCAAGGTCCGGGCCGCCTCGCGTTTCAGGCCGCTCCCTCTGTCGTCGCGGGTCTGGCGGCGTTGCTCGTGATGTCTGCAGGGTTGCGCGTCGCCTGGTCGCAGTCGGCGTCCGCACCGGTGCTCGATTTAGGCAGCGTCGCGACCTTCGGCCAGCAGCTGCTGACGACACACGTGTTCGCATTCGAAGTCACCGCCTTCATCCTGCTCATCGCGATCGTCGGCGTCATCTTGATGGCCGGCCGGAAGGAGCTGCGCTTCTAATCATGCCGCAGGTGCCGCTCAATCTGTATCTCGAGCTTTCCGCCGTGCTGTTCATCATCGGCGTCATCGGCTTCTTGTTGCGGCGCAATCCGATCACGATGCTCATGGCGATCGAGCTCATGTGGAACGCGGGGAATCTCGCATTCATCGCCTTCGCCCGCAACTTCATCGACATGAGCGGCCAAGTGTTCGCGTTCTTGGTGATCACCGTCGCCGCCGCTGAGGCGGCGATCGCGCTGGCCATCGTCGTCATGGTGTTCCGCCGTCGCGAGAACGCAGATGTCGACGATATCTCGGTGATGAGAGGCTGATGGCCGACTTCTTCTTGGGGGCGGTGCCCCTCATATTGCTCTTCCCGCTGGTCGGCGCGGCGACGATCGCGCTGTTCGGCCCCTACGTGCAGCGCAGCGCGTCGGCTTTCATCGGCTGCTTGTCGATCGGGCTGTCGTTCCTGCTCACCGTCGGCACGTCGTTCGTCATCTTCCCGCTCTCGCCGGCGCAGCAGACGCTTTATACGCACAGCAAGTTCGTCGGTTACTGGGCGCATCTGCCGCCCGACCTCATCATCGGCTTCCGGCTGCTCATCGATCCGCTCTCACTGCTGTGGATGCTGATCATCACGGGCGTCGGACTGCTCATCCACGTCTATTCGGTCAGCTACATGGCGTCGGACAAGAACTACCGCACGTTCTTCGCCTACATGAACCTGTTCGTGTTCACGATGCTGCTGTTGGTCATGGCCGACAACTTCTTGTGGCTGCTCGTCGGCTGGGGCGGCGTCGGCCTCGCCTCGTACTTGCTCATCGGGTTCTACTACGACCGCCCAGTCGCCGTGCTGGCCGCGCGCAAGGCGCTGATCATGAACGTCATCGGCGATGTCGGCATCATGCTCGCGATGTTCCTGATGTACGCGCACGTCGGCAGCGTGTCGTATCAGAATGTGTTCGGGCACGTTGCGACCATCGGCACGTCTGCGCTGACGTGGATCGGCGTGTGGCTGCTGCTCGGCGCGGTCGCCAAATCAGCGCAGCTGCCGCTGCAGACGTGGCTGCCCGACGCGATGGAAGGTCCGACGCCCGTCAGCGCGCTCATCCACGCGGCGACGATGGTGACCGCAGGCGTGTATCTCATCGCGCGCGCACACCCGATCTACGACAACGCTCCGGCGGCTGCGGAGCTGGTCGCGGTCGTCGGTGGCGTCACTGCGCTTTTCGCGGCCACGATCGGCTGCGTGCAATACGATATCAAGCGCGTGCTCGCGTACTCGACGATGAGCCAGATCGGCTACATGATGCTCGCCGTCGGCGCCGGCGCTTTCGCCGCCGGCGCGTTCCACTTCATGACGCACGCCTTCTTCAAGGCGCTGTTGTTCATGTCGGCCGGCATCGTCATCCACGCGCTCGGCGGCGAGCAGGACATCCGCAAGATGGGCGGGCTGGCCACGCGCCTGCCATTCGCGTACTGGACGTTCTTGGTCGGCGCGGTGGCGATCGCGGGCATCTTCCCGTTCGCCGGCTTCTTCTCCAAAGACGCGATCATCGACGCGGTGCTCAAGCTGCACCATCCGTATCTCTTCGTGTTCACCGTGGTCGCCGCGGGCCTCACCGCCTTCTATATGTTCCGCCTCGTATTCTTGACGTTCTTGACCGGTGCGTATCGCGGCGATCACGAGGTGCACGCCGAGACGGAGCGCACGATGACGGTACCGGTCGCGATCCTCGCCGTGCTTTCGCTGATCGGCGGCTGGATCGTCTTGCCGCATCACGACGAGCTCTCGTTCTTGTTGCGTAGCACGTTCGCCGATGCGCCGTTCCCGCAGAGCATGGCCGACTTCAACGGCTGGCTGTCGTTCGGCGTGCTGCTCATCGCGCTCGCGGGCATCGCATTCGCCTGGGTGGCGTATCAGTGGCGGCCGCAGATCGCCGCGGCGCTGCACCGCTCGCTGGGCGGCGTGCACGCGTTGCTGACCAACGCGTACTATTTCGACACGATCTACCACTGGCTGTTCGAGTGGCCGGTGCTCGCGCTGGCGCAATGGCTGCGCGACGCCTTCGAAGTGGACGCGGTCGATGCGCTGCCGGCACTCGCGCTGCGGGCCGGAGCCTATTTCGGTTCTCTCTCCAATAGATGGGAGACGGGATATCTACGCCGCTACGGCCTGACGTTCGTCGTCGGCGCAGCGCTGTTGCTCTTCATCTATCTGTTCGTCGCGCACGGCGCGACGGCAGGAGCGGCGCCATGATCAGCGTCTTGGTGTTCTTGCCGGCGCTGTTCGCTCTGGCGTTGCTGTGCGTGCCGCGCGCGAACGCGAGCCTGCTGAAAGGCATCGCGCTTGCGGGCGCGCTCGGAACGTTTGCGCTTTCGTGCGTGCTGTTGCCGGTGGCGCCGGCCGGCGCCGCCCAGGAAGTTTCAGATTGGATCCACGGCGCGGTAGGCGCAGCCTACCACGTGCGTGTCGACGGCATCAGCGTGTGGTTCGTGCTCCTCACGACGTTCCTCACCGTGCCGGCCGTCTGGGCCGCGTTCTCATACCGCGATCTCGCCCGGCTGCGCGGCTATCTCGTGCTGCTGCTGCTCTTCGAGTGGACGCTGCTCGGGCTGTTCACCGCGGGCGACCTGCTGCTGTTCTACATCTACTGGGATCTGATGTTGATCCCGGTCTTTCTCGCGCTTGTCGCCTTTGCCGACACGCCGAGCGCGCGCCGCGCTGCGTGGGGTTACCTCATCTACAATCTGGCCGGCGGACTCGTGCTGCTGGCCGGCGTGATCGCGCTGGTGCTGCACACGCACACGTTCGAAGTGCTCAACGGCTCGTTCCCGTTCACGCCGGTGCTGCAGCGCTGGCTGTTCGCCGCCTTTGCGCTGGCGTTCCTGATCAAAACGCCGGTCTTCCCCTTCCACGCGTGGATGCCGGCGGCATATACGCAGTCGCCATCGTCGCTCGTCGCGATCATCTCCGGCGTGCAGAGCAAGGCCGGCCTCTATGGCTTCATCGTCTTCGCGCTGCCGCTGTTCCCGGATGCAGCGCAGTATTTCGCGCCGGCGATGCTCGTGCTGGCGGTATGCAGCATCCTGTACGGCGCGCTGCTCGCGATCGCAGAACGCAACGCCAAGACGCTGGTCGCATACTCATCGCTCTCGCATCTCGGCCTCGTGCTGCTGGCGCTCTTCGCGTTCAACTTCACGTCGCTGCCGGCGGGCGTGCTGATGATCGTCAGCCATGGGTTGATCGCAGCGGCGCTCTTCCTGCTGGTCGGCTTCATTGAAGAACGCACCGGCACGAACGAGCTTGCGGCGTTTGGCGGCCTTGCCGCGGTTGCACCGCGCTTATGGGTCTACATGCTGATCGCGGGCATGGCGGTGCTCGGCTTGCCCGGCCTATCGGGTTTTGCCGGCGAATTTCTCATCCTGATCGGCGCGTGGCAGACGCAGCCCGTCTACACATCGTTCGCGCTATTCACGGTCGTGCTGGCCGCTGTCTACGCGCTGCGTCTCTTGCAAGGGACGATGCACGGGCCGCTGCGCGTGCCTGCCGACGTACCGCCGCCGCGCGATCTGCGTCCGCGCGAGCTGGGCCTCGTGGCGCCGTTGCTCGTCATGATCTTCTTCCTTGGGGTATGGCCGGCGTGGCTCAACGACCGCGTGCCGGCGCAAAACCCGGCCATCGGACACACGACCGCGCTGGTGCAACCGCGATGACGATTCAGGGCGTGAATTTCGATTTTGGCATCCTCGGGCCGATCTCGGTGCTCGTCATCACCGGTCTCGTCGTCTTGCTCGTCGACCTCGTCGGCCGCGCGGTGCCGCGCGTCGTGCTGTACGGCATCGGCGTCGCAGGCTGCGCCGGCGCGTTCATCGCGCTTGCACCCCTGTATGGCCGCAGCGCGACGACGGTCAACGGGGCGTTTGCAACCGATCGCTTCTCATGGGGCTTCTCAGCGGTCCTCATATTCACGCTCGCGGTGACGCTGTTGCTGTCATCGCTGCGCAACGCGGACGACGGCAATAGCCCAGCGTCTTATGCTGCGCTGCTGATCTTCTGCACGATCGGCGGACTGATCATGGCCGGCGCGACCACGCTGATCGGTATTTTCCTGGGGATAGAAGAGCTGTCGCTCGCGCTCTACGTGCTTGCAGGCACCGGCTACCCGCGGCCGGCTTCAGAAGAAGCCGCGCTCAAATACGTGCTCTTGGGATCGCTCGCATCCGGCTTTTTGATCTACGGCTCGGCGCTGCTGTACGGCAGTGCCGGAAGCGTCTCGTTGAGCGCGCTCAGCGCCGCGGCTTCATCGCTGCCGTTGCTCTTCGTGATCGGATTCGGACTGCTGCTGGTCGGGCTCGCCTTTAAGCTGGCGCTCTCACCATTTCATCTCTGGACGCCGGACGTCTACGAAGGCTCGCCCATCGCGATCACCGCCTACATGACCGTGGCCGTCAAAGCGGCGACATTCGCGGTGCTGGCGCGTTTCGTGTACACCGTGTTCGGCCACGACAGCGTCGCGCTGGTTCCGCTCTGGCTGCTCGCGATCTTCTCGATGCTCGTCGGCAGCTTCGGCGCGCTGCGCCAGCGCAACCTCAAACGGCTGCTCGCGTACTCGAGCATCGCGCAGGCCGGCTTTATGGTCGTCGCGCTATCCGGCGTCGGCGAATACGGTCTGTCGTCGCTGCTCTTCTATCTCGTTGCGTACGCGCTCATGAATCTCGGCGCATTCGCCGTCATCGCGATGTTGGGCGATGGCGACGAGGCGTATGCCGACATCGACGCGTACCGCGCGCTCTTCTATCGCCGTCCATGGGTCGCGGTCGCCCTCACGCTGTTCTTGTTCTCGCTCGCCGGCATTCCGGGCACCGCGGGCTTCTACGGAAAAGTGCTGCTGCTCGAGCAAGGTTTTGCGGGCGGACCGTGGGGCATCGCGCTCGCCCTTGCGCTTATCGCGGGTTCGATCGTCTCGATCTACGTGTATTTCCAAGTCGTGTGGGCGATGTTCGTGCCGCAAGAGGGCGAGCAGCCGGTGACCGCGGGCAATTCGTGGCTGACATGGGTGCCCGTCGCCGTTGGCGTGGCGGGAGTCGTCGCGCTCGGCGTGATCCCGCAGGTATTCGTGTCGATCGTCTCCTCATCGATGTAGCGGACTATTTCTTAGGGCGGGCCCGCGGTTGAGATCGTGAGCCGGTCGGGCTCCAAGTATTTCTGCGCCGCAGCCTGGATCTGCGCAGGCGTGACCGCATCGAAGATACGGCGCAGCTGCTGCGAATGATCGACGCCAAGTCCCAACAGTTCTTGCTCCATCAAGTCGTCCGCCAGCCCGCCGTTTGAAAGCTCGCCGGTCAGCACGGCGTCAGCTGCAAGCCTGCGGTACTGCGCCAGCTCGTCCTCGCTCAGCTGCGCGCGCTGCAGCGAGCGCATTTGTTCCGCAGCTTCGGCCATCACGCGGTCGACGTCCGCTCGATCGGCCGCAAAGGTCATCGTCCAGGGGCCGCCGCCCGCGGTGCTTTCGGAAAAACGCGAGCCGATGTTGTACACGTATCCATCGACCTCGCGCGCCTGATGCAGCATCATCGAGCTGAGCGAGCCACCGCCGAGAATGAAGTTCATAAGTTGTGCGGCGTCGTAGTCGTCGGATCTCGCTGAGACGCCCGGCGCGCCGGCCCACACGTCGACTTGCGTGGTTCCCGGCACGACGGCATTCGCGCGGCGCGTTGCGGCCGGCAAGATTGGACCCGCAAGACCGCTGCCCGCGGCGACACGTACGCGCCGCCACGTGCCGAAGAGACGAACCACTTGCGCTTGGATCGCGCGCGGATCGACGTCACCCGTGACGACGATGATCGTGTCGTTCGGCGCGTAGTGCGCGCGGTAAAACGCGAGCGCGTCGGCGCGCCGCACTTTTTCGAGCCCTGCGACGGTTCCGTCGGCGGGCCATGCCCACGGACTCGAGCGCGGATATAGCATGCGGTACAAGGCCTCACGCGCGACGTTCGAAGCATCGCTTGCGCCGGCACGCACGTCGTCGATAAGCTGCGCCTTTGAAAGTCCGAACTCGTCAGCGTCGAATGCTGAATGTTGAAGCGCATCGGCAAGCAGCGCCATCGCCTTGGGCTCATCCGCCGACAGCGTTTGCGCGCTCATCCCCGCATCGGCGACATGGATCCACGTGTCGACGTTGACGCCCAGCGCATCGAGCGCGTCTTGCCATTTTTCGCCGGGCGCCGCTGCAGTGCCGTGCAGCAGCATGTCCTGCGTCAATGCGGCAAGCCCTGACGAGCCGGGCGTGTCGAACTCGCTGCCGGCGGCGCTGTCCACTTCGATGACCGCGCTTGCGCTTATGTGGTTCTCGCCGACGACCAGCACCACGCCGTTCGGCAGCGTAAAGCGAGCCGGAAGATCCGATGCGCCGATGCCGCCGTTCTGCGCGCCCCAAGCTGTCGCAGCGGCGGCCCAGCGCCGGTACGCGGAGCGGCCTAAGACACGAGCGCCGCGCAGCGACAGCGCGTTCACTTTCCCGCTCGACGGGCGGGGGCTCGCGGTGAACGTGCCGACCGTCAAATTGTCGCGCGTCAAGTAGCGGCGCGCGGCTTGGCGCACTTGATCGGCCGTGACGGCTTCGATGCGCGCGGCGAAGCGCGCGTCGTTGTTCCAATCGCCGGTCCATGCCTGCCAGCGCGCCAGCTTCTCAGCGACCTGCTCGATGCCGTCGTGCTCGAAGGTGTCGGCCGCGATGACCTGTTTCTTCGCGGTGCGCAGTTCCGCGTCGCTCACTTTGCCCTGCGCCACCTTCGTGAGCTCGCGCTCGATGACGGCGCGCGCGTCGTCAGCCGATACGCCCTGCAGCAGCGTCACGGTGACGGTATAGACGAAGGGATCTACTGCATCGTTCGGCGCCGTCGAGATGTCGCTCGCGTACTCTCCTTCGAGCGCCTGGAATAAGCGGGAAGATTGTCCGCCCGCGAGCAGGCCGTCAAGCACGCGCAACACATATGCGTCGTCGCTGTAACCGCCCGGTACGTGGTAGGCCATCTCGAGCTTGTCCGCCGGCGCCGGCCCGCTCAGCGTGACGCGGCGAACGCCGTGCTGCGCCGGTTCGACGACTGCCGGTGACGCCGCGATCGGCCGCTCGAGCACTGCGTCGAAATACTTGTGCACTTGCGCGAGCGCGGCGTCGCGATCGACGTCGCCCGTGATCACGAGCACTGCGTTCTGCGGCGCGTAATGACGCAGATAGAAATCATAGACGAGATCGCGATGAGTCGCGAACGTCGACACGACGTTCTTCCATCCGATGGTCGGCCAATGGTACTGGTGCGCCTGCATCGCCGCGGCGATGACTTGCTCGTCCAATCGCTGCGCCGGATCGTCGTCGGCGCGTTCCATCTCGGCGAGCACGACGACGTTCTCAGCCGCGAGCTGGTTGGCGTCAAAGGCCGCGTTGACCATGCGATCCGCCTCGACCGCGAGCGCGTCGCCGAGCTCGTCCGCGCGAAACGACTCGTAGTAGTACGTCGCGTCTTGATCGGTGCTCGCGTTGTTGTCGTAGAAGCGGCGGTCGATGTCGCCGGGCTTGAGCAAGTCGGTCGTTCCCTTGAACATCATGTGCTCGACCTGGTGGGCGACGCCGGTCGTCCACGGCGTTTCATCGCGCGAACCGCACTTGTACAAGATGCCGAGCGTCGCGACGCCGCGCGCGTGTGCCGGCGCGATCACAACCGTCAAGCCGTTGTGCAAGACGGAGACCGACGCCATCACGTCGGCGCGTGCCGATTCCGGCGCTGACGATAGCAGCGCGAAAATCCACAAAGCGAGCAAGCGTTGATTCAACGTGCCTTGCTTCAAAGGAAAGGGCTTCGATTCATGGGAACAGCGCGAG
Organism: Vulcanimicrobiota bacterium; assembly: GCA_019235715.1. Lineage (GTDB taxonomy): Bacteria > Vulcanimicrobiota > Vulcanimicrobiia > Eremiobacterales > Eremiobacteraceae > JAFAHD01. The sequence goes on from JAFAKE010000013.1 coordinate 48,320, forward strand.
CGCCGGCCAACCGGCTTGCATCGCGCGCTTTCAGACACGGCGTTGGGTGGTCGTATCCATGCAGCATACCGCGAGCGTTTTTGTCATTGCGCTGCGCCGTGCAGTCGTGGGAATCGCGTTCGCGCTCGTCATGTGCGCCGCTCCGCGGATCGCACAGGCCCAAACCGGATCGATCGTCGCCAGTCCGTCAGTCGCTTTGCCGGGCCAGACCGTCACGCTCACCGTCAATCTAACCCCGTCGGGACCGTCAGTGCTGCATTTCGGCGACGGCGCCTTTGTCGGCTTGGTCGGGCCGTATCCGCAGTCCGTCCCCCATCAATACGCCCTCCCGGGCAATTACACGCCGACGCTGACCATCATCGGCAATCCATCGCCCATCGCTTCGGGCAGCGTGACGGTGGCGAATCCAAATGCGTTCTCGCTGACCGCTGCACCCAATAACGTCCTCGCCGGCCAGCTCGTCAATTTCACGGCCCTGCTCGGCGTGCGCTTGCCGGGAGCGTATGTCGACTTCGGCGACGGCACGTCGGCGCCCGCGCTCGCGCCCTCGAACCAACTGTCGCATCGCTATCAGAACCCGGGTTTCTATCTCGCGCGCTTGCTGATCGTCGGGTCCAACGTGACGTATGGAGAAGCGGGCGTGAATGTCACGGCAAACACGGTGAACGTGCCCGCGGGGCAGATCTACTCGTCGTTCCTGGTCGGCTCGCCGGTGCTCGCGGGAACCGACACAGCCATCGCGCTGAGCTACCGCATCTTCACGCCGTTCGTGATCGGCCCGAGCGGCGTCAGTCCGCTGCAGGCGATCGTCGAGCTCACCGACATCCGCGGTAACGTCATCCAGCGCAGCGATCCATACGCGCTGCCGTTCACCCAGCAGACGGTGAACGCACCGCAGACGGCGATGATCCCCTACACCGTGCCCGCCGACGCGGGCGGCGACTATCTCATCCGGGTGTACGTGCGCGTGACGCAAGGCGGCACCATCGCGGTCGGCCGCGCGCAGCCTCTGCAGATCATCGGCGGTGCCGATCCTGCGCCCATCGTCAGCAATACATTTCACGCCAGCGGGGCGGTCCTCACGAGCTCGGGCACGAATCGCGGCGGCTACGAAGTGAACATGGGTTTGACCACCGCGCTGCAGTGGTCGAGCGAAGAGCTGCTGCTCACCGGCACTTTCGATCCTGTTTCGAAAAAGATCGATCCGGTTCTGACGTACCAATCCGCGACGCCGGCGCCCGTGACGGCGCCGAACGCGACGTCGGCGCCCAATGCGTCGACGTCGCAAGTCGATAGCGGCCAGGTCCCCGCGCCGCCCACAAGCGTCCAACAGCAGCCGCCGCCGAATGTACCAACGCCATCGCCGAACGCGTCGGCGCCGCCCGCGAACGTCACGCCGACGCCACCTTCGAACGTCACGCCCGCGCCCACGTCGTCGGGCCCGCCGAAGGCAATGAACGGCCTTAGCGCGGTGCAGCCGAGCAACGCCGACGCGGCGCCGAGCGATGCCAATGCGGCGCCCAGTCCATCGCCGCCGACCGGCCCGAGCACGCTCACAGGCTCCGCCGCCGAACAAGCAGGACCGGCCGTGACGCCTGCGCCGGCGCCGGCTCCCGAACAAGGCCAAACGCCCGCGCCTTCGTTGAATTTCAAGGATGTGGTCGGCCGGACCGACGCCGCGATGCCCGCCGTGATAGGCAGCAAAGAAACGGTGCGCGGTCTTGACGCGACGTACGCGCTTTCAGACGGCTGGACGCTGCATGGCGGCGCAGGCTACTTGCAGTTGGCGACCAACGCGACGACCGAACGCACAGGCGAGCTCTTGGATATCATCAAGGCGTGGGACGCCGGGGCTGACGCGTTTAGACTCGCCGTCTCTCGGAATGAGGACGATGTGAACAAATTCGTCCAAACCGGTCCGACGGGGCCGCTGGATGTCAGCGCAGGGGTCTTCGAATTCACCAACCAGCTCACTCCGCACCTCAAAGCTTTCATCACCGGCGGCGGCTCAAACTCGATCCCGGAGACGGGCCCGATGCCCTCCTTCGGGGGATCCGTCAATCAGGAAGAGCTCGCGTACAACGTCGGCGCGACGACCGTCGACGTTCAATATCACAATGCCGCCGCGCAGTTCGGCACCCTGAGCGGCGCCTCGGCGCTGTCCGATCGTGCCGGAGGCGCAGCGACCGTCAATCTAGCGCCCTCGCCGATCTCGTCGCTCGTGCTCAGTTACACGAACGACTCGCTGCATTCGATCTTCACGCGTACGACAGCAAGCAATGCGACGTTCAACATCGCGCCGCCGAAATGGCCCGGCATCACCGTCGGTCTCGAGCGCGATACCGCGCTCGCGCCGGGCAGCGATGCCTTGACCAAGACCTTCAATATCGGCGTTTCCAAGAGCGGCATCTCGAGCCTCACGGTCAACGGCACGATCGCAGCGGTCAGCGATTCGCTCGCGCCGGAGGCATACTCGACCACGCGAACGGGCGTGGTCACCTATCAATATGCCAACGGAGCGCACACGTTCGGCGCCGGCTTGAACGCGACCAATACCACAAGCACGGCCGCATCGGCCACCGTGACCGAGTCGGTAAATTACGGATTCACGTTTGGCGGCCACGCGCCGCCGAATCCGCAAGGCTTGCCGGCGACGCCGACGCGCAATTTCGAGACCAAACTGACGCTGACCAACGTCAACACGCGCGCGCTGCTGACCGGCGGCCATACCGCGACCGCGACCGGCTTGCTCTCATGGCACGTGACCGGACAGCTCGCGCCGGGCATCGAGTTCAACTACCAGCGCCATTACGACAACGTTCCGAGTCTTGACACCGAGACGTCGTTCGCGCGCTTCCGTCTCGACGTCAATTTCTAGGCGGGTGCCCGCAGCGCCGTTCATCGCGCTGCTCGCGGCGATCGTTGCGTGTACCGGCTGTTCGCGCGGTTCGGTGCGCGCGCTCTCCTCGCCGCCGCCGCTGATCACCGGCGCGTATCCGCAGTACGGTCACGCATCCGATTTCAGCTGGGTCGCCGGACGACTGGCGCCGCGGCCCAACGGCTGCACGTATGTCGAATTCGATCCGCGCCGCGGCGAGCCGTGGGATGGACGCATCGCGCTCAATGCGCCGCCCGAGATGCTTGCAGCGTTCCCGGGCGGCGATATGGTCGTGGCGTTCGGACGCGTCAGCCGCGCGCCGAACGGCGAGTGCGGCGCTGCATCCCTGGACGTCTCACAGCTCGGCGAGCACTAATCGCCGCCGTGATGACGGCGATGACGAGGCGTCGCCGTCGCTTCGGGCGCGGCCGTCGCTTCCGTCGTGCTTGAGTTCATATGCGAGTGGCGTGCGCCGGCAGGATGGTCGCCTTGCGCGATCGCGTCGGCGCGGCACATGTACGCGCCGTTCTTCGTCTTCCCATAATATGGATCGCCAGGATCGTGGAATGCCTTGGTGTGCATGTTGACCCACACGATGTCTTGGCTCGAGCATTTCAAGCCCGCTGGGATTTTCGCGGCCACCGCAAGCGGCAGCGCGTTCTGTTCGGCGTGAATCACACTTGTGGGCGTAGGGCTCGCCGCGGTGGACGTATTCGAATTCGATGAACCTCCGCCGCCGCAGCCGGCAATCACCGTCGCGAGCGCAAAAAATGAGACCAGCGTCACCACTTTCAGGTGCTGCATTTCCACATCTCCTCATGTCCCGAAAAAGAAAACGGCGAGGGCGTGTCCTCGATATCGCCGAAGATACAGACAGTAAAGCATTTTCCCCTGCGGATAGCTGTATCAGCGGAGGCCCGCTCTTTATTTTGAAGCCATGTGTCGGCGCTCTCGCCGTTTGCATTCTACTCGCCGCCAATATCGCGCGTGCTGACACCACGCTCGTCAACGGCGACAACACCGCGGCCGCTCCCGCCACCGAAACGGGCGCCGTTCACCGCGTCGGCGATTCGTTCGATTACACCGTCAAAGGCAGCATGCTGCAGTCGATCCTCGCGAATGACGGCCTCGGCAAGAAGATCGATCAGCCCGGCCTACCGACCGCGCTCGACGGGCGCGAACACATCGCGGTGAAGCAGATCTCACTGCAAGGTCTCACGTTGCACCGCTCCGGCCTGATCGTCGCCATCGTCTCCAATAGATCGGAGAAAAGCTCGGGCAAAGGCTGGACGATCGTGCGCGATGATGGTTCGATCGCGAAAGATTCGGGCAATCTCGGCGGCGTGTTCTTGCTGCCGCTGCCGTTCCTCGGCGACCGCTCCGTCAACGCTGGACTCGATCTTGCCGTCGGCACGTCGTGGAGCGAAAAACTCGGCACGAAGCTGTACGGCATGATGGCGCGGCCGTCGATGGACTTTCAAATCACCGGGCAGCGCCTGGTGCTCGGCGTGAACGTCTACGAGCTCGACGCCACAGGCTCAGCGCCGATGAAAGAACCGATCGTCTCGAACACCGGCGAAGCGCTCGGTTACGCGACCGGCACCGCGCACATCTCGATGCACGGTGAGTACGATCCGCTCAATCATCGCATCATCTCAATGGACATCGAGGTCACCGACACGCTCCACATCGCGGGATCGGGCAAACGGACTGGCACGGTTGAAGACCATCAGCATTACGCGGTCGAGCTCGACCCCGCCTCACTGGAGGTCGGCTCCGGCCAGAACGAAGTGATCTCGCCGCCCGTCGACGCGCCGCTCATCCAACACTAGGCCGAGGGCACGTGCGAGGGCTCGATCGCCGGACGTTTCCGCGGAGGCAATCATCCGCGCCGGCGCACCGATCGCACCTTCGAGATGAACATCCCGTGGCATGTGACAAGCGACGAGTCGTGCAAGCCGACGTGCAGCTCGAGATGGCGATTTCCGAGCTCGTCTGGGAAGCGCCGCCCGACTAGCTCTTGGCCGCCAGCGCTTGCTTGCGCGCTTCGGAATGCTGATAGCCGTACAGCGCGTAGACCAGCAATCCGAGCACCATCCATACGGCGAAGCGCCACCATGTGACCGACCCGCCGAAAAAGACCAGCGTGACCGACATGATCACGCCGAGCGCGGGGAAGACCGGAACGAACGGCGACTTGAACTTGCGCGGCCGGTCTGGCTGCGTATAGCGCAGGATGATCACTCCGATGCATACGCAGATGAACGCCGCCAGTGTGCCGATATTGACAAAATCGATCAGCGTGTTGAGGTCGAAGGTCGCTGCGAGGATGCCGACGACGACAGACATGATCAGCGTCGTGGTCGCCGGCGTTCGAAAGACCGGATGAATCTTGGCCACGCCCTTGGGCAGCAGACCATCGCGTGCCATGACGTAGAAGATGCGCGCCTGGCCCAAAAAGGCGGTCAAGATTATCGTGACGGCGCTGACCAGTGCGCCGAACCACATGATGCCCGCGAATCTTCCCAAACCAACCGCCTGCCAGGCGCTTGCCAACGGCGTGTTCTCGCTGACGGTCGGCGCCGGGGCGATGCTGGCGAGCGCAAGCGCCACGGCGATGTAGAACACCGTCCCGATGCCCAACGAGCCGAGAATCGCGATCGGCACATCGCGTTGCGGATTGTTGGCCTCTTCTGCCGTCACGCTGATCGCGTCGAATCCGATGAACGCGAAGAACACGATGAAGGCGGCGCCAAAGATGCCTTGCCAACCGTGCGGCGCGAACGGATGCAGGTTGGACGAATGGAAGAACGGGATCGATCCAAGCACGAACAGCACGAGCACGCCCATCTTGATGACGACGAGCACCGAATTCGTGCCCGCTGATTCGCGGATGCCGATCGCCACCAGCACGCCGATCGCCACGCACGTCAAGAAGGCGATGACGTCGAAGTACGTGTGCTGCGCCGGTGAGTAGAATGCCGACGCCCAGAGCGGCACGTGGATATTGAAGCTCGCCAACAGTCCCTGCATGTTCGCCGAGAAAATGTTGGCGTCGGGCGCCGCGGACAACGCGTACTCCAAGATGAGATTCCAGCCCACGATCCAGGCGATGAATTCACCGAGCGTCGCGTACGTGTAGGTATATGCGCTGCCTGCGACCGGAACCATTGACGCGATCTCAGCGTACGCGAAAGCAGCAAACACGCAGGCGAGGCCTGCGAGCACGAACGAGATGACGACCGCTGGGCCGGCATACGTGTGGACGCCGAGACCGAGGGTCGCAAAGATGCCGCCGCCGATCATGCTGCCGAGTCCGAATGCGATGAGCGCCCACGGACCCAGCGCGCGCCGCAGCCGCGGTCCTTCGACCTCTTCTGCCTCTTTGTTGAGAGCGTCGATCGAGCGCGTGACGAATAAACCCATCAGGTCTCCTTCGCTGCAGCGCCGCCGCGACCGTCGTCGTCCACGCCGAGCGATAGGCGCATCAGCGCTTTGGCGATGCGCCGCAGATCGGATGCGGCGATGCGCCTAGGCGGCGCCTTGCCGGATTCGAGCGCGCTCACGCGCCGCTCCAAGTCCACGACGTGCTCGCCTAGCGCGGCGACAAGATCGGTCAACTCGATGCGCGCGTCAGGCATTGGCATCTTTGGGCGATAGGATCGGCGCGCCGTCCAACGGCCAGCGGATGCCGACCGACGGATCCTTCCAGCTCAGCACTCCTTCGTGCGTGGGATCGTATTGCTCGGTCATCTTGTAGTGCACGACGCAGTCGTCCAGCGCCAGAAAGCCGTGCGCGAAGCCGCGCGGCACGTAGAGCTGGCGGTGATTACCGGCGGTCAGCTCAAAGCCTTGCCAGCGATGGAAGGTCGAAGAACCAGGACGTACGTCGACGATCACGTCGAAGATCCGGCCGCTCAGGCACTGCACCAGTTTCGCCATGCGCATGTCGTAATGCATGCCGCGCACGACATTGCGTTTGGACGCGGAGACGCTGTCCTGCAACCACACCTCGTTGAGGCCGGCCGCTTCATACTTGTCGCGGGCGTAGGTCTCTTTGAAGTAGCCGCGCGCGTCGACAAAGACGTCGGGTATGAAGATCTGAGCCTCGGGAAAATCCGTCTCGATGACCTGTATCATGCGTCCTGGCAAGCGAAAAGCGGGGACGAGTCGTTGCGCGACGCCGTCCCGTGTCTTGCACTGCGCCTTCCCTCGCCGTCCCATTGCATCCTCCGCAGGGTAGCGCGCGAGTCGAACCCAACTTGTCGCGCGCAGGGAGCGGGAGAACGCTATGCCGATCGATCGCATCAACTGGCTCGCCGTCATCGTCGGCGGCATTCTTTACTATGCGTGGGGCGCGCTGTGGTTCACGGTGTTCGGCCGTCAATGGCTCGCCTCGATCGGGCCGATGGCCGACCACGTCAATCCAAAGGATCCGGTGCCATATATCGTGTCGTTTGCGATGGCGTTTGTGCTGTCGTTCGGCGTCGCCGTCGCACTAAGCCACGACGACAACCGCACGATGCGCCACGGCATCGAGTTCGGCGTGTTCTTCGGGCTGTTCTTTTTCGCGAGCACGATGCTCACCGGAACGCTGTACGAAGGCCATCCGCTCAGCTTATGGCTGATCAATGCAGGCTATATCGTCATCGGGTTGATGATCTTGGGCGCACTGCACGGCGCGTGGAAGAAAGTGCCGAAGGCGACGGCGGCCGCGCCCGCGTAAGCGCGCGGTCGAAAGGTCGCCAGCCGGCCGGCTACTTACGCTGCGATTGGCGCTGGGCGAGGCGCTCGTTGCGCTCGGAGATCGCGCCCATGTGGGCCTTCTCCAAGTCGGTGAGCGGCATGCTGACGATGAGTGCGCCCTGGACGCGCTTCGAGCGCTCCTGCGAAATGCGATACCACGTGGAGAAGAGGAGATAGACGACGATCACGCCCGCCGCCGCCAGCCAGTTGTTTCCGAGAAAACGGTAGGCCAGGTACGCAGCGACGAGCACGAGGACCCACTGCAACACTCGTTGGCACCTCCTCTAAGGCGTCTGCCACGGCTACAATGCCCGTCGAGCCGGCGTCTTAGTCAGGCTTACAGGCGCAGCGTTCTGCGTGTGACCACTTATCACATTTTGCTCTAAGGAGAGGAAGCAAGCCATGTTCATCGCGCCGGTCGCCCCTCCCGCACCTGTCCCTGTGTACAGCGGCTACGACTACGTCACGGTCGACGCTCAGCGCCGCCGCGTCTACGCCGCGCATACCGGCAGCCGAGCGCTGCTGATCGTCAACGCCGACAACGGCGACGTGCTCGGCCAAGTGCGCGTCGGACCCATGCACGGCGTCGCAGTCGACCCGGCGACGGGCCACGTGTTCACGGGCGACGGTGAGGCGCGTTCCGTTTCGGAAGTCGATCCGGTCGCGATGAAGGTGATCGCCTCCGCTGATGTTGACGGGACGGTCGATGCGATCGCATACGACCCGGTCCTGCATCGCGTATACGCCGACGAAGATGACGGCACGCATATGTACGTGGTCGACACCACGACGATGAAACAAACCGCCAGCGTTCCTTTGCCCGGGCACAAACCGGAGTACCTGGCGATCGAGCCCAAATCGCACAAGATCTATCAGAACATCGACAATCTCAACCAGTTCGTGATCGTCGATCCAAAATCGCTGAGCGTTGTGCAGACAGTGCCGACGCCGGGCATCGAACACAACCACCCGCTGCAGCTTGACGCGGCGCTCGGGCATGTCTATGTCGCCGGCACGACTGGACTGATGGCGGTGTACGATCTCAGCGGCAAGCAGCTCTACACGACCAAGTTCGACGGCGCCTTCGATCAGTGCGATCTCGATCCGGTCCGCCACGATTTGGCATGCGCCGGCAACGGCGGCGTCACCATGTTCCACGACAGCGGCTCGGCTCTTCAGCAGACAGGCGTGCAGGCGATCGCGAAAGGCGTGCACACCGTCGGCGTTGATTCCAAGAGCGGAAATTTCTGGGCCGTGTGGGCCACGCCGTCCGGCGACTTCGTCCAGGGCTTCCATCCCGGGCCGTAGTAGCCCGCGATGTAGCGCTGACCTCTCGAGGCCGGCGGATGGAGGCTCAGATGCGAATCGCGATTGCGTCGGCGTTTTTTCTGAGCGGATGGGTCGCGGTCGCATCGGGGGCGCCCGCGCCGCCGTTCCCGGTTCCCGCAACGTTCAGCGGCATCCAACCGTGCGCGGATTGCCCCGGCATTCGCAGCACCGTGCAGTTGAACAAGGACGGCAGCGCGTCGCTCGTCCTGCATTACCTCGAGCGGAGCGTGCCCAATGTCGTGTACACGGGCACGTGGTCGTACGACAAGGCGAAGTCCCAGATCGCGCTGCACTCGAAAATGGGCGCGCCGCAGCTCTTCACCGTTGTGAATGCGACGACGCTGCGCGCGCTGGACCGCAGCGGCAGCCAGCCTGCTGCGCGCGCGCCGCACGATTTGAAACTACTTGCGCTCGATTCGAACGAGTGGACGCTGGTCGCGCTTCACGGGACTGCCGTCATCAGAGGGGTGACCTCTCAGCCGCCCTCATTGTCGTTCGACGCCGCGGCTCGTCGAGTCAGCGGTTTCACGGGCTGCAATCGGTTCAACGGGACCTATAAACAGGGCGGCGCTGACTTGAGGTTGTCGCCCCTGGTCGTCACGCGTATGGCGTGCGCGAGCGGAGCCGACATTGAAGCGTCGCTGCTCAAGGCTCTCGCGCAAACGCAGAAATACGACTTCAATAACGGCTTGCTGAACCTCTACGGCTTGGGCCAGCCGCTCGCCAGTTTCGCGCCGGCCGGCCAGTAGAGACGCTAGCGGATCGGCGGTCCGGCGCGTGGTCCGTGATCGGATCTCACGCCGGGGATCGGCCGTTCGCCCGCGGAGCTGTGGCGCGTCGTGGCGCGTGCCGATATGACGCCGGGTTTGGGCACGTACATCCCTTCATCGAAGACTGCTGTCTTCGTATTGGCGATCGCAAACACGCTGACCGGCTGCGATGCCGAAAACGCCGTGGCGATATAATCTCCCACCATCGCGCCCTGTGACGTCTGTGCGAGCCATCCCAGACTCATCGGCCCCGCAAGGGTGACCGGCGCCGTCCAGGTCGTGCCGCCGTCCGTCGAACCAACGAAACCGGCGAACAGCTGGCATCCTGACGGGCATGCGGTGTTCGGATAATAATAGTACATCAAGCCGAGGTGCGCGCCCGAACCCATGGTCGCGGGATCGATGCCCAGGCCCGGGATGAAGTGGTCGACGCCGCTGGTCGTCGCGTCGATCGGCACGCGCGCCGGAGCGCTCCAGCTTACGCCATTGCTCGTCGTGCTGATGACGATGTCGTTCGCGCTGCAGCCCGTACGGAAGCGGCAATCCTGCCAGGCGAGATAGACGTTGCCCGCAGCGTCTATCGCGCCGGACGGCAGTGGGCTGGTGCGCATGCCGCCGGCGACGAGGTGATCGCTGATCGCCGCGAACGGCATCGCAGCCGACCAGGTGGCGCCGCCATCGAGCGAGCGAAACGACAGCATATTTGACTGCGTGTTGTCGTTGATCGGCACGATGACCGTGCCGTTCGGCTGCACGAGCGGCTGGCCGCCGATGCCGTCTGCGTTATTCGCCGTATTGGCCGGTGCGCTCCACGTCTGGCCGCCGTCGGCCGACGTGCTCATATGGATGAGCCCGGAATTGAGCGGATCATCCCACTCGACGTAGCAGTGGCCATAGAACGTACTGCTCGGTGTGTCATCGCACGTGACCCAGTCCTTGTCGTTAGAGGGCTGCGCGGGCGCGACCGGAACCGGCAGGTTCCAGTTGATGCCGTCGAGCGACCGGCTGATGAGGGCGGCCGGCGTGGAGGCATTGCTAAAAAAGATCGGCAGCGATGCGATGAGCCAAACGGCGTGTTTGGCATCGTAGGCGACGCTCGGGTCGCTCACGCTGTCGTACGGTCCGGCGCTCGGCGACCACGGCGTGGTGCCGGGGATCGACCCCGCGGTCCAGGTCATCCCGCCGTCGCTCGAGGTCGCAAATCCGATGTCAGACGAGCCGGCATTGAAGTTACGGCCTTGCTGGAACGCGGCGACCAGCGTCAAACCGGACGATACTATTTGAGGCTCGACTTCGGTCGCGTGCTGATTGCCCGCATTGCTGAACGGATCGCTGCTGACGCGAACGGCATTCACGGGACCAGGCGTGAAGGTCCGGCCAGGAGTCGGACCGGGCATTGCGGAGTTAGAGTTGCCGCCGCAACCTGCGCTGGTGACGAGCGAAAGCGCGAGCAGCGCAAACCTGGCGTGTGCTTTCAACGACCGCAAGTTATGCGCACGCGCTGCGCCGACCTACCGGACCGCGATTAGCTGTGACGGAGCGCGTGAAAGCGCGTCAGTGATTCCCGTGTCCGCCGCTTGCAGGGGCCGGTGCAGGCGGGGGCGGCAAAGCCGGCGCGGCGGGCAAGGCCGGCGCAGGTGCAAGCAGGGAGGGCATGCCCACGCCATGTGGATTCCAGGCATTCAGCGATGTCCCCGAATGCGATGTCGGCCACATCCCAGGCATCGGTAACGGATGCGTGATGCCGGGCATCGTCGACAGGTATGTCGGTGAATGCGCGCCCGACGTCCGATCGCCGGTGATAAACCGCGACCAGGGGTCGACGTCTTTCGTCGGGTTTGTGTCGAGCTGTCCATGCGGCTGGCTCGCAGGCTGCGGTTTGTCCTGGAAATGCGTGCCCTCGAAAAGCGTCCACGGATTTTGCGGTGCAGTCGCCTGGTGCGAACTCGTGGACTGAGGTTGCTTTCCGCTCGCTTGTTGGGCCGTGCTGCTCGGCTGGTGGATTGCCTGATGGATAGCGGCGTTGACTTGCGATGCCGCCAGCTCGCGCTGCTGCGCGAAAGTGAACACCGGCTTTGGCGCCGGCATCTGCGCGAAACGCGGCGACAGCGCGACGTCGCGCGTCCCTGTATTTTGTGTGTACCGCAGCGCCGCATTCGTCGGGGCGATCGGCAGCGCGCCGCGTGCAGCCACGACGTCGTGCAAATCGTTCGCGCCTACGTGGACGTAGTGGTAGTCGCCATTCATAAGACTATTGCCGGTAATGGCCGTGATGCCGCCCGGTGCGCGCGCGTTGCTCCACATCTTAAGCGGATTGTTGACCTGCACGACGTTGACCGAGTTGAAGGGGTACAGCGGATAGTATGGTTCGTACGGCGCGAGCGGCACCCAGCCGAGATTGCCGACGGCGAAATTGAATCCGCCGCCCAGTCCGAAGCCGAAGAACGCCACCAAGCACGGCTGCCAGAAATACCGTCCGTAGAGTGGACCGGGGTACCATGCCCAACCGTATGCCGGGGCGTAGAACCAACGTCCGTAGTGATACGGCGCCCAGCCCCACGGCTCGTATCCCACCCACGTCCAGCCGATCGGCTGCGCCCATGCCCAGCGTCCGTTGGCATACGGCGACCAGTTCGACTGGTTGTATGGCGACCACA
>JAFAKE010000058.1 GCA_019235715.1 Vulcanimicrobiota bacterium
GCATGGGAATGCCGCTCGGGAGACCCAACAGTCTTCCAAATGCAGGGGCTACAAAACCGCCACCAATGAAATTGAAGACATTGTTGTCAATTTCTATCGGTTGGCCTTGCGTGTAGATGTACGCCAGCCCTCGCGCAATCAGCATCATCGCCAACGTGGTTATAAACGGTGGCAGCCCAAACCGGACGACGGGGAGCCCATTGATGAGGCCCGCACATGCGCCGGTTCCTAATCCTACCACTAGGGCGAGCACAAGACCAACGACCACCGCATTATGGCTTGACATCATGCCGGCCATGAGCACACCGGTCAGTGCGATGAGCGAGCCAACCGAGAGATCGATGCCTGCGGTGATGATGACGAACGTTTGTCCGGTGGCCAAGATCGCGTTCACTGCGATCTGGCGCAGCACGTTGATGAGGTTGCCCGGACGCAGGAAGTCGCCATGCGTGGCGACATTCACGACGGCCAGTAGCACGATGAGGCCTATGGCAAGCCCAAGCGCTCGCCACAACCCGGTGAGCCGACGGCGAGCGCTCACGACCTGGGCCTGATTCTCCGCCGCGACTATTGCGGCCGGCTCATCAGTCGTGTGCACTACGCTGCGAGCGAGCCTGTCGCATAGCGCGCGATTGCTTCCTGCGTTGCCTCTCCGCGCTGGAATGTGTGAACCAGCTGACCTTTGCACATCACAGCGATGCGCATGGACATGCCGAGCACTTCTGGCAGTTCGGAAGAGGCCATCAAGATGCCAGTGCCTGCCTGCGCGAGCTGCACCATCAGGTCGTAGATCTCAGCCTTGGCTCCCACGTCGATCCCGCGCGTGGGCTCGTCGAAGCAGATGAACTTCGCTCGCTTGAGAAGCCATTTCGCTAACACCACTTTTTGCTGATTTCCTCCGGAGAGGTTTTTGACCAGCTGTTCAAGTGACGGTGTTCGAATATGCAATTCATCGGCAAGGCGTGCGACCGTACGCGTTTCCTCGGCGCGGTCGATGCGCCCATCATGCACGAATTCCTCGAGGTGCGGCAGCGTGACATTCTCACGCACCGTCATGCCGAGGATCAAGCCCTGATTTTTGCGATCTTCGGTGACGAGCGCGAGTCCCGCATCGATAGCCTCGGCAGGGTTTCGAAGCTTGAGCAAGCTGCCGTCTAAGGTGACGGTGCCTTTTTCGTACAGGTCAGCGCCGCATATCGCTCTCAGCAACGAAGTTCGTCCGGAACCGATGAGCCCGGCGAGGCCCACGATTTCGCCCTGATAGACGTCAAGCGACACACTTTGGATGCGCCCGGACATGGTCAAGTCGCGCACTGACAACAGCGGCTGCTGACGCGGGGGGTCCGGAGGCAATGCCGGAAAGTGGGCTGACAAACTCCGGCCGACCATCATCTTTATCACTTCGTCTGGGGTCAGCTCATTTGCAGCCGCAGTTCCCACCAGCTTGCCGTCGCGGAACACGGTCACGCGGTCGGCGATCTGAAAAATCTCCTCAAGACGATGAGAGATATAGACAATGGCAACCCCTGCGCGCCGCAAGGTCCTGATGACTTCGAACAGCCGCAGGACCTCTGCATCTGTTAACGCTGCTGACGGCTCGTCCATGAGGATGACCCTTGCCTTTGTGCTGAGCGCTTTTGCAATCTCAACCATCTGCTGCTGAGCGACCGATAGACGCCGGACTTCGGCCGTCAAGGGGATCTCCACGCCGAGACGCGTGAGCGCTTCCGCGGCTTCGCGCCGAAGCGACTGCCAGTCGATCGCCAAACCTCGGACCGGCTCTCGTCCAAGCATTATGTTCTCGGCCACCGTGAGATAGGGCACGAGGTTGAATTCTTGATAAATGACCGCAATACCCAAAGCCTCAGATTGTTTCGGCGACGAGATCGTCACCTGACGTCCCTGGACCAGCAGCTCGCCGGCATCAGCGCGCACTGCACCAGCGAGGATTTTCACAAAGGTAGACTTTCCGGCGCCGTTCTCGCCGACAAGCGCATGAACTTCGCCTTGGCGGACGTCTAAATCCACCCCGCTCAATGCCTGGACGCCGGGATAAGCTTTTGAGATGCCCCGCATCTCGATGAGCGGCATCTCTGCGTTGACGTTGCCCTTCGGGCCTCCCGTCTCGGCCACGCGCGACTAGCTCTGTTTTCCCGTGTACGATCCGACCTGAACCGGTATATACTTCGGCGGGGTCTTCCCGGCGAAGTACAGGTGAATCTGATCGATCGTCAGCTTGCCGATCTGATCGGGGTGTTGTTCGGGGTCACCGAACATCTGTCCAGCGTCGATAGCTTGTTGCGCTTCGGGGGTTGCATCGTAGCCGACGATCTTGACCTTGCCCATTTTCCCCGCGGATTGCACTGATTTCAGGGCGCCGAGCGCCGAGTCATCATTGATACCGAACACTCCGTTCAAAGTCGGGTAGGTCTGCAAAAGATTATCCATGACCGTCGCAGCCTGAACTCGATCACCACCGGCCGTCTGATCGGCGACGATCTTCACCGCCGGACATTTGACGCCAAGCTCCTGACGGAAGCCCTTCACACGGTCTTGCACTGAGGTGACCTCCGGCTGATCGATGATGGCGACGGTGCCCTGCCCCCCTAGCGCCTTGCACAGCAGGTCGGCTGCGACTCGTCCGCCTTGAACGTTGTCGGAGGCGACATGTGTGATGACGACGCCCTTCGACGCTGTACTCGCGATGTCGGCCGTGAAGACAGGTACGTTCGCACTGTTGGCCTCAACGATAGCCGGCCCAACCGCTTTTGAATCCACCGGCGTTAGGATGATCGCATCAACTCGCTGGCTCAGGAAATCCTCGACTTGCGAGGTCTGCCGCGCTTGATCGCGATTCGCGTCCGTAAACGTGATCGTATACCCGTACTTTGCGGCTTCATCTTTCATGCCTTGCTGCATGGATTCATAGAATTGAGCTTGCAGGTCCTGTATCGAGACCCCGATAGTCTTGCCTCCGCTTT
The DNA here is from genome assembly GCA_019235715.1 of Vulcanimicrobiota bacterium. Lineage (GTDB taxonomy): Bacteria > Vulcanimicrobiota > Vulcanimicrobiia > Eremiobacterales > Eremiobacteraceae > JAFAHD01. The sequence goes on from JAFAKE010000058.1 coordinate 2,982, forward strand.
CCGATGTCTGGCCCCCACTTGTATTTTTTGCGCATCCTTCAAAGAGGCATAACAACGCGGCTACAGCCAGCAGCGAGAGAGTCTGTTTCACTCTGACACTCCTTACGGTCATAGTACCTTGGGGCGTGTTGCGGTCTTTTTGGGTGGGTTCCTGCGGCTCAAGCTTGGCGTGCCCGCGAGAAAACTGAGCGCATGGCATTGTAGACCGCATACGGCGCCTTTGCCGAACGATACGTCGTGTACCGAACGCGCTCCGCACCGAGGCCGTCTTTGAACCGCTCGACGCCAGTGATTCCTGAACTGGACGAAAGGTTATACCAACGCATTCCCCGGTCGCACGCATGCCGGATGAGTGCGACATTGAGTGCGTTGCTCGGCCGAAGCGTGCCAAACTCGCCGTACATCGCCGCACTCCAAAAGTACAGCTCTTCTGATCCATATAAGACCGCTCCGCCGGCGATGGGTTTATCCTCAAAGTAGGCGAACCAGATCTCCGCATCGGCGCCAGCGCGCGCGAACACATTGCTCAGCAACTCTTTCGAGATCGTCGGCCGCTTAAGACCCCAGCGCCGGGCTGATGCTTCTAACATGTCGTAGTATGATGCGAGTGCATCTGGACCATCGGCGCGCGCACAGGTAACGCCCCTGCGAAACGCTTGGCCTGCCATGCGCCGAGCCTTTCCATCCATACGAGCCAACGCAGCATCGTTTCCCTGAGCAAGGTCTATCACGGATATTTCGCCGTGCGCTGCGCGCGCATGCAATGCGAGGTCGCGCATGTTGCCGAGCGGCCACGGTGTAAGCTCCATGACGTCACAACAGGTTTGAATCATCGCTCCGTATGCCCGTCGCGCAGCTTCTCGGTCCACTTCGCCGCCGTCTGGGCTCAAGAACATCGTAGGCTCACTCCAAGGCAAGCCGTAACAGAATCGCCAGCCCATGCGGCCCTTTGTCCGCAGCAATGGAATGATAACATCTTGCCCATCCTTCAACTTGCAATGGACGGGCCATGGCTCGCACTCTGGAAATGTTTCTGCCCAGGCGAGGCTCCAAGCTGGACGCGCGGTAAAAATAGCGGCCGGATTGCGGGCATCGCCGCGCTGCCATTCTGCGAGGTCGAGCCGATCGCAAGCTGCATTTCGGCTCACGTTCTTGGCCTCCGTATGCGCGCGATGACGTCATCGGGAACGCCCGCGGTCTGAAGCGCGACCTTGGCCTGTCGCTTTGCCAACGCGATAAGGCCACCGGGATGGAAGGCGTAACTCAGGCCATCCACATATGTGCGGCCTCCCGCTGCGCTGAGGGTGTGTGTTCCAGCGTTGTATCGCCCCGGATACGGTTCCACAATCGCAACCGGTTCTTCCGCAAATTGTGTCTCGGTCAATGTCGCGACCCGGTTGATCACAATTCGTCTTCCGTATCCTTGAGAGCAATCTTGAGCCGGTCGATACAGCGATCCGTCGTGCTGGAAGGGTGTGCCGGCAGAACACGCAGAGCGGACGTCCACCTTGACGGGGTTCATCGGATGGGCATGCCATGGGCCCGACAATCGATCCGCGTAGAAGACGCACAGCGCACTACTAAACCCCATATCATAGTCAGTGCTGAACATCCACCACTTATTCCCGTACCGCACAACGGTCGAGTCGTTGCCTGCAAAATCGGACACCAGCGTCGCTTCCCGGATCCACGACGTTGGAAACGCGAGGGCCCTGTACAGCGTGATTTCGCGAGCCTGATACGACTCAGGGATGCAATAGACGTGTCCGCCGTCTTCAACAAGGAACGGGAACGAAAGATGATAGGGCTCTTCAATAGCGACTCGCGCTGACTGAGGATGCATTTCGTCCTCAAGCGCAACGATGCGTCCCCTCCCCTTCGCATAGTCGAACTCTTCGGCTAACACCACCGTCTTGCCGTCAACAGTGAGCGCGAAAGGGTCTGCCAAAAACAGATCACCGGAGGCTTGCGTGCACCAATATACTCCTCGGGCCTCCCGGCTGCGGAGATAACCGGTGATGTTCTCATCGACGCGTGCGATATTCCATATAGGACGGTAGAAGTAATTTCGAAAGAGCATGCGGACCGCTTGCCTTGATGTTATTGCCTTGACCCTTCGGCGCTCCTCGTCACTCGGCACTGACGCCGGACCATTAGCTGCGTCTATCGTTCTATGTACGATCGTCGAAAAATCAATATCGGCCTCCAGTGCCTTGCATACAAACGCTGGCCATCGCGCGGCGCCGAAACACACCGAATCCACGTTGTTTGGGAACGATGCTTGCACTGTGGCGAAGTAGCCTGAACGCAAGACCTGATTCGTAGACTCGTTCAATCGTAGCAGCGCAGCTCCGGTCACGTGCTCGCGATGGTAAATCTCCCAAAAGGCGGGTAGTGTTGTGAGCGGTTTGTTAACGTCTCCGAACCTGAATGCCCACGTTCCCCAACGAGCGCAATTCACGATCTCTCGCGAAAGCGGTAGAGTGCCGAAATACAGCACAAAATCCAATCG
>JAFAKE010000031.1 GCA_019235715.1 Vulcanimicrobiota bacterium
TCTCGAGGCAGAGCAACTTGTTGACGCGGCGCAGCGCTTGCGCCGGTCCCGAACCCTCCAGCGCCGCGGCGCGCAGGGCTTGACGCGCGTTCGACATCGCGATCGCGGCGCGCAGGCCCTTGCCCGCAACGTCTCCGATGGAAATGCCCAGCTTGCCGTCGGCGAGCGTGAATGCGTCATACCAGTCGCCGCCGATCTCCGACTCGGACGCTCCCGGCACGTACGCAGCCTTGACGCGAATGCCCGGAACCTGCGGCAGCACCGTCGGCAGCGACGCGCGCTGCAACGTCGTCGCTACACGGCGCTCGCGCGCGTAGACACGCGCGTTCTCATAGGAAAGCGCGGTGCGCGCGGCTAGGATCTCGAAGAACTCGACGTCGTCCGCCGTGAACGTGCGCCCGGACTCGGCCTGCACGGCCGACATCGCTCCGAAAACGCTGCCGCGCACGCGCAACGGCACGATAAGCGCGCTGCGCGGTGCGAGGGCGCGCAGTATTTCGAGGCGTTCGTCTCCGGCAGCGTCTGACGCCGTCACCGCTTCGATCAGCAGGGACTTTCCCGTGCGAATCACGCCGGCGACCGGACCGCCGTCGTCGCGATGCCGCTCGATCGTCGCGAGCCGTCGCGCGAGATCGTCTTTGGAAGGATCGGCGTGTGTCACGACGGGCGTCGCGATCGCGCCGTCTTCGCGCACGAGGTGGAGCTCGCACCAGTCGGCGAGGCGCGGTACGACGAGATGAGCGACGCGTTCGAGTATCGCGCCGGAATCGAGCGACAGCGAAAGCAATCGGCCCGCATCGGCCAGCAGGGTGAGCTGCTCGCGCGCCCGCGTGCGATCGGTGACGTCGAGATTCAGTCCGGCCCAGCCCTTGAGCTCACCGCGCTCGTCGCGCACCGCGCTCCCGCGGCAGAGCACCGAATACTTGCGCCCGTCGACGCCGCTGACGACGTACTCATCTTCCCACAGATCGGGCCATTCCTCGCGTCCGGACCACGACTTGCGGATGCGCTGCGCATCCTGCGGGCGCACGCGATCGATCCAGTGATCGCGCACGTCGCTGATGCTCGCGCCGATCAGCTGCAAGAACGAATCGCTCATGTACAGCAGCCGTCCGCGCGCGTCTGCGTACCATACGCCGAATGGGATCGCCTCGCCGACGGCTCGAAAGCTCGCCTCCGCTGCCTGCACTTCGGCTCTGGCCGCCGTCAGTTCGAGATCGTGGACGCGCGCCTCGGAACGGCGCAACGCGGACGCTTGGCGGCGGATGAGGACGACGACGCCGGCTGCGAGCAGATAGCTCAGCATCCGCAAGCCGGCGTGGGTGATGAATCCCTCGAACGTGTCGCGGGATTCGGCGAGCGAAAAGCAGATCGCCGCGAGCAGCGCGGCGATGATGCCCGGGATGGCGCCGCCGATCGCGGCGATCGAGATGACGAACAGCACGGCGCTGGGCGCCAGGCGCAAGCCGGGATCGGCATAGTCGAGATAGCCGACGCCTATCTCGGCGAGCATCAGCACGGCGATGCTCGCGCGCCGCTGCGTTTTGGTCAAGCGTCCCTCACGTACGGCGCGCGCAAACGCGACAAGACTATCCCACATCGTCCTTCATCCGGTCCGCGCAGCCCAGCGCGCCTGCGCTTTCTTGAGCGCGGGCTCGAAACGCTGCGCTTTGGACAATGCTTTCTTCCAAGGATCGCCGCTTTTCTTGAGCAGCGCCGGCACGTTGGCGATGTTCCAGCGCGCCGCTTCCTTGAATATGTCGGGCGCTTTCGAGCGCGCCATGCGCTCGACCTCGCTCCACGCCAGCGGCCATGACACCGGCGCTTTGGCGCGCGGACGCACGGTGAAGGGCATAACGATTGTCTTACCTTTTCCGATCTGCGCCCAATCGATGTACACAGATCCACGCTTGCGCTTCTTGATCGAGCGTTCGAGCGTGACGCGATCGCTCATGACGTTGGCGAGGTGCTGTGCGGTCAGCTCGGTGAAGCGCCGCACTTCTTCGTAATCGTAACCGGGAGCAAGCCGCCACATGACGTGCAGGCCTTTCCCTCCCGACGTCTTGACGGCTGGCGAAATGCCGAGCGCCTCGAGCTCGTCGCGCAAGCGCAGCGTCACCGCCGCGAGCGTGGCAAGCGTGCATCCCGCTTGCGGATCCATATCGAGCAAGCAAAAGTCAGGCGAGTCGAGCGAACCTACCCGCGATATCCATGCGTGCAGGGTGATCGCGCCGAGATTTGACAGCCATGCGAGCGTGCGCTCGTCGTCGCAGACGACGTAGTCGATGCGCGAGCGTTTGCCGTATTCGGACGGCACCGATTCCGTGCGCACCCACTCTGGGGCTCCGCGCGGCGCCTGTTTCTCAAAAAATGACTGGCCTTCGATCCCGTTCGGAAAGCGCTGCAGGGTCAGCGGTCTATCCTGTAGATACGGCAGCAGCCAGCGCGCCACATCAAGGTAATACTTGATAAGGTCGCCTTTGGTGTAGCCGTCTTGCGGCCATAGCACCTTGTCGAGATTGGTGAACTGTGGCACTCCGTCGCCGCGCGCGGCGCCTGTTCTTGCGGATGCGGCTCGTCCGCGGCGAGCAGATCCGGCGCGCGACGGCGCACGTTTCGCGGCTGCGCGGTTCGAGATCCATGTGCGCGAGCGCGGGTTGCCGGCCACGTCATCAAGGGTCTTGCCGGACTTCGCAGAGCGCGCGTGCTCTTCGGCATCCCAGCGCGGATCCGAGTACTCGTCCTTGTCCTTGAAAAGCAGCCACGCGTTGTTCTCGGAGTTCTTGCCGCGCATCTTCACGAGCGTGAAGAGACCGCGCAGCTTGCGCCCGTGCAGGATGAATTTGATCTTACCATGTGCGATCTCACGAGCCGGATCGCTCCCCTCTGCCAATTCATACCAGCCGTAGTCCCAGACGATGACCTGTCCTGCGCCGTAGTTGCCTTCCGGAATCACCCCCTCGAAATCGTAGTAGTCGAGCGGATGATCCTCGACATGCATCGCCAGGCGCTTATCGGCCGGGTTGAGCGAGGGTCCTTTTGGCACCGCCCAGGACTTGAGCACGCCGCCGGCTTCCAAGCGGAAGTCGTAATGCAGATGCGATGCGCGGTGCTTTTGCACGACAAAACGCGGGCGTGCTGGCGCGCGCCCTGCTAGCGCGCCTGCCGGCTCGCTGGTCTGTGTGAAGTCTCGTTTGCGCTTGTACTCGCGCAGCGACCCTTTGGCTCTCATTGCATCATCGCTCCAACGGCCGCTCGTGCACGACGTCCTTCGCATCTTTGTCGGTGCGCAAGCCCAAGAAGACGGGTTGGCGCAAGATCCCGTCGGCCGTCCACTCGCCGAATTTCACTTCGCAGACCAGGCGCGGCTTCACCCAATGGGCGGTGCGCGCGATGGGGGGCGGCGGGGCCGGATCGAAGGGACACGCCTTCGAGGAAAGCGGGCGCAGCTTGCCCATCACCTGCGCAAGCGTGTCCCCGTCGAAGCCAGTTCCAACCGCACCGCAAAATGCGAGCTTCCCACGTTCGTGTACCCCAAGAAGCAGGGCGCCGAACTGTTTGCGCGCGCCCCGTGGATCGGTCCAGCCGCCGATCACGAACTCTTGCTCCAGATGGGTCTTGATCTTCAGCCAGTCGCGCGAGCGCCGCTCCTGGTACGTCGAGTCGCGCCGCTTGGCGACGATGCCCTCAAGCGCGCGACGCTGCGCTTCCTTGAAAAGGCGTTTGCCGCTGCCGACGACGTCTTTGGAAAGCATCACGTGAGTCGCGTTTGGCTTGAGCACGCGCGCAAGCGCAGCCTTGCGCTCGTTGAGCGGCGCCGACCGCAGATCGCGTTTGCCATCGTAGAGCAGATCGAAGACGGCGTAGACGATGTGTCCTTGCGCACGCGAGCCGCCGCTCTTGAACCGCCGCTGCAGGCGCTGGAACGAGGACCGGCCGCGCGCGTCGATGCTGACGATTTCGCCGTCGATGACAAGGGGTGCCGCGCGGAAGTCGCTTTCGAGGCCTTGCAGTTCGGGAAATTTCGCGTTCAGCGAGAGCTGATTGCGCGAGATAAGCTCGTACGAGCCCTTGCGCGCAATGGTGCAGATCGCGCGGATCCCATCCCATTTCACTTCGAACAGCCACGCATCGCCGTCGAACGGCGCGTCGACCAGCGTCGGCAGCATCGGCTGCTTGATGATCGGGACTCTGTCCGCCACTGACGCCGACGTTTGACGCGAGCGGGCCCGGCCCTCGCTGCGAGCCCACGAATCGCCCGCAGGACAAGAAAACGCGCCGGCCACACGAGGCCGGCGCCGGGTCCGGTATGTCGACGCGAGGCCGCACCCTGTGGTGCTGCCCGGTGTCGCGCCTTGTCGGCGCGCACCGCTCGCGTTAGCTAGCTAGCTCGTCGTCGCCGTCGAGCACGAGCATCATGCGCGAGCGCTCTTCGGGCGGCTTCTTGTCGTTAACGCCCATCTCGAGGCAGCGGGCGCACAGCTTCGAACCGTCTTCGACGACGAACACGTCTCCGAGATCGCGGTGGCAGGCGTCGCATACTGGCATGTGCGGAACACTCCCGAGGCAACGCCCGCGGTCCCCCACCTAAGGCGCTACCCACATGTGAGTATATCGGCGCTCTCCCAAAGCGGACAAGGAATTGGGCTCACATTCGACCGCCGTCACACGCGCGTGGCGGCCAATGGTGCGCGCGGTTACTTTTTGCGCTTGCGCGCGGGCGCCGGCGGCATTTTCGCGCCTTCACGCCGCGCCTCAGAAAGTCCGATCGCGACCGCCTGCCGCGGGTTCGTCACCTTCTTACCGGAACGGCCGGAGCGCAGTTTGCCTTGCTTCATCTCGCGCATCGCGCGCTCGACGTCCTGCGACGCCTTTGGTCCGTACTTGCGCGTGCGTTTTCGTTTCGCCATGGTTCACGTGCCCTTTCTGCCGGTAGGCCACGCCGGACGAGCGGTCAAACGTGCGGACGCATGAGGCGGCTCACACCTTGACCGTCCTTCGCGAAGCCTACCAGGGATGGAATCGACATCACACGCCGCATCTCGCGGCTGCGCTTTCATTCTATCTCGCGTTCTCATTGGCGCCGCTGCTCGTGATCGCGATCGCGATCGCCGGACTGGTGCTTGGGCGCCAGCATGCGGCGCAAGACGTGCTCGCGCCGCTGAGCGCATTCGTGGGGCCGTCGGGGGCCCGGTTCTTGACGAATCTCGTTAACGGATTGAGCAAGCCCGCGCCCAATATCATCGCCGCCGCGGCAGGTATCGTCGCCCTCGTTCTGGGCGCGAGCGGCGCGTTCATCCAATTGCAAGATGCGCTGAACATCGTGTTCGACGCGCAGGCGCAGGGCTCGTCGGTGTGGCGCGCGTTCCAGGTGCGCTTCGTCGGCTTTTTCATGGTGCTCGCCATCGGCCTCGTGCTGCTGGCGATGCAGATCCTCAACGCTGGACTGGCGGGATACCTGGCGCTCGCGGGGCAGCTGGCCCCTGGTGCGGTCCGCGGCGGCTTTCTGAGCGCGGTCGGCCTTGCGCTGTCCTTCGCCGTCATAGGCGTGCTGTTCGCGCTGCTGTTCCGCTACGTTCCGCATCAGCGCATCGACTGGCGCGATGCGCTGATCGGCGGCGCATTCACGGCCGCGCTCTTCGTATTCGGTCAGTGGGCCGTCAGTATGTATGTCGCGCATACCGCACTGCGTTCGATTCACGGCGCCGCCGCCGCTGCGCTCATCATCATGACGTGGCTCTACTATTCATCGACCGTCGTCTTCTTCGGCGCCGAGTTCACGCGTGCGTTCGCACATCAGCGCCGCCAGCAGGCTCTGCCCGGCCTTGCGCAATGAAAGCGCGTCAGGGGGCCGCTCGATAGGGCGACCTCGAGCAACCCCCTGTTCCGTATACCCACGGGGGCGGAGGCGACCGCTCATCGTCCGCATGAAAAGCGCGGGACCAAGTGTTTCAATCCTTGAACGTATGCCGCGATGGACAAGCGCCACCCGAACATCCGCCGCATGCTGCGTCTGCTGCGTGCGCCGATCCGCCTGGAGGACGACGAGATCGCGCTCGCGCTGCGCGACGCTCTGGCGTGCGACACGGCGTGCGATGCGGTGGTTTCGATCGTACAGCGCGCGCTACCGGGCCCGACGGAGATGAACGCGCTCATGCGTGCATCAGTCCTATCGCAGGATCTCGACGGCAATAAGGCGCGTCGCGTCGCGGCGTCGCTCGGCCTGTCGCTGCGTTCGTATTTCCGGTACCGCTCTGCGGCCATCGAACTCATCGCGCTCGCCGTCGAACGCGAACTGCGACCGCCTCGAGCCGTTGCCGCACACGCGCGCCTCACCCATCACTGGCGGCGCAAGATGCGCGAGGCGCTGCGTATGAAGCCTGAATGTGAACGCTGTCACGCCGACCTGCCCGGAGAGGCGGCCGCTTTCATCTGCAGTTACGAGTGCACGTTCTGCCCGCTGTGCGCGCACGCCCATCAAAATGTGTGCCCCAATTGCGGCGGTGAGCTGCGCGCGCGCCCGAGGCGGCGCGAGGCGGTTCCCGCCTAGATAGTACGGGCCAATTGTCCCGAGGGACAGGCAGGGAAGCAGCTACTACGTAGTAATTGTTTAATCAATAGCTATAGCCAGTCCCAACAACACACCGACGACAGCGTAGGGCGGTCCGGAATCTCGCAATGAAGTCGCGCGATTTTTCGCTTCTCGAGTCTGCCCCCGACGCGATGGTCATCGTCGATGGCGAAGGGCGCATCGTCATGGCGAATGCGCAGACCGAGCGGCTTTTCGGCTATACGCGCGAGCACATGGTCGGCCGGCACGTGGAGATGCTGGTCCCCGAGCGCTTTCGCTCGCGCCACTTGAAGCACCGATCGGGTTATTTGAACGATCCGCGCGCGCGTCCGATGGGTGCGGAGCTCGAACTGTATGGGTTGCGCAAGGACGGCAGCGAGGTCCCCGTCGAGATCAGCTTGAGCCCGCTGGAGAGCGACGGAGGCGGGCTCGTCGTCAGCGCGATCCGCGATATCACGCAGCGGCGGCGCTTTGAAGAGACGCTGCGCGAGAAGAACGTCGAACTCGAGCGCGCCATCCGCGCGAAAGACCGGTTTCTGGCGGGCATGAGCCACGAGCTGCGCACGCCGCTCAATGCCATCATCGGCTTTACCGGGACGATCCTCATGCGCTTGCCTGGACCGTTGGAGCCCGAGCAAGAGCGGCAGCTGCTGCTCGTGCAGGCCAGCGCCCGCCATCTGCTCGCGCTGATCAACGATATCTTGGATCTCGCGCGCATCGAGTCGGGCCGCGTCGATATGACGATCGAGCAGGTCAACGTCCACGACGTCATCGCTGAGGTCGAGGACTCGCTGCGCGGACTTGCGGCCGAAAAGGGCTTGAGTTTGGGCACGGTCGGACGCGCCGCCGACATTTCCATCACGACCAGCCGCCGCTCGCTTCACCAGATCATGACGAACCTGGTGAGCAACGCGATCAAGTATACGGACGCCGGCTCCGTGCAGATCGAGCTGTCGCGCCGCTACACCGATGGCGCGGCGTGGATCAATGTGAGCGTCCACGACTCCGGGGTCGGCATCGCGCCGGAAGACCAAGACCGGCTCTTCCAAGCGTTCGAGCCCCTCGCCAGTGCCGCCACCCGCCAACAGGGCGCCGGCTTGGGCTTGTACTTGAGCAGCAAACTGGCCGCGCTGCTCGGCGGGCGACTGCGCGTCGACAGCGCGGCGGGGCAGGGCAGCACCTTCACGCTCGAGCTGCCTGAGCATTAGGCCGTGGCACGCATCCTCGTCGTCGAAGACAATCCCGTCAATCTCGAGCTGATGCTCTACCTATTGCAGGCATTCGGCCACGATGCGACCGGCGTGACCGACAGCGCCAGCGCTTTACATAAGGCGTTGCACGAACCGTACGATCTTATACTGGCCGACCTGCTCTTGCCCGCGATGGACGGCTACACGCTCGCAAGCAAACTCAAAGCGCAACCGCGACCACACGCTGCGCCGTTGATCGCGGTCACCGCGCAAGCGATGGTCGGAGATCGCAAGCGGGCACTCGACGCGGGCTTCGACGGATACATCGCCAAACCGATCGATCCGCAGCGCTTCCTGTCTCAGATCGAGGCGTTCTTGCCTGAACCACTGCGCAGCCGCACGACAGCGCCCTCAGTCGCCGCGCGACTGCCCGAGCGCACGCCCAATGAACGCGGGCCGCTCGTTCTCGTCGTCGACGACATGCAGGTCAACTTCGACCTCGTGTGTACGACGCTTGAACCGCTCGGCTATCGCGTGGCGGATGCGCAGTACCCGGCGCAAGCCGCCGAAATGGCACGCTCGCTCAGCCCCGCGCTCATCCTGTGCGACGTGCATATGCCGGGTTTCGACGGTTTCGACGTGCTCGAGCAGATCAGCGCTGACCCGCAATTGCACGCGATCCCGTTCATCTTCTTGTCGTCAACGTCGAAGAGCGATCGCGATGTGGCGCGAGGCCTCTCGATGGGGGCCCGCCTTTTCCTCAACCGGCCCATCGAGCCGCGCGAACTGGCGGCGATCGTCGCCGAGCACGTCGCCTAGCGCCGTGGCGAACATACTCGTCGTCGATGACGACGCCGCGAACCGTTTGCTGCTGACGACGATTCTCGAACATCACGCCCACGCGGTCGTGGAATGCGCCGATGGAGCGAGCGCGAGCGCAGCGCTCGATCGGCGCCGTCCCGACCTCATCATCGCGGATATGCAGATGCCGGGCGTGGACGGACTTGAGTTCATCAGGCTCCTGCGCGAGGACGCGCGCCACGACCGCGTTGCGATCCTCCTGCACACCGCAACCGCTGAAGACGACGCGCTGCACAATCTCGTGCGCGCATATCGCATCGACGGCATCCTGCCCAAGCCTTCGGAACCGGATCAGGTGCTGCGCGCGGTCGAAGCCGCACTCGCGCGTCTGTCCGAACGCGCGTAGCCTTTAGGCCCTGTGATGAAGCGCATCGGGTCGGTCGCAGTCACGGACAAATCGAAGCCCCGCTGATCGTCTTCTCGCAAGGACAGGCCGCGCAGTCCTAAGAGAACAGGCCGATTTGGCGCGCCTGCAGCGCCACGAGCGAAGCGACGCGTACGCCGATCAGGCGAACCGGCTTGCTCGGCGCCGCCCGGCGCAGGCAAAACGATGCGGCGGCGTTGATGACGCGCAAGTCGTCGGTCGGTTGTGCCAGCGACGTCTGGCGCCCGACGACGCTGAAATCCGATAGTTTCACCTTGACGCCGACCGTGTACGCGCGCAATCCGCGATCGTGCAGCCGCTGGGCGAGTTCGCCGGCCTGAGTGCGTACGATGGGCAAGAGCTCGTCGATCGTGACGATATCGTGTTCGAACGTCTCCTCGCTCGAGATGGAGCGCACGTCGTCGTCTTCGCTGACCGTGCGGCCGTCGATGCCGCGCGCGAGCTCTCGCAGCTCGCGCCCGAAGCGCCCCAACAGCCGATAGATCTGCTCGTCGTCGAGTTGCGCGAGCTGGCCGATGCGCTCGATGCCGCGTGCGTTCAAGCGCACTTGCGTCTTCGGCCCGATCCCCCACAGGCGCGCGACCGGCTTGTCGGCCAGATACGCCGCCTCTTCTCCAACCGGTACGCCGACAAGACCGTCCGGCTTGCCTTCATCGCTCGCGATCTTCGCGACCATCTTGTTCGCTGCGACGCCGATCGAGATCGAAAGCCCTACCGTCTCGCGCACGGCTGTTTTGATGCGCCGCCCGCGTTCGAGCCCGTCCTCAAGACCGAGCTCGCCAAGGTCGCAGAACGCCTCGTCGAGCGAAAGCCCTTGGACCGCCTGCGCGTGCGAGCGCAAGATGGCGAAGACCGCGCTCGATGCTTCCCGATAGCGCGTGAAATCAGGTGTGACGACGACGAGTTTGGGGCAGCGAGCGCGCGCCTGATACAGCGGCATGGCGCTGCGCACGCCGAACGGACGCGCCTCATATGATGCGGTGAGCACAACGGCCCGCCGGCTCGAACCGGCGACGGCTAGCGGCACGCCGCGCAGGCCGGGATCGTCGCGCACCGCAACTGCGGCATAGAACGCATCGAGATCCGCGTGCAAAATCACATGCGCCGTTTTCGCCCGCAACTGCCGCTTTTACTATGGATCGCGCCAAGGGGCGCCCCGCGCTGACGACGTAGCTGTGGCGGGCGAATATGCCAGGACGGACCGTCACCTACCGACCGCACCACCGCGCCTTGCCGGTCTACTCGGTCGGCGACGAGAATCTTGGCGTTGGTCCAAGCTTCGGCAACAGCGCCGCGTGGATCAACACAAAGGGCAGCGGCGCGATCGAGCGCGTTTTCTCCATAGAACTTGGCGAGAGCTGCGTCGGCGCGGTCGGCGTGCGTTACGGCGGCTACGGCCGCTCGCTGCGCATGTTCGAGATCCGCCAGACGCTGCACGACCAACCGTTTGTGGGCCTACGCCAAGACGCGCCGGGCGAAGTCGAGATCCACCCCGCCTATCAACGCCGCCGCTTTTCGATCGGCGGTGCGACCGACGTCAGCGAAACGATCTTCCTGCCGGTCGGTCCCGATTTCAGCGATCCGCCCATCGCCTATTTCTCCATCGACCTGCGCAACCGCGACATCGTGCCGTACATCCTGCGGGTCGTCGGCTCGGCCCGGCTGCGCGGCACGCTGCCCGGCGATCTGTCGGTGCGCTTTGACAAAGCGCTCAACGGCTTGGTCGCGTTCAATCGCAGCATCCCCGATGCGGTACGCATCTTCGCGGTTTCAAAACCGCCGGACCGCTACGCCGCGACGTTCGACTTCGGCAGTTTTTACGAGCCGTCGCACGTGGACCCGTTGCCGAATTCCACCGATGCGACCGGCGATGTGCTCGGCGCTTTGCAACTGGATCTCTCGCTCGAGCCGAACCAGAACTACACGTTGACGTTCGCTATCGGCGCGTATGGCCGCGGTGAAGCAAAAGCGATCGCCGATTTCAAACGCGACGTCGACTACGGGGCCGCGTTCCAGCGCACGGTGGCGTACTACGAAGATGAACTGCAGCGCGGGCACGTCGTCACGCCAGATCCGGCAGTAAATGACGGCGCGCTTTGGGGCAAAGCGAATATGCGGCGCGTGATGGCGGCCTATCCGCACGGCCGGGCTTTCACCAACGACCCGGGCGTTTCGTCCAACGTCGTCGTGCGCGACGCGTGCTGGTTCATATACGGCTGCGACCACTTCATGCCGGGCTTTTCACGCCAGATGCTCGACAAGGTCACGCAGATGCAATACGGCAACGGCAAGCTGCCGGAGTACTGGGACGGCGTCGACGGCCATCGCGAAGACTACGGGCTTAACATCAACGACAATACGCCGCTGTTCATCCTGGCGACGAACCATCACTTCCGTGCGAGCGGCGACCTCGACTGGCTGCGCCGCGTCCTGCCCGCAGTCGTCAAAGCCGCCCGCTACATCATCTCGCAAATGGACGAACGCGGGCTGGTCATCTGCGACGCCAAAGATCCGCGCGGCGACGTCTGGGCCATCTGCAGCTGGCGCAACATCATCCCAGGTTATACGCTCAACGGCGCGGTCACCGAGATAAACTCGCAGTGTGCGGCCGCACTGCGCGCCGCGGCACACCTCATCGAGAACTGCGGCGGCAGCCCGCGCGATGCGCAGGAGCTGCGCGACGCATCCGTGCGCCTGCGCCAAGCGATGGACGCGCATTTGCGCAATCCGGCGAACGGTTTGTATTATTTAAACGTCGACCTGGAGGGCAACGTACACACCGACGTCACCGGCGACGAGGTTTTTCCGGTGATGTTCCGCGTGTGCGATGAGGAGACCGGGTTCCGCGTGATAAGCCGGCTGAACTCGCCGGATTTCTGGACCAAGGCGGGGCTGCGCACGATCTCGCGCGACGATCCGCTGTACGATCCATCGTCGAACTTCGGCTTGCTTGGCGGGGTCTGGCCCGGATTGAGCTGGTGGTACGCGTTTGCAGCAGCACGCTACTATCCGGACGTCATGGTGACCGCGCTGCGCTCGTCCACCGTCCACTACACGGAGGACCCGAAAGCGAAGAACACGGTGCCGGGCCAGTTCGGCGAATGGTTCGACGGCGAAAGCCTCGTCAATCGGGGCATGCGGCTGAGCCCTTGGGAGCCGCCGCGCTTCTTGTGGGCCGCGGTTGAAGGCATCTGCGGTCTCATGCTGACGACCGCCAAGCCCCGCATCAATCCGCTCGTGCCCGCTGCGTGGAAATGGCTTGGATTGCGGCGCCTGCCGTATCACGGTGGCGAGCTGACGTATTTCGCCGTGCGCCAGCAAGGCAAGTTCCGCGTTTACGCCACTTCCGACTTCGACACGCCGCATGAAGGCCACACGTACGCCGAAGATGTGTCGTCCGACGTGACCGTGTTCTCGGAATCAGCGGCGATCGTCGCGCTGCGCAGGCCCAAAGAGGTGGCCGTCCTGATCGGCAACGTCGGATTGCAGACGACCGCCGTTCCGTTCAACCTGGGACGTATCATCGACACGCACAAGGTTTACCAGATGCGCATTTATGATAGCGAACGCGATGCGTGGGAGCAATTCAACGGACAGCGCGGCGACCAGCTCGCGTCGCTCGCGATGTCGGTCGAGATGCATGGCTACCGGCTTATGGAGTTGTCCGAGACCTAGTTAACATCTCTTAACTGAGATGTAGCGCAAGTCGTGGGCGCACTGTCCCGCTACGTCGAAGCGTCAGATGTTTGCCCTCCCCGGCCCCCAGGTATAATGGTTGGGAAGAGCTGACGGCGATACGGCAACAGCCCCGCAGAAGCTCATCCTTTAGCCAACAATCGATCAGAAAAGAGACCCGGGTCCAATGCTTGCAGCATCACCCCGCCTAGTTCGTTCATCCCTCGCCAAGCTGCGCGACTTCCCGCAGGTCCTCTATCTGGGTTCTTATCCGCCGCGCGAGTGCGGCATCGCCACCTTTACGCGCGACGTCAAGGCAGCGCTCGACGACCGCGCCGGCACGCGCGGCCACGTCATGGCGGTCAACGAGCTCGGCGAGAATCACGCATATGCCAGCGACGTGATCGGCGCGATCGAGCGCGACGATCCCGACTCCTACCTGCACGCCGCCCGCGTCATCAACGCGCATCCCGCCGACGTCGTCAACGTGCAGCACGAGTACGGGCTCTTCGGCGGAGAGCGCGGCGCCCATCTGCTCGAGCTGCTCTCGCGGCTGACGAAGCCCGCGGTGACGACGCTGCATACGGTCTTGCCGCAGCCGGATGCGGTGCTGCGGCGCGTGACGCGAGAGCTGTGCAATCATAGCAGTGCCGTCGTCGTCATGTCGTACACCGCTCGCCACACGCTCGCGCACCATTACGGCGTCGATCCGCGCAAGATCTGCGTGATCATGCACGGCGTGCCTGACGTCCCATTGCGTTCGAGCCGGCATTTCAAGCGCCGCTTGGGACTGCCGGGCAAGACGATCATATCGACGTTCGGCTTGATCGGTCCTGACAAAGGCATCGAGTATCTCATCGAAGCGCTGCCCGCCATCTTCGCGCGCCATCCGAACGCCGTCTACGTCATGCTCGGTGAGACGCATCCCGGCATCCGCAGACACTCGGGTGAAGCCTATCGCGACTCGCTTGCGCAACGCGTGCACGAGCTCGGCATCGGCGACCGCGTCTTCTTTGAAAACCGCTATCTCGCCGACGAAGAGATCGTTTCTGCATTGCTCGCGACCGACGTCTATGTGTCGCCCTCGCTCGATCCGAACCAAGCGGTGAGCGGCACGCTTTCGTACGCGGTCGCGGCGGGCAGAGTCGTCGTCGCGACGAGCACCGCGTACGCGCGCGAGTTGCTCGCCGAAGGCCGCGGCATGGTCGTGCCGCTGCGCGACAGCGAAGCACTCGTCGACGCGATCGACGCCGTGCTGGACGATAGCGACGTGCGCCGCGCCATCGAAGTCGCCGCCTACCGCTTTGGCCGGCGCATGATTTGGCGCAACGTCGCCCGCGAATACGAGCATGCGCTCGATCACGGCCGCCGCCTTGACGAGCGGCACGTCGTGCGCTCGTTCGGGCGCCCCACAGTTCTGCTCGCGCCGGCCCGTCCCGCCCGTGAGCCGATCACGATCGGCAACTCATAGCGGGCTGCGGACGCGCGGCGCCGCGCAGATCGCGGCGAGCGCCCCGCACCCGCTACTCGCCGATGCGCTCGCCGGCAAGCCGCCGGAGCTGGCGCACCTCGACGCGCTATGCCACCATCTCGGCGTCGTGCAATTCGCCAACGGCGATACGCGCGACCTCGATTCCGGTTTTTGTGTCGACGACAACGCACGCGCGCTCATCGTCGCCGTCGACGTGCTCGATCTTGACAGCAAGAGCGCGCGCGCGCACCGCATAGGCGCAGCGGCGCTCGATCTGCTCGAGCGCACGCAGCTGCCCGACGGCGGCTTTCATAACATGCTCGATGCGCAGGGTGAACGCATCGAAGAGAACGGCTTATCCGATGCTGCGAGCGGGCGCGCGTTATGGGCGCTCGGCATCACGGTCGCGCGCTCGAACGACGAATCGTGGCGCTCGCGCGCCGGCGCGCTGCTCAAGGGGTCCTGGAATTGCGCGCGCCGCCTCAAGACGTTTCGCCCGCAGGCCTACGCGCTGCTCGGCGCGGCCGCGGCCGCGAAAGCCTCACCTCAAGCCAAGCGCGTCGCTGACGAACTGAGCGCGATGCTGCTGGATGCCTACGAGCGTGCAGCCACGCCGCAGTGGCCGTGGTGGGAACCGAATCTCACGTGGGGCAATGCGCGTCTGCCCGAAGCGATGCTGCGCGCGGCGGGCGTTGCCGATGCAGGACAGCGGCTCGCGGCATGCGGTTTGCGCACGCTTGAATTTTTGGCTTCCATCACGCAAGAGGACGGTGTCTTCGTGCCGATCGGCAACGACGGCTGGTATGAGCAAGGCCGCAAGCGTGCGCGCCACGACCAGCAGCCGATCGAGGCGGCGGGCATGGTCGACGCCTGGCTCGCGGCCGCCGAGCGCACGCGCGACGACCGCTACTGGCCACGCGCACTCGAAGCGTTCGCATGGTTCCTCGGCGTCAACAGCGAGCGGCTCATCGTCGCCGATCTGCAGACGGGCGGCTGCCGTGACGGCCTTGGTCTTGGCTGGCGCAATCGCAATATGGGCGCGGAGAGCACGCTGTCGTACTTGCAAGCGCACTGCGCGATCGCGCGTTTTGCGCGCGCACGGGCGGCACGCGGCGCCTAAGGGTCGCGCGCATCGCCAGGCGCCTCTCGGGGCGGCTCGAAGCGCGGCGCGCCCAGCAGCATGAATCGCTCCGCCAGGCGCAGCGCCCACATCGCGTGGTGCTCGTCCGCGACGAGCGGGTCCGTCAAAATCGCGCGAACCCCTAGGAGCTTTGCTGCAAGCACATCGGTGAACAACTGATCGCCGACGACGACCGTCTGCGAGCGGCGCGCGCGCAGCTGCTTGACGGCTCGAATGACGCCGAACGGGAGCGGCTTAAGCGCGTTGTGCACGTAAGTGACGACGCCTAACATCGTGGCGACAGCGCTCACCCAGGCGCGCACGTTATTGGAGACGATCGCGAGGGCAAAGCCTCGTTCTTGCGCGGCGCGCACCCACGCGGCCACGGGCGGAGCGGGTTCCAGCAGGCGATAGCCGACGAGCGTGTTGTCCAAGTCGATGATCAGCGCGCGAAAGCCTTGCTGCCACAGCGTCTCGAGCGCGATATCGTTCACGCGCTGCACCCGCAGCAGCGGCCGCATGAACTGACGAGGATTGCGCCACTTCACGCCGATTGCTCGGGGACGAAGACCGCGACCGCGCTGGGAACGACGTTGACCGTCGCCGGCGTCATCGAGACGATCTCTCCGTCTGCCTCGATCGCCTTCGGCCGCTTCGTTCTGATCTCAAAGCGCGCGCCGTGCATCGTCTCCACAGAGCGCGCTTCGTCGTAACGGCGCGCGAGCAGTGCGCGCACCGCTTCCAGATAAGACCACCAGTACCGGAACGACACGCTATACAGGTCCAATCGGTGATCGTCGATGCGCGCCTCATCGTTCGCGATGAAGCCGCCGAACGAACGGCTGTTGCCGATGGTCAGCTGCGCGCTGCGTAAAACGTATTCGTGCCCGTCGCAGTTCACGGATGCGGCAAAGCGCTGCATGCGGCGCATAACCTGGAACGCGCGGTAGGCCAACGCCACGACGCCGAGGCGCGCCTTGAGATCCTTGCTGAGCAAACGCGCCACCATCGGACTGAGGCCGATGCTCATCTCTGAAAAGAAATACGTTCCGTTGACGCATCCGACGTCGATGCGCCGGGTCGCACCGCGCGCGATGACCGCGCTCGCCTCTTCCAGCCCCAGCGGGATCCCCAGGCTCTTTGCGAGATCGTTCGCGGTGCCCAGCGGTAGGATCCCCAACGGCAGCGGATATTTCATCAAGTGCTGCAGCGCGTAATGCAGGGAGCCGTCGCCGCCACCGACGATGACGAGATCGCTGCCACGCGCATGCCGCTCGAACGCTGCGGCGACGCTATGCTTATCCTCGATATCCGGACAGGTGAGCGCAAAGCCGGCGTTCTTCAGGACGTCGATCGCCAGATCGAAATGTTCGCTGGCCAGCCGCGCCTGCGGATTGACCAGCAGCAGCGCGCGCATGCCGCGCAGCGCGGCCGCGACAGGCTGGGTAGAGGCCATCAGCCCGTTGCCATCGCGCGCCAGGGGTTAGCTGAGCGAGCCGCGTCCGGGCGTCGCGCGCGCAAGCGGCGGATCGCCGCCCAAGCGCGGCGCAAGCACCAGCAGCGCGACGCCGAGCGCGCTGAACGCGACGGGCATCGTGATGCCGAAGAAGTCGCTCAACCGGACGCCGATATCGAGCGCGAACGCGATCAGCACGATGGCGTTGACCGTCACTTGGCGGCGCGCGCTCTGCTGTGCGAGCTTCGGCACCCGGCGCAGCGAGACGAACTGAAAGGCCAAGGCGACTATCGCCGCCGCCGTGCCGGCGGCGAGCGCATAGAACGCGATGCTCGGCCAGATCCAATTCTCGCGGTCGATGAGGCCGATCAGGTCGCATGCGAATGCGAACAGCCAAAGCGCTGCCGGCAACGAGACGACGAGCCGAGGAAGCGGGTGCCATTGCATGCATGGGCATTATACCCAGGCACTGGGGAACGGCAACTTCTTGGGAGGCCACGTCTTGCGCTGCGCGTTTGGGCGCACAAACCGCGGGAGATAAAGGTCACGCCGCGTACGCGCGGACGTTCTCCCATCGAGGTGACCCATGGCAAAGACGAAGCTGCAGCCTGCGCAACATCAAGAACATCAACCCGGCCACACGCAAGAGATGAAGCCGAAGCCTCAGGATGAAGCGGCGCACTATCGCGGTAGCGGCAAACTCGCCGACAAAGTCGCGCTCATCACCGGCGGCGACAGCGGCATCGGCCGCTCCGTCGCGGTGCATTTCGCCAAGGAAGGCGCGTCGGTGGTGATCGCGTATCTCGACGAACACGATGACGCCAAACGCACCTGCCGGCTCGTACAAGACGCGGGATCCTCGGTGCGTGCGCTGGCCGGCGATATCGCCGACGAGCGCTTTTGCCGCGAACTCGTCGAGCAGACCGTCAAGGAGTTCGGCTCGCTCGATATTCTCGTCAACAACGCCGCCGAACAACACCCGCAGAAGAGCATTGAAGACATCGACGCGGACCAGCTCTTGCGCACGTTCCGCACGAACATCTTCTCGATGTTCTATCTGACCAAAGCGGCGCTCCCGCATCTCAAAGCGGGCAGCGCCGTCATCAATACCGCGTCGATCACCGCATATCGCGGTGCGCCCGATCTGCTCGACTACTCCTCGACCAAAGGCGCGATCGTGTCGTTCACGCGCTCTCTTGCTGAGAACCTGATCGACAAACGCATCAGAGTCAACGCCGTCGCTCCGGGGCCGATATGGACGCCGCTGATCCCATCGAGCTACGACGCGCAGCGCACCGCGTCTCATGGCTCGGATGCACCGATGCAACGCCCCGGCCAACCCGACGAGGTCGCGCCCTGTTACGTCTTCTTAGCGAGCGCAGACTCAAGCTACATGTCGGGGCAGGTCCTGCACCCGAACGGCGGCACTGTCGTCAACGGTTAAGTCCGCCCACGTCCGGCTTTCCGTTCGGACGGGTTGGGCGGCCCGTGAAAATACCACGTGAGCGCTGCCGCTCCGCACGAGGCGAGCAGCGGCGCGAGCACGTAGATCCAAGCATGCGCGAGGTGGCCGCTGACGATCGCGGGCGCAAGCGAGCGGAACGCGTTCATGGACGCGCCGCTGACCGGATCGGCGAAGCAAACGGCAAGCGCGATCGTCGCTCCGACGGCGAGCCCCGCGTTTGGTCCCGTGAGCTTGGCCTCTTCCGCCGTCCCAAGAATCACTGACAAGAGCAAGAGCGATAAGATCAGCTCGATGCCGAGCGCGACGCCGTCCGAAATCCCCGGGCCCGGCTTGGTGATGCCTTGCGACGACGCGTCGCCGAACATGATGCGCAGCACGAACGCCGCTCCAAGCGCACCGGCGAATTGCGCGCCCCAGTACGGAAGCAGG
The DNA here is from genome assembly GCA_019235715.1 of Vulcanimicrobiota bacterium. GTDB lineage: Bacteria > Vulcanimicrobiota > Vulcanimicrobiia > Eremiobacterales > Eremiobacteraceae > JAFAHD01. The sequence goes on from JAFAKE010000031.1 coordinate 18,624, forward strand.
TTGCGCCATGGGAACGCGCCGCGCAACGCAAACGTCAGCGTGACCGCCGGATTCAGGTGCGCGCCGGATATGCCGCCAAGCGTGTAGATCAACACGGTGACGATGAGTCCTTTGGCTGCGGCCTGTGCCGCCAGTTCCGGCGTCTTCGCCAGCGCCGCGGGCACGACGACGGCGCCGGCGGACACTAGCGTCAGCATGAATGTACCGATGGCCTCAGCGGCGAGCTGTTGGCCTCGTGAATGGTCGGGCTCTGTGTCATGACGCGCCGCCCCGAGCCGTCTCACGGCTCGGCTTTGGCGTTGGCTTACTTGCCGCGAAACGCGCGTCTCAGCGGGTGCCCGAACACGCCGAATGGCCGCACTGGCAGCGGCCCTGCTCGTCGTGTTGCTGGCGGCAGGCGTCCGAGCAATATGCCACCGCGTCGTCGCGCACGGCGCACGAACACGATTCGTGGGCGCATCGTTGATCAGCCATCGTTTTCGCCTTCCCGGTCAAGGTCGACGTGATAGAACCGCCACCACGAGATGCCGCAACCCGGCGCGACGGCTCCGGTCGACAGCGAGGTCGCCTCGATCGCGAAGTGGTCGCCGGCATCGCGTAGTTGCACGAACCCGCGCGACGTGAGCTCGGTCAGCGCATCTTTGAGCTCGCGCGGCCGCATGCCGAAGACCAGGGATGCGTCGGCGCGGCGCACGACTGCGAATCCATCGCTCCAACCCCATACATACAACAGCCGCAGAACATCAGCGCTCGCGGGCTCGAGCATGCCGATGGTGACGAGCTGGTCGATTGCGTCAAGCGCATCGTTGATGGTGTTCGGTACCGCGAGGATCTGCTGTTTCATACGTTGCGTTCCGCGCCTTCCGCGCCCGCTGCCCCGGTCTTCGGTCCCGGTGCTCCGGCTCAGCGCCTGGATGCATCGGCTATTGGCTTATCCCCGTCGCCCGATTGCATCAAACGACGCGCGCTCACGAGCGTCCCCAAAACGCGAACATCGCGATGGCCGCCGCAGCCATGACCGCGGTCGTCGTCCAACCGATGAAGCCGACGAGCGGCGAGTTGGTACGTTTGCCCATCAGTTTGCGGTCGTTGCTCAAAAGCATGACGAACACCAGCAGGATCGGCGCCAGCACGCCATTGATCACGGCCGTCCAAAAGAGCGCGTCGATGGGCGAGATGCCCGCGAAGTTGATGATCACGCCCGCGCATGTCGAGAGCGCGATCGCGCTGTAGAACTGCGGCGCGCGCGCGGGCTTTTTCGAAAGACCTGCTTTCCAGCCGAAGGTGCCGGCGAGCGCGAACGCGGACGAGCTTGTCAGAATCGGAACCGCCAGCACGCCCGCGCCGATCATGCCCAACGCCATCAATAGAGCCGCCCCCTTGCCCGCAAGCGGCTCGAGCGCTCGTGCGACGTCGGCAGCCGTGTGCACCTGGAAATGCCCGCTCTTGTGCAGTGTCGCAGCCGCAGACAAGATGATGAAATACATGACGATCTGCGAGAATAGCATGCCTGCATTGACATCCCAGGCCGTGTAGCGCATCTCCGCGTCGGTCGCGCCTTTGCGTTCACGCAGCGTCGTGCGCCCGAATTCGATGTCTTCTTCAACCTCCTGACGCGCCTGCCAGAAGAACATGTAGGGCGAGATCGTCGTGCCCAGAATCGCGACGAATGTCGTGATGAAGCCGACATGCAGCGAAAATGACGGGACGAACGTGCCGCGTAACACCGCATGCCAATCCGGGCGCGCGAAGAACGCCGACGCGACGTAGGCGAACAACGCCAGCGACAGCCATTTGAAAACGGTCGCGACGACGCGATAGGACGCCCAGATCTGCAAGGCGAGCACGGCCGCGCCGACCGGCACGACCATTGCGACGATCGGCACCGGCACGAGCAGATTGAGCGATGCCGCGATCGCTCCGATGTCCGTGCCGGCGTTGATCGTATTGGCGATGAGAAGCGCGCTCGTCAGGACGACGACCACGGCGCGCGGATAGCGCATGCGCAGCAGCTCGCCCAGTCCGCGGCCGCTGACCAACCCGATCTTGGCGCACAAGAACTGCGTCACGGCCATCATGGGAAACGACACGAGCGCCGTCCATAAAGGCGCGTATCCGAGCGTCGCACCCGCGACGGCGTACGTGGCGATGCCTGACGGATCGTCGTCCGACGCACCGGTGATGACGCCGGGGCCAACCAACGCGAGGGCACGCCCGATGGGAGTGCGTTCGCGCCGCAGCTTCGCTTCGCGAACGCCGACCATTGTGGCGGGTGGGACGTCGCCCGCGCTCACCGCTGCCCGCCCCCTACTGTTGCGGCCGAACCGATTCGGTCGCTATATCCTCGAAGTTCGGATACAGCGTTTGGCTCTTGATCTGCTTGGTCACCGTCGCGACCATTTGCGGCGAAGAGGCAAGCGTGTCGTGATGTTGTTGCCAATACGACTGCGCGCTATGCGCGAACGCAGGCACCCAGCTGGCGTCCAGCCACGAGTTGGCGGCGCGAGGCGGGGTCGGCGCCGACCTGCTCAAGGTCGCATATGACACGTTGAACGCATTGATCGCTTGGCGCAGTTGTTCGGCGTACGAATCATTCTTGGCCGGATCGAACGAGTCGACGTTGGCGGACTCGACGAGGAATCCGCTGTAGGCGTTCGCCTTCTCCTCAAGATCCGTGTAGCTCAGCATGAGCTGGTTGATCGACTGCGCGTCGAAGGAACGCTTCGCGCTCGTCACCAGCGCGATCGCCTGATTGCGCGTACGCACAAAGGGCGCGAGCTGCGCGTTCAGAGGATTTGATGCCGATGAGTGATGGCTCGTGCACGCGCTCATGCTCAGCGCGACGGCGAGCGCGTACATGACGATTGATCGTGATTTTCGCGGCATACATGTGCTCATACAGACCATTGTACCCGTTTCCGGGCTGCGCGACGCGGGTACGTTGCAAGCGCGATAACCGACTTCATCGCTTGCAGGAGGACTTGGAAACAGTGAGAGACACGACACCGGTGCGCGAAACCAACAACGGCGCGACGATTTTCGGAATCGTCGCGGTCGTCGTGATCGCAGCGCTCATCATCTTGTTCGCGTGGCGACCGTGGGCGAATCCGAGCACGACGACGAACAACTCGTCGACGACCGTGACCCAGCCGACGTCGGCGCAGCCGACTTCGGGCTACGGCAACAATCCAGCGCCCGCCCACACATAACAAAACGATAGCAGCGGCGCCCCCAAGACGCAGCGCCGGCCGCGCAAGGCCGGCGCTGCGTCTTGACAAGCCGTGGATGGCGATTCAAATCACGATGGTTTGGATGGGCCGTCTGCGCCGCGCGTCGGCGGACGGGCGCCTTCAGGCGTTTTCCCAGGCTCCGTGGGCGTGCCGGCGTCGGCGCCTTCGTGGGTCTTCTCATCGGCGTCATCGTGCGCCGGATCGCGCTCGTCGCGCTTGCGTTCTTCGAGGTCGCGCTCGTCTTTTGGCATGTGCGCCTCCGTCCCGGTTTGTGTTCCCGTCGGTACGGGAATAAAACGGTATGCGCGACGCGCGCACACCCGCGAGGAGACACCACAAATGGCTAACTTGCTCTGGACGATTATCGTCATCTTGTTCGTGCTGTGGCTGATCGGCTTTTTGGCGCACATCGGGGGTGGCCTGATCCACCTGCTGCTCGTGATCGCGCTGATCATGCTCGTCATCAACCTAGTGACGGGCCGGCGGACGGTAGCCTGACGGCCCATGCTGCGCGGTAAAGCGCCCTGGCAGCACATCGCCATCGCGCTTATCGCGGCCCTGAGCGCTCTGCTGGCGGTGTTGTTGCCCGCCGGCGGACTGGGCGAGCAGCTCGTGCCGCAGGCAACGCCGGCGTTCATCAGCCCGAGTGCGTGAAGCACCGCGGCGGGGAGGAGAAATCGATACATGGCCAAGCGCACAAGCCATCGTAAATACGGCAAGAAGTCCGGGAGTAAAGTGAAGCGTGCGATGCACGAGATGAAGCGCGGCAAGCTGCGCTCCGGGCGCTCGGGCAAGAAGGTGCACAGCCGCAAGCAAGCCATTGCCATCGGCCTGAGCGAGGCGCGCCAGTCCGGCGCTAAAGTCCCCCGTAAGAAAAGCTCGCGCAAGAAGAAATCGTAAGCGCGAAATTAGATCAGGCTCGCGTATCTGCCCGAGAGGTCGCCAAACCTCGGACAAAGCGCGCGAGACCCGAGCAGGGCGCCCGAACGGCCGGATCATCCCCGGCCGTTCGCGCGAACTGTCCTAGCGGCGGGTACTCCGCCGGCGGCCATTGCCGCTCATAGCAGTCTCACCATCGCTGCCGCTCTCGGCTTCGACATTGATATCTTCGGCGAGCTCGCTCAGCTTGGCGTCGGTCTGCTTCTCTTCTTCAAGCGTTTGCTCGAGCAGATCAGCGACTTCGTTCAGATCGAGCAGTTGGGCATGAGTGCGCGCGGTGCCATACGCCGCGATCTCGTAGTGCTCCACCTTTTGCGCTGCGCCGATGAGCGCCGCGTCCTGAACGCTCTCAGGGAGCCGTTCCCCCAGCATCTCTTTGCCCTCGTCGATAAGACCTTCCATGCCGGCGCATTTGCGGCCGCGCGCCGGCACGTCGAGCATTTCAAACGCCCGCTCGATGCGCTCGACGTGTCCTTTTGTTTGTTCCAGATGCTCTTCGAACGCCGCACGCAACTCGTCTGAGCCGGCCGCTTTGGCCAGTTTTGGCAGCGTCTTGACCATCTGCTGCTCGGCGTTGTACATGTCTTTTAGCTCCTCGATCAGGAGATCGTGCAGCGTCGTTCCCTTGGTCGTGCTTCTCATCGTGGTTCTCATACTGCCTCCTCGTGGAAAACTTGGACTGCGTAGTTCTACCCGCGGCCGCCAGTTACATCACACGGTCCTTGGGTACACGCGTAGCGGTGCGGCGCGCAATGCCGCCGCCATGCGCGAAAGGAAAGAGCGATGAAAGACTCCACAGATATGGAGCGCCAGCGCGGGACTTCGGAAGAGCTAGATCCGGGAACGCCGGACGGACGCCGCAAACCCGGCACGGAGACAGAACTCGACACGCACGATCAGGATCTGGGCACGGGCAACGGATCGACTGAGGACGACGGCGAGAACCAAGACGAGGACGCGTTGACGGACGAACAGGTCGGCGGGTCCTAGCCAGCGACGACGCGTAGGCCCGGGGGCCTCCCGGGTCTTACGCGACCCGTTTGACGACGCTGACCGCATCGCGCAACTCAGTCACCGTCGGGATGACCATCGTCAAGCCCGCGATGCGCAGCAGTTTTGCGGCGAACCCCCCATCGAAAATGACCAGAGCCAGGCGCTGGCGCGTGATGCGCATGCGCGAACAAAAATCGGCGAGCGCTGCGATCGTGCGGCTGTCGAAATACGTCGCCCGGCTGAGGTCGACGACGATTCCTGGTCCGTCGACATCGGTCGAGTTCTCGAGGAACGCCTTGAACTCGCCGACGTTGGCGACGTCGATCTCTCCAGATGCGAAGACGACGGTGATGCCGTCGACCGTCTCGCGCCAGAACTGCGGCGACGGCGTCAATGCCGAGAGTTGAGCGACGTCACCAAGCTGATGGTCGTCCCTTCTTTTCGCCGGTGCACCGTGACGTCGTCGACGAGCCCCGACAT
>JAFAKE010000103.1 GCA_019235715.1 Vulcanimicrobiota bacterium
GCGCTCTTTCTCTTCGGGCGCGTTATCGATCTGGTCCACCACCAGCTTCTTGGTCCCCGTCCCCGACTCGGCCAACACCTTGGTGATCGCCGCCGTCAGCGTCGTCTTGCCGTGGTCGACGTGACCGATCGTGCCGATGTTCACGTGCGGCTTGGTGCGCGAAAATTTTTCTTTGGCCATCTTCTTCTTACTCCGATTTTCCGGTGTTCTTCGCGATGATCTCGTCCGCGACGGTCTTGGGCACTTGCTCGTAACGCGCGAACTCCATCGTGTACGTCGCGCGTCCTTGCGTGCGGCTGCGCAGGTCGGTCGCGTAGCCGAACATCTCCGAGAGCGGCACGAACGCCGTGATCTTCTGTGCGCCGCCCGGCTCCGGTTCTTGGTGGTGGATGCGGCCGCGCCGCGCGTTCAGGTCGCCGATGACGTCGCCGATGAACTGATCCGGCGTCACGACCTCGACAGCCATGATCGGTTCTTTGATGATCGGACCGGCGGCGCGATTGCAATCTTTGAACGCCATCGAGCCGGCGATCTTGAACGCCATCTCGCTCGAGTCGACGTCGTGGTACGAACCATCGAACACGGTCGCCTTGAAATCGACGACCGGGTAGCCCGCGAGCGTGCCCGCGAGCGCCGCTTCGCGCACGCCCTGCTCGACGGGTTTGATGAACTCTTTGGGTATCGACCCGCCGACGATCTCGCTCTCGAACTGCACGCCCGATCCCGGCGGGAGCGGCTCCAGGCGGATCCAGGCATCGCCATATTGGCCCTTGCCGCCGGTCTGGCGCACGTAACGGCCTTCGCGTTCGGCGGTCTTGGTGATCGCTTCTTTGTAGGCGACCTGCGGTTTGCCGACGTTCGCCGCCACTTTGAACTCGCGCAGCAAGCGGTCGACGATGATCTCGAGGTGCAGCTCGCCCATGCCCGAGATGATCGTCTGCGCCGTCTCTTCGTCGGTACGCATGCGGAACGTCGGATCTTCTTCGGCGAGCTTGGCCAATGACTGGCCGAGCTTTTCCTGATCGGCCTTGGTGCGCGGTTCGATCGCCTGGCTGATGACCGGCTCCGGAAACGTGATGTTCTCGAGCACGATCGGCGCCTTCTCGTCGCACAGCGTGTCGCCGGTGGTCGTGCTCTTCAACCCGACGGCTGCGGCGATATCACCGGCCGAAACGCTTTCGACGTCTTCGCGATGGTTCGCATGCATGCGCAGAATGCGTCCGATGCGTTCCTTCGTGCCCTTCGTCGAGTTGTAGACGTACGACCCGGCCTTGAGCGTGCCCGAATACGTGCGGATAAACGTCAGCTTGCCGACGAATGGATCGGTCATGATCTTGAACGCGAGCGCGGAGAATTTCTCATCGTCGCTCGGCTTGCGCTCGAGCGTCTTGTCCGGATGCGCAGGGTCGACGCCCTGCACGTCAGGCAAGTCGATCGGCGAAGGCAGATAGTCCACGATGGCGTCGAGCAGCGGCTGCACGCCCTTGTTCTTGAACGCTGAGCCGCACAGCACGGGGATGACGATGCCCTTGATCGTCGCGGCGCGCAGCGCTTTGCGCACCTCGTCGCCCGAGATCTCTTTGCCTTCGATGAACTTCTCGGTGAGATGCTCGTCCGTCTCGGCGACCGCCTCGATCAGCTCGGCGCGGTGTTTGTGGATAAGCTCTTTCATGTCCGCGGGAACTTCGGCTTTCTCCATCGTCTTGCCGAGATCGTCCGTGTAGATCGTCGCCGTCTCGCCCAGCAGGTCGACGAAGCCCTGGAACTTGTATTCCTGACCGATGGGGAGCTGGATCGGCATAGCGCGTGCGCCGAGGCGCTCGCGGATCTTGTCCACGGAATTGTAGAAGTCAGCGCCGGTCCGATCCATCTTGTTGATGAAGATCAAGCGCGGGACTTTGTATTTATTCGCCTGGCGCCAGACGGTCTCGCTCTGCGGCTGGACGGCGGCGACGGCATCGAACAGCGCGACGAGGCCGTCGAGCACGCGCATCGAGCGCTCGACTTCAACGGTGAAATCCACGTGGCCGGGCGTATCAATAATGTTGATGCGCGTGTCGCGCCAAATGCAGGTCGTCGCAGCGGACGTGATCGTGATGCCGCGCTCCTGCTCTTGTTCCATCCAGTCCATCGTCGCCGCGCCTTCGTGCACTTCGCCCATCTTGTGCGTGCGGCCGGTGTAGAACAGGATGCGCTCGGTCGTCGTGGTCTTGCCCGCGTCGATATGCGCCGCGATCCCGATGTTGCGCGTGTTCGCGATCGAGTATTGGCGTGAAAGAAGTTCTTGGATGCGTGGGGCGGTTTTCATGACGGTTACCAGCGGTAGTGCGCGAAGGCTTTGTTCGCCTCGGCCATGCGGTGCGTGTCCTCGCGCTTCTTGACGGTCGCACCCTGGTTGTTTGCGGCGTCCATGATCTCGCCGGCAAGCTTGTCGGCCATCGTGCGGCCCGGACGCGAGCGCGCGTACTGGATCAGCCAACGCATGCCCATCGCCTGGCGGCGGTCCGGGCGGACCTCCATCGGAACCTGATAGGTGGCCCCGCCGACACGTCGCGGGCGCACCTCGATGAGCGGCATCGCGTTGTTGAGCGCCTGCGTGAAGACCTCCATGGGGTCTTTGCTCGTCTTGTCCTGCACGATGTCGAACGCGCCATAGACGATGCCTTCCGCCGTGCTCTTCTTGCCGCGGAGCATCACCTTATTGATGAAGCGCGCCATCGTCCGCGAGTTGTAGCGCGGGTCGGGCAGCACTTGGCGCTTGGGCGCCGGTCCTTTGCGAGGCATTTCTTCCTTTATATAGCGTTGTCGAAGTGGCGGTCTTACTTGGGCCGTTTCGCGCCGTATTTGGAGCGCGACTGTTTGCGGTTCTGGACGCCTTGCGTGTCCAGCGTGCCGCGGATGATGTGGTAGCGGATGCCGGGGAGATCCTTGACGCGGCCGCCGCGGATGAGCACGACTGAGTGCTCTTGCAGGTTGTGTCCGATGCCCGGAATGTAGGCGGTGACCTCGATGCCGTTGGTCAAGCGCACGCGCGCCACTTTGCGCAACGCCGAGTTGGGCTTTTTCGGCGTGATCGTTTTGACTTGCGTGCAGACCCCGCGCCGCTGCGGATTGCCCTTCTTGATCAGCTTCGCGCGCTGCGGCAAGTCCGGGTGGCCTGGCTTGGCCCCCGTCAGTGAAACCAAGAACGCAGGCGACTTCGACTTATGCTTGACCTTTTCGCGCCCGCGGCGCACGAGCTGACTGATTGTCGGCAAAACAACCCCTAGCGAGCTTGTAGGGGCCGAGCCATCACTCGACCCTTTCAGAAAACAAAGAAGACAACGCGCGCGCGGCGCCGCTGCCTCTCCCTGGGGTGTCCCGCCTGGAACCTAGATCAGATCTCGTATCGCGGTGGGGATCAAACCTCCGGGGATTTTCTCCCTTCCGGCAGGCGCCGTAGCGCCTGGGCCGGCCTGGAAAGTGCGGGCTCCTCTGAAGGACACCCGCCCAACCAACGTATTTTATCAGACGGTACAGTCATGGTCAAGTCCGCGCGGCCGGCTACGGGGCAGCGCCGGCCAACTCTTGAGGCAGCTCGGACAGATGGCGGATCGTCGCGTCCGGTTCGGTTATGTCTTGCGGGTACGGGTGGCCTTCCAGGTCGGCCCAGACCGCCTGCATGCCGGCCGCCTTGGCGCCGGCGATGTCGACCAGCGGGTTGTCCCCGACGTATGCCGTCCGCATCGCATCCATGTGAAACCGCGTCAGTGCGATGCGAAAGGCTTGGATATCCGGCTTCCATTCGTCGATCTCTTCGGATGCCAAAACCGGGCCGGGAAAACCGATCAGCTGAGCTTTGAGGTGCTGCAGCTCCGTCCAGCCGTTGCTCAAGATGCCCATCGGCATTCCACACGCGTCGAGCGCGTCCAACATCTGTTGTGCGCCCGGCATCGGCCGTACGCGCAACGGCGCAAGCGCAAGGCAGCGCTGACGGAAGTCGTGAGCGGCGTCTGCGACCACAGATGCAGGACACCCCCACGAAAGTAAACCGTCGGCGATCACGACGTCCAATGGCACCGGCTCGTAGCGGTAACGCTCGAGCGCTTTCTTGACGGCTTCGCTGCTGGGATCGGCTCCGCAATAGGCGCGCGCCAAACCAGCGAGCACCTCTTCTTCAAGCTTGTTGTCCACGCCCAAAGTATGGTCGAAATCGAATATCACCGCCGTCGCACGCAATGCCATCAGCGGGACATTGCTCCTAAACCCCTTTCGAGCCTCCGATATTTGGAGTAGATCGCCGCCCGTCTTGAAAGAGAGGTCTTTGTGAAGCATTTGATATGCTGCGCGAGCATCGCTGCGTTCGCTCTCTCGTTTGCAGGCTGCAGCAGCTCGAGCACCTCGACGTCGCCCACGCCGGTCCCGCAGAAGATCTTCGTAGGTAACGTCGGCAACAACTCGATTTCGGTGTTCCCGGCCGGTTCGAACGGCAACGTCGCACCGACGTCGACGATTAGCGGCGCAGCCACGCTGATCAACGAGCCCTATTATCTTGCCGTCGATCGCAGCGGGAATATCTGGTCGTCGAACTGGAGCGGCGGCGGCGCAGGGAGCATCACGATGTATGCGCCAGGCGCGACTGGAAACACCGCGCCGACCGTCGATTTGACTGGTGCCGCAACGCTGCTGACCGGACCATGCGGGCTCGTCGTGGACTCTGCTGGCAAGATCTACAACGCGCAGTGCAATAGCGCGTCGGTGCTCGTCTTCGCAGCGGGTTCCAACGGCAATGTCGCGCCAAGCCAAGATATCACCGGCGCGGCGACGACGCTCGGATTCCCCGAAGGCCTTGCACTCGACTCAAGCGGGAACATCTGGGTCGGAGACTGCGGTGGCCCCGGCACGCAGGGCGTGAAGGAGTGGCCGAACGGGGCGACCGGCAACGTCGCGCCCACCGTCTTCATCACCAACGCGGCGATGACGTGCGTGGATGGTGTCGCGATCGACGGCAGCGGCAAGATCTATGCGGCAAACGATGTCAGCGGCGCGAATGCGATCTTTGTTTTCGCAGCGGGCTCGAACGGTGCGTCGACTCCCGTGCAGACGATCACGGGATCGAATACGCTGCTCAGCACACCGTATAGCGTGGTCCTCGACAATCAGGGCAACATCTGGGTCGGCAACAGCAACGGCGTGCTGATGTTCCCCGGCAACGCGAACGGCAATGTCGCCCCGACCGTGAACATCACCGGCGCGGCGACGCTCGTGAACGAGCCATACGGCGTCGCGCTGCACTAGTCGCCGACACACCGCGCGCCGCACGACGAAGGGGCCGGCAAGAAAGTGCCGGCTCTTTTCGTTTCAGCCCGCAGATTCCGGCTGGCGCGCGCGGCATCCCTTGGGTAATATGATGGGGATGCGTACGCCTCGCATCGCCATGCTGGCGCCTGTCGCATGGCGAGTCCCGCCGCGTCACTACGGGCCGTGGGAGTATGTGGTATCGCTGCTCACCGAGGGCCTGGTCGAGCGCGGACACGACGTGACCTTGTTCGCCACGGCCGACTCGATCACGAGTGCGAAGCTCCATGCAGTCGTGCCGCATCCCTATGAAGAGGACAAATCGCTCTCCCCTAAAGTGTGGGAATGCCTGCACATCGCCAACGTCTTCGAACATGCCGGCGAGTTCGACCTCATCCATAACCACTTCGACTTTTTGCCGCTCAGCTACAGCGCTTTGGTACAGACCCCCATGATCACGACGATTCACGGCTTCTCTTCGCCGGCGATCCTGCCCGTCTATCAACGCTATAATGGCCGCTCGCATTACGTCGCGATCAGCGACGCGGATCGCAATGCGTCGCTGAACTACCTCGCGACGATTCATCACGGGATTTCCATTCGACAATTCCCATTGCGCGAGCGACCAGACGACTACGTGCTGTTCTTCGGTCGCATCCACCCAGACAAAGGCACCGCTGAGGCGATCGAGACCGCGCGGCGCGCGGGGCGGCGCCTCCTCATCGCCGGCATCGTGCATGACCAGGCATATTTCCAGCGACACGTCGCGCCGGCGCTCGAGGCGGGTAACGTCGAATATCTCGGTCCAGTGGAAGCGGATGCGCGTGCAGCGCTGCTCGGCGGTGCGTACGCATTGCTGCATCTTGTCGGGTTTGATGAGCCGTTCGGCCTGAGCATGATCGAGGCGATGGCGTGCGGCACGCCCGTCATCGCGTTCGGACGCGGCTCGGTGCCCGAGATCGTGCGCAATGGCCTCGACGGCTTCGTCGTGTCTTCGGTCGACGAGGCGGTGAGCAAACTGCCGGAGGTGCCGGCGCTGGACCGGCGCGCGATCCGGCGCGATGCCGAGGCGCGTTTTGACAGTTCGCGCATGGTGGACGACTACATCCGCGCATACGAAAAAGTGCTCGCGACGCAGCGATGAGCGAAGCATTTCGGCTCGGCGTGAACTACTGGCCGGCGCGCAGCGCGATGCGCTGGTGGTCGGAGTTCAAGCGCGATGAGGTCGCCCGCGACTTCGATCGCATCCGTACGAGCGGCTGCACCTGCGTGCGCATCTTCTTGCTGTGGGAAGAATTCCAGCCGACCGCGGAGCGCGCCTCAGGGAAGCACCTCGATATGCTGCGTCTCGTCGCACAGTTGGCTGCGAGCATGGATCTGCGCTTGATCGTCACGCTGTTCACCGGTCACATGAGCGGCGCTAATTTCATCCCACCCTGGGCGCTGCATACCGGTGCTGAATCCGGCCGCTTTCCGACCATCGCTCGCGGCGAGACGGTGCGCGCGCAGCCGCGCAATTGGTACGATGACGAAGCGATTGTCGACGCCCAAGCGTTGCTGGCCCAGTCGGTCGCCAGCGCGCTTGCCGGAGAGCGCGCCATATGGTGCTACGATTTGGGCAATGAGAACTCGAATTGCAGTGTGCCGCCGGACGAGGCTGACGGCGATGCATGGCTCGGGCGGATGGCCGGCGCAGTGCGCGGCGCTGACCCGGGTTGTCTCGTCACGCTCGGCATGCACATGGAAGACCTCGAAGAAGATCGGCGCATCACACCGGCGACTGCGGCGCGCCACTGCGATTTCCTGTGCATGCACGGGTATCCGATGTACGCGTCGTGGGCGGCTGCGCCGGACGATGCGCGGCTGTTGCCGTTTCTTGCCGCGATCACGCGCCGGCTCGGAGACAAGGCCGTGCTCTTCGAAGAGTTCGGCGCGCCGACGTTCGATGAGGCTGACCCGACGCCGCCGGGAGTGCCGGTGCTTTCCGAACGCGAGGCAGCGCACTTCACAAACGCCGCCCTCGACGCGCTGCGGGCGTACGGTACGATCGGCGCGCTTGTGTGGGATTATGCGGATTACGACCGCTCGATCTGGCGCATGCCGCCGCTCGATCGCGCGCCGCACGAGCGCCACTTCGGCGTGTGGCATGCGGACGGATCGCCAAAACCAGCTCGCGATGTCCTCCTCGCGCACGCCGATGACATCCGCGAGGCACCTCCCGCAGATGACTGGATCGACATCGAACCTGCTCGCTTTTACGATCGGCCCAAGCAGAACCTGATCCGCTTGTATGCACGCTTTTGCGAAACGCGAACGAGCTGACTAAAGAGGTTCGGGTTAGCGGCCGGTGGTGGTGAAGTCGAGCGCTGCTTGCGCGCTGCGCGACCCGTCGGTGACGATCACCTTGATATAGTGTCGCTGCGACCTCTTGAGCGCGATGTCGACGCTGTGAACGGGCTGCTCGAAGACCTGGTCGTACCAGCGATGGCCGTCTGGCGAGTACAGCACCGTCGCCAAGAGCGGCGTATCAGTTTCACCCGTTGCGGACCAACGGACCGTCACCCTCGAAACGGGCCCAAGCCGCGCGTCGGCAGCGGGCGCGCTGATGCGCACCGACGGCGGGTGTGCGGTGATCTGCTGTACCCATGAGAGCGCATCCGGGCCGCGCAGCACGACCGACCGCGCGTCAGCTGAGAACGGGATGAGGTACGAGAACGCGACAAGATCGCGGACGCGGCCGTTCTCGTCGGCGAATTCGGGGTCGAATGGATACGCCGCGATCTGAGCGCCGCTCGCGCTTCTCACGACGATCGACCAGCGCTCGCCGGGGAGTGCCGGTCTGGCGACGAGTTCCGGCACACCGGTCATGTCGTACGACGGCCACAAGAACCCACCGAACTTCTTCGTATCCGCGCTCCTGAAGGCGACGCCGCGCACGAGCATGGCGGCCGGGTCCGGCTCGGCGACGAGCGTGCGCGCGAGATTCCAGTACGTGCACTGGTCGATCCACACCGACCCTTGCGGGCTTGTCACGCCGAAGAACGGGTACTGGCGCATCTCTTCCACGCGCGGCCCCGGTGCATTGTTCGTGTCGATGCGATAGCCGTTCGCCCAGAGCACTGCCTTGTTGTGATAGTCGCCGGGCTGCTTGCACTGCTTGTTCATCTGGATGCTCGACCACAGGTACGGAAGCGTATGCGCGAGCTCGTGGGCTTCAGTGAGATATGATTGACCCTGCATGACGTAGACGAATTTCTTGTCGACGGCTGCGCCGAGCGTGTCCGAGCCTTTGATCGTCACCATGTCGGCCGGCGATACGGTGACCACAAAACGGTCGTAGCCCGATTCACGTGCGAGCACCGCGAAGCGACGCGCGAGTTCGGCGTTGACCTTATCTTCGCGCTTGTATTGGTTGTGGAAGTCGATGTCTTTCTGCTGGATGCCAGGCCATGTCACTTTTTCGATCGTCGGATTCAGCACATTCGTGTTCGAGAGATCGAGCGCATCGTATGCCCAGCCTTCGATCCAGTGCGGAAACACCGGATAATAATCGGGGATGTACTTGCCCGCTTCGGTGCCCAGCGCGTCAGAGGCGGCGGTGAGCGCTTGCGCTTGATCGGCGGAAACCGGCGTGAGGATAAGCGGTATATACGCGATCTTGATCGGCTTGACCAGATGCGCGCGCCCACCGACGGTCAGGATAAGGCCCGTGGGCGTCCCGTCTTCTTCGATCAACTCATCTTTGAGCACATAGTCGCCTTGTGAATCGAACACGAACGGTCCAACGGAAGGCGGCGGAATGCCGTCGCCGTGTGCGACAAGATCGGCCTCCCACGTGTCTTCGGCGGCCTTGTGGCCGGTGAGCTTGATCTCTGAGACGACGTCGCTCGTCCACAACGTCTTGCCGAACATGCCTTGTTCGAGCGAAAAGCGCATCTTGACCGGTTTCGGTGGATCGCTGCAATCGGTGGTGCCCGCCATATGAATGATGCTGTGCGTGCCAGCGCTGACCTTGGCTCCTTGATATCGGTAATGCTCGACGCCGAACAGCAAGCTGTCGCGATCGACGATCATGTCGAGCTCGGCATCGTAGACGGGTGCGTCGCCTGGCTTGCTCGTGCGCGTGATCTGTTTCGTAGGGTGATCGTCGAAGGTGGGATCATCTTGCCAGACGCCTTGCATCGGCTCCATCCAGCCGTCGGTGATTTTGACCGTGCACGGCTGCGGCGTCGGTGTCGCTGACGGCGACGGCGAGGGCGGCGGGTACTCGGTCGGGGTTGGGCTTGCAGTTGGACGCGATGTGGACGGCGGCTGCGACCCAGGTGCACCGGTGGTGAGCAGCGGCGGCGGCGTCTCGCGCCCTTCGGTGCGTGGCGCAGAGTACTTCGGCGCAGGCGTCACGGGCGGCGGCGTGTAGTGCACGCCCACCGGGCGCGATGTCGTCGTCGGGAGGACGCTTGGGTGCGTTTCGGTTTCGGCGTTCGCCGCTACGAGCGGTGTTTGCACTTCGATGGTGACGCGGATCTGCAACTGGCCCGGACGCTCGCCGCGTATCGCGACCTGAGCCTGCCCGTCCACGAGCGGCACCGTCGTCGTCGTGCTGCCATCGGCGAGCGTCGCCGCGCCGGTGACGTCGAAGCGCGCGACCGCTGGATCGCGGCCCACGCCTTCGACCCGCATGCCGAGCGGCTGGACCTCTCCCTGCTTGAGCGGCGCGAGCGGCGTGAAGCTGACGGCGATGATGTCGCTGCTCACTCCGTTCGTACGATGCTCCCCTGACTGCACGCTGAACATGTGCCGTCCTAACGGGGCCGTGTCGTGCAGCTTCCCAACGATGCTGATGTCCGATGCGGCAAGCGTGTCGACGCTGCTCTGAGATCCGTCGAGCAGCACGCGTGCGCGTTCGGGATCCACGCCGCGCGTGCGCAGCTGCACGATGCCTTGTGCGAAACCGCCGCGCTGATACGACGTGCTCGCCTCCACGATGGCCGGCCCGCCTTGCGGATAGCCTATGACGGGCTGCGAATCCGGAAGGTGCGGGGGCGTGCCGGAGATGATCGACGACGCGCCGCGGTCAGGTTGGCCATGCGCGTCGAAGCGCTTGAACACAAGGAGCGTCGCAACTCCGGCCGCGACTGCCGGCAGACGCAGATGAAAGCGGCCGCTGTGATCGGTGACGCCTTTCCAGAAGCGCGTCGCGCCGTTACCGTCGACCGTGCCGACGTAGAAGGCGACGGGACCCGAGCCTTCATCCGCAAGCACAGTACCGACGATTTCGCCGCTTGGCCCGGCGAGCGGCGGCAAGTACACGCCTCGATCGTTGCCGCTGCCGTCTTGCGCCGTGGGAGAGACCGCAGTGAAATTCGGGTCGTTGCCCAGCGCCGGTTTCGGCGCCAGAGGCGGCCCCGCGGTGGCGGCAATCGTGCACACGAATGCCGCGAAGAGCATGGCGATACCACGCAGTGCATAGCGCGTGTCCACGCTTCGCTTTTTCGTTGTGGCCGCCGGCTAGTCCGCCGTCAGGACAAAGTGGGTCCCGGAGAATCCGCGGGACTGCTTGTCTTTGCGGTATGCGCCCGCGAGGAGATCAGCCCTTTTGCACCTGCCCGGAGCGGCAATCGATTTGCAAGGGCGGATCGATCTTCAAAAGCCCTTCGCCGCTGGTCGTCGTCAGCGAAATCGCACCCGGACAACCGATCTCGGCGAATCTGCCCTGAGCGGTGGTCCGCGCAGGGTTCGCTGCACCCGAGCGCCCGAAGACGATCGCCACTGAAGTCCGGCCATACTCATCGGCGACGGTCTCGTCGAGCGTCTCGGACCATTGCGCTCGAACCGGCGTTGCGCCGGCTGCAGCACCTTGCGGGTACAGCGTGATCTGCGTGCCGCCGCTTTGACTCGGTACGATCGTGAGCGTGACTCCGGAGCCGCTGATCATGGCTTCGGTGCGCGCGCGGATGAGCAGACCGCGCAGCTCATCCCGATCGCTCGACGGCTTATGGATGCCGACTCCGCCTAAGACTATAGCGACCCCAACGGCGATGACGAACATCGCCATCCCGATGATGAGTTCGACGAAGGTGAAACCGTGCTCAGCTGGCTTGGTCGCGACCCAAACGGTCTCGTGCGCTGTTGATCCATTGCGCATGGCGCGATTCACCGCGCTTTCTTCCCACCAGTCCAATCAGTGGGTAAAGCGTATGACGGCCCGTCGGTCGCTTTTGTGACACAACTCACACCGCGGTGCGGGACAAGCCCTGGTCGCCGCGTGCCCGACACATTAAGAAAAAGGCCCCGCGCAGTGCGCGGGACCCTTATTCGCCTGTCCTAGCGGCGGCTACATGTCGAGTTCGGAAATCGTCGGCTCGGGCGGTGCTTCCACCGCAAGTGCCGTGCCGTGCTCTGGTTCTCCATCGCCTGCATCCGAACGCTGCGCTTCGAAACGCTCGCTTTCGACAGGCGCCTGCTCGACGTAGCCCTGTTCGGCGTGCGTCTCGTCGACGTGCGTCTCGTGCGTCTCATCAGCCTGCGTCTCTTCAGAACGGAGCGCCTCGGCATTTGACGGTTCGCCGAACTCAGGCTCGCGCTGCGGCGGCTCGAGCGCAAGGTGCTCGGCCGGCGTAGGCTGCCCGTCTTCCGCCAACGGCGGCTCGATGAACGTCGGCGCCGATTCGGTCACGGCGATCTGCGACGCAAGCTCGGCCGCGCGCGCGAACGCGCTCTCGCTCGCCAGCGCTTCCTCCGGCATCGGCAGCTCCGGCTCACCGAAGATGTCGACCTCGCGGAAGCGCGGCTGCCCCTTGCCCCACACGTCGACTTGCCGGTACTTCGGCATGCCGGTTCCCGCCGGGATCAGCTTACCGATGATCACGTTCTCCTTGAGACCGAGCAGCGGATCGTATTTGCCTTCGATCGCGGCTTGCGTCAAGACGCGCGTCGTCTCTTGGAACGATGCCGCCGATAGGAACGACTCGGTCGCGAGCGACGCCTTGGTCACGCCCAGCAGCACCGTATCCGCTTGCGCGGGCGTGCGCCCGTCGGCTGCGACCTTCGTGTTGACCTCGACGAACTTTTCGTTGTCCAGCATCTGGCCGGGCAGCAGCGTCGTGTCGCCGGGATCCGTGACCTTCTTCTTGCGCAGCATGCTGCGCACGATCGTCTCGATGTGCTTGTCGTTGATGTCGACGCCCTGGCTGCGATAGACTTTCTGCACCTCTTGGACCAGATAGTTCTGCAGCGCGGTCTCGCCTTTGATGCGCAGGATGTCGTGGGGATTGACCGAGCCTTCGCACAGCTGATCGCCCGCTTCCAGGTGATCGCCGTCGTGCACGGTGAGGTGCACGTTGAACGGGATCTCGTAGATGTGCTCTTCGCCTTCGGCGTCGGTGATCACGACCTCGCGGATGCCCTTCTCCTCTTGGATGTGGGCGCTGCCGCTCTCTTCGGTGATGATCGCTTGGCCCTTGGGCTTGCGCGCCTCGAACAACTCCTCGACGCGCGGCAGACCGGTGATGATGTCCTCAGCCGCGACGCCGCCCGTGTGGAACGTGCGCAGCGTCAGCTGCGTGCCCGGCTCGCCGATCGACTGCGCCGCGATGATGCCCACCGCTTCGCCGATATCGACCTTGCCGCCGGTCGCCAAGTTGCGGCCGTAGCACACGGCGCACACGCCGACCTTCGCCTCGCACGTGAGCACCGAACGGATGCCCACGGTCGTGATGCCGGCCGCGATGATGCGCTGTGCGATCTCTTCGTTGATCTCTTCGCCACGCTTGACGATCACGTCGCGCTTGTCGTTCGGATTGACGATGTCCGCGAGCGCGTGCCGGCCCACGATGCGGTTGACCAGCGGCTCGATGATCTCTCGTCCGACCGCGATGTCGGAGACCGTGATGCCGTCGTCCGTATCGCAGTTCTCCTCGCGCACGATGACGTCTTGTGCGACGTCCACCAGCCGGCGCGTCAGATAGCCTGAGTCGGCGGTGCGCAGCGCGGTGTCCGCAAGACCCTTGCGCGCGCCGTGCGTCGAGATGAAGTATTCGAGCACCGTCAAGCCTTCTTTGAGGTTGGCCTTGATCGGAATGCTCAAGATGCGCCCGGACGGGTCGGCCATGAGGCCGCGCATGCCGGCGATCTGCTTGACCTGCGCGATCGAGCCGCGCGCGCCTGAGGTCGCCATCATGAAGATCGGGTTCAGCTGGTCCTGCTCTTGAAGCATGGCCTGCGTGACTTCTTCACCGGTCTTCGTCCAGACGTCGATCGTCTTATTGTACTGCTCGTCATCCGAGAGGAAGCCCGAGCGGTACAGCTCGTTGATCGAAGCGACTTGCGCGTCGGCGTTGTCGATCAGCGCTTCCTTGTTCTTGGGAATGACGATGTCCATCGTCGACACCGTCGTGCCCGAGACGGTCGCAAAGCGGAAGCCGAGCGTCTTGATCTGATCCAAGAAGCTCGCCGTTTCTGCGTTGCCGTAGTGGCGGTAGCAGTCGGCGATAAGGGCGGTGAGGCCCTTCTTATCGATGGTCTTGTTGACGAACGCGTGGTTCCAGCTCTCGGGGAACGCCTGATTGAAGATGACGCGCCCCATCGTGGTCTCGATGAGCTCGCCCTTCCAGCGCACGCGAATCGCTTCGTGCAGCGAGATGGCGTGCAAGTCGTATGCGACCTGCGCTTCCTTCGCGCTGAAAAACGTGCGCGCGTGCGTCGAACCGTCCTTGCGTTCCTTTGCGCTTTGCGCGCCGGCGACGTTCGGATCGATCGTCAGGTAATACAGGCCGAGCACCATGTCTTGCGTCGGGATCGAGACGGGGTTGCCGTACGAGGGCTGCAAGATGTTGTTGCTCGACAGCATGAGGATGCGCGCCTCCGCCTGCGCGCCCGCGGAGAGCGGCAGGTGGACGGCCATCTGATCGCCGTCGAAGTCGGCGTTGTAGGGCGTGCACACCAGCGGGTGGATCTGAATCGCCTTGCCCTCGACCAGCACCGGCTCGAACACCTGGATACCCAAGCGATGCAGCGTCGGTGCACGATTGAGCAGCACCGGATGGTCCTTGATCACTTCGTCGAGGACGTCCCAGACCTCCGGGCGCACGCGCTCGACCATGCGCTTCGCGCTCTTGATGTTGTGCGCTTGGCCGCGGTCGACTAGCTTCTTCATCACGAAGGGCTTGAAGAGCTCGAGCGCCATCTCTTTGGGCAGACCGCACTGGTGCAGCCGCAGGTTCGGACCGACGACGATGACCGAGCGGCCCGAATAGTCCACGCGCTTGCCCAGCAGGTTCTGGCGGAACCGGCCTTGCTTGCCTTTGAGGATGTCGGACAGCGACTTCAGCGGGCGGTTGTTGGGTCCGGTCACCGGACGGCCGCGCCGGCCGTTGTCGATGAGCGCATCGACCGCCTCTTGCAGCATGCGCTTCTCGTTCTTGATGATGATCTCGGGCGCCGACAACTCGAGCAGCCGCTTCAGGCGGTTGTTGCGGTTGATGACGCGCCGGTATAAGTCGTTGAGATCCGACGTCGCAAAGCGGCCGCCGTCGAGCTGCACCATCGGGCGCAGTTCGGGCGGAATGACCGGCACGGCAGACAGGATCATCCATTCGGGCTTGTTGCCCGAGTGCAAGAACGACTCGACGACCTCAAGGCGCTTGATGGCTTTGATACGCTTCTGGCCGGTCGTCTCGAGATAGTCCTTGCGCAGCTCGTCCTGCAGACGGTGCAGGTGCAAGTCGCGCAGCAGCTCGCGCACCGCTTCGGCGCCCATGCCGGCGCGGAATGCGCTGCCGTACTTGTCGCGATACTCGCGGTACTTCTGCTCGGTGAGGATCTCGCGCTTTTGCAGCGGCGTTCCGCCGGGATCGATCACGATGTACGCGGCGAAATAGATCACCTTCTCGAGCTGTCGCGGCGACATGTCGAGCAGGATGCCGATGCGGCTGGGCACGCCCTTGAAATACCAGATGTGCGACACCGGCGTCGCCAGCTCGATGTGGCCCATGCGCTCGCGGCGCACCTTCGCGCGCGTGATCTCGACGCCGCAGCGGTCGCAGATCATGCCCTTGAAGCGGATGCGCTTGTACTTGCCGCAGTGGCATTCCCAGTCTTTGGTCGGGCCGAAGATCTTCTCGCAGAACAAGCCGTCGCGCTCGGGCTTCAGCGTGCGGTAGTTGATCGTCTCCGGCTTTTTGACCTCACCGAACGACCATGCCCGGATCTGTTCCGGGCTGGCCAGTCCGATGCGCATGGCGTCAAAATTGTTTACGTCTACCATTATCTTCCTTATATATCAGGGTTCTACGTCTTCGATCGAACCTAGGCCGGCGTCGGCGGGCCCTTCCATGGGCTCTTCGACGCCGAGTGAATCCTCTTCTTCGTCTTCGCTCTCGGGCTCGATGACGACCGTGCTGGTCGCGGCGGCCAACGCCTCCGCCTCGTCGGTATCGCCCTCCATGCCGGCGCGGCGCGGCCGCGAGGCCGCCGTCGTCGGCGCGGGCGCGACGAGTTTGGGATTCTCATCGCCCATGAGCAGGCCGATCTCGCTCGCCTTCTCGTTGGCGTCCTCATCGGTGAGCCGGATCTCGATCTCTTCGCGGTTCTCGGTGAGGACCTTGACGTCGAGCGCGAGGCTCTGCAGCTCCTTGATGAGCACCTTGAACGACTCGGGCACACCCGGCTCGAGCACGTTCTCTCCCTTGACGATCGCCTCGTACGTCTTGACGCGGCCGACGACGTCGTCCGACTTCACCGTCAGCAGTTCTTGCAACGTGTAGGCGGCGCCGTACGCCTCGAGCGCCCAGACCTCCATCTCGCCGAAGCGCTGACCGCCGAACTGGGCCTTGCCGCCCAACGGCTGTTGCGTGATCATCGAGTACGGACCCGTCGAGCGCGCGTGGATCTTATCGTCGACCAAGTGCGCCAGCTTCATCATGTAGATCTGGCCGACGGTGATCTCGCGATTGAACGCTTCGCCCGAGCGCCCATCGTAAAGCATCGTCTTGCCCGTGTTCGGCAGCTTGGCGCGGTCGAGCCACTCGCGGATGTCCGCCTCGCGCGCGCCGTCGAACACCGGCGTCGCGATGTGGAAGCCGAGCAGCTTGGACGCCCAGCCCAAGTGTGTCTCCATGATCTGGCCGACGTTCATGCGGCTCGGCACGCCGAGCGGATTGAGCACGATTTCGACCGGCGTGCCATCCGGCAGATAGGGCATGTCTTCTTCGGGCAGCACCTTGGCGATGACGCCCTTATTGCCGTGGCGGCCGGCCATCTTGTCGCCTTGCATGATCTTGCGCTTTTGCGCGACGTACACGCGCACGAGCTCGTTCACGCCGGGCGACAGCTCGTCGCCGTTCTCGCGCTTGAAGACCTTGACGTCGATGACTTTGCCCTTTTCGCCGTGCGGCACTTTCAACGACGTGTCGCGCACTTCGCGCGACTTCTCGCCGAAGATGGCGCGCAGCAGCCGCTCCTCGGCCGTCAGCTCGGTCTCGCCCTTGGGCGTCACCTTGCCGACGAGGATATCTTCCGGACGCACCTCGGCGCCGATGCGCACGATGCCCTGTTCGTCCAGGTCCTGCAGCGCATCTTCGCCGACGTTGGGGATGTCGCGCGTGATCTCTTCAGGGCCGAGTTTCGTATCGCGCGCTTCGCACTCGTACTCCTCGATGTGGATCGAGGTGAAGCGGTCCTCTTTGACGAGGCGCTCGGAGATCAGGATCGCGTCTTCGTAGTTGTAGCCTTCCCAGGGCATGAACGCGACGAGCACGTTCTGGCCGAGCGACAGCTCGCCGCCCGAGCTCGACGGCCCGTCGGCGATGATCGCTCCCTTTTTGACGTGATCGTCTTTGCGCACGATCGGCGTCTGATTGATGCACGTGCCGGCGTTCGAGCGCGTGTACTTGAGCAACGGATACGTCTTCACGACGCCCTTGGCGTTGCGCACTTCGATGCGGTCGGCGGTCACGCCGACGACTTCGCCCGGCTCTTCGGCGACGACGACGCCGCCCGAGTCCTTGGCCGCGCGATATTCCATGCCGGTGCCGACCAGCGGCGGATCCGGCACGAGCAGCGGCACCGCCTGACGCTGCATGTTCGCGCCCATCAGCGCGCGGTTCGCGTCATCGTGCTCGAGGAACGGGATGAGCGCCGTCGCCACCGAGACGATCTGCTTCGGCGACACGTCCATAAGGTGCACGTCTTGCGGCGCGCATTCGATATACTCTTCGGCGTACCGGCTCGTGACCAAGTCCTCGGTGAGCTTGTTCTTTGAGTCGAGCAGCGAGTTGGCTTGCGCGATCCTGAACTGGTCCTCTTCGTCGGCCGTCAGATACACGATGTCTTCGGTCACCGCGCCCTTGCGCACGATGCGGTAGGGCGTCTCGATGAAGCCGTATTTGTTGACCTTCGCGTAGGTCGCCAGCGAACCGATGAGGCCGATGTTCGGGCCTTCGGGCGTCTCGATCGGGCAGATGCGGCCATAGTGGCTGTGGTGCACATCGCGCACCTCGAAACCCGCGCGCTCGCGCGACAAACCGCCCGGGCCAAGCGCCGACAAGCGCCGCTTGTGCGTCAGCTCGGCCAGCGAATTGGTCTGGTCCATGAATTGCGACAGCTGGCTCGACCCGAAGAACTCTTTGATCGCGGCGACGACGGGTCGGATGTTGATCAGCACCTGCGGCGTCACCGTCTCGAGGTCTTGCACCGTCATGCGCTCGCGCACGACGCGCTCGAGGCGCAGCAAGCCGACGCGGAACTGGTTCTGCAGCAGCTCGCCAACCGAGCGCACGCGGCGGTTGCCGAGGTGATCGATGTCGTCGACGTGCTGCGTGCCGTTGACGACCTCGACGAGATGGCGAACCACGGCGATCATGTCCTCTTTGGTGAGGTGGCGCAGCGCCTTCTCTTTAACCGCGCCGTGGCTGTCCTTGATGTCCTCGACGCGCGGGGCCTGATAGTTCATCAGGGCGAACTGCTTCTCGAGCTTGCGGTTGACCTTATACCGGCCGACCGCGGCGAGATCGTAACGCTTGTCGTCGAAGAACGTGTTCTTGAGCAGCGTTTCGGCGTTGTCCGGATTCTCGGGCTCGCCGGGGCGCAGTTTCTTGTAGACTTCTTTGAGCGCGTCCTCGCGCGTCTTGATGTCCTTGTCCTTTTCGAGGCAGTTCTCGATGATCGCCGGTACTTCGCCGGTCACCGGGTCGGCGAACAGATTACGCAGCGCTTCGTCGCTCTCGTACTTCTTGTCGAGCGCGCGGATGAAGGTCGTGACGATGATCTTGCGGTTCTTGTCGATGCGCACGCCAATCGTGCCCTCAGACGTGTCGTTCTTGCCGCCGTTGTCCGTCTCGAACTCGATCCACGCGCCGCGGTTGGGAATGACAGTGGCGATGAAGATCGGCCGGCCGTTGGTGTCCGTGTCGGCCAAGAAATAGACGCCGGGCGAGCGCACGAGCTGGCTCACGATCACGCGCTCCGCGCCATTGATCATGAACGTGCCCTTCTCGGTCATGAGCGGCAGGTCGCCCATGAAGATCTCTTGGTCCGGAATGCCCTTGATCTCGCCCGATTCGGACGTGATGAGCCGTACGCGCACGCGCAGCGGCGCGCAATACGTCATGTCGCGTTCGCGGCATTCCTCGACCGTGTACTTCGGCTCGCCCAAGCTGTGCTCGCCGAACTCCAAGATGAGGTTGCCGGTGAAATCCTTGATGGGCGAGATCGAGGCGAACGCTTCGCGCAAGCCCTCGGTGACGAACCAGTTGAACGACTCTTTTTGGAGCTCGATCAGGTCCGGGATGTCGAGCGTGTGCGGGATCTTCGCGAAACTGAAGCGCTCTTGACCTTTTTGCGTGCCTTTGCTCTCGAGCGTGCCGCTTTCGACCGCCTTGACGACGCCCTTCGTTTCGATGAGCGACTCAAGGGCGGCGCGCGGATCGGTCAGGCGCAGCAACCGTGCGATCGGGCGCGGCGCGCGCATGCGCGCCGCGACGCGTGCGACGACCGTCTTGCGTCGTGCGCCTGCCTTGACCTTAGCGGTCTTTGGCGCTTTCGCGGTCTTGGTGGTACGGGTGCGGGTAGCTGCTTTCGGACTCTTCATCTATATAGCTTCACCTTTGCGGCGGCGCAGGGTGGTGCGGGGCGAGCGAATCGCTCGCCATTGATCGATCGTGATCAGCGTGTATTTTTTCGTTCGTTCTCAGGGGATGAAAAAGACGACGCGCTGCGGGGTTCCGGCGGGTTGGTAGCGAGGCTGCGACTCGCACCCCTCCTGACGCTCGGCGCTATCGTCCCAAAGTGGCACAGACAAACATTATAGCATGAAACGTACGCTTGTCAAACGGGACAAGAGGAACTCGGACCCCCGTTCGCGAGGGCGGATTTCAGGTTGCCGGGACGTGCGCGGTTTCGAGCATTTGGCGCTCGTAGAGCGAGGCGTAGAGGCCGCCGCGCCTTAGCAGCTCCTCGTGCGTCCCGTGTTCTACTATACGACCGTCAGCCAGAACGAGGATCACCGTTGCCCGGCGGATAGTCGAGAGCCGGTGGGCGATAATGAACGTCGTGCGTCCCACCAAGAGGTGGTCGAGCGCCTCTCCGATGAGCGCCTCCGAATGGGCGTCCAGCGATGAGGTCGCCTCATCGAGTATAAGGATGCGCGGATCGCGCAGTATCGCGCGCGCGATCGCGATGCGCTGACGCTCGCCTCCGGACAATCGCATCCCACGCGAGCCGACCATCGTCTCGTAGCCGTCCGGCAGCTTTGTGATGAACTCGTGCGCGTTGGCCAGCCTGGCCGCTTCTTCGACTTGCGCGCGCGTCGCATCGAGGCGACCGTAGCGGATGTTCTCTTCGATCGAGTCCGAGAACAATTGCGGATCTTGCGGCACGATCGCGATCGCACGGCGCAGCGAGCTCAAGCGAACGCCGAGCACGTCCTGGCCGTCGACGGCGACGGCGCCGCTTGTGGGTTCGTAGAAGCGCGGAACAAGATTGACCAACGTCGTCTTGCCCGACCCCGACGGGCCGACGAGCGCAACGATCTCGCCGGGCGCGACTTTGGCCGAGATGCCTTTGAGGACGTCGCGCACGCCGTCGTAACTGAAGCGCACGTCTGCGAATTCCACCGCGCCGCGCACGTCGGTGAGCTCGACGGCGTCCGGGTCGTCGCCCTCGACGGGCAGATCCATCAATTCGAAAATGCGCCGCGAGGCGGCGTGGGCCTTGTTCAGGCTGCCGATGTAGTTCGAAAGTTGCGAGATCGGATTGGCCACGGTGGTCGTCACGGTGAAGAACATGAAGAACTTCGTGACGGTCAGCGTCCCTGCGACCACTTGGAACAGCGCGAACCCGGCTAAGATCAGCACGCCGACCATGACGGCGACATCGATGACCGGTGTTTGCGTGAGCGAGATCTGTGCGAGCTTCATCGACGCGCCGAAGTTCGCTGAGTTGCGATCCTCGAAGCGCGCGATCTCATACCGCTCGCGCGTGAACGCCTTGATGATGCGCATCGACTCAAGCGATTCTTGCAGCAGCGAGTTCAGATCGGCGATGCGGTTCAGCGCAACCGTGGTCGCGCGGCGCAGTAGGTTGGAGAACGTGTAGACGGCCCATACGACCAGCGGCGCCACGGCCATGGTCACCAGGGTCAGCTCCCAGTTCAGATAGATCATGAACGCCAGGCCGGCGACCAGCGTCAGGCTGGCGCTCACGAAGAGCGGCAAGGCCGACACGCCCTCGACGAGGATGAGCATGTCGTTTGAAAAGCGCGAGAGGATGTCGCCGGCGCGCCAGCGGTCGAACGTCGGCAGCGAGAAATACTGGATGCGCGCGAACAGATCGCCGCGGATCTTGCGAACCACCTGCTGTCCGACCGAGGTGAGGGTGTAGCCGCCGAAATATTGGGCGGCGTTTTTCAGCACGTTCAATGCGAGCGCCGTCGCGAGCGCAATGGCGAGGCCCTGCACGCTGCGGTCGCTGACCGCTTGAACCAAGAGTTTGACTGCGCCCGCATAGCCCACGGTCGCCAGCGAGGCGAGCGCGGTGAGCAGCAAACCGCCCACCATCGGCGCGATGAAGGGGCGCAGGTACTGGACCAGACGCGACGAGGTCACTGCGCTCCATGCTTTGGTGAAACACCACGCGATGCCTCGCGGTAGAGGCGCTCAAGGGGGGCTTGCCCATGGGCTGTTACTATCATCCGCGACTCGAGACCGCGATGCGCTGTCGCGATTGCGGCCGCGAGATCTGTCAGACATGTTCGGAGGGCGGCATCTGTCCGGGTTGCCGGCTTGGACGCGCCATCAAGGGCGCGCAGGTGCAAACCGCAGTGGCGACGATGGAAGCGCCGCGACCTGGCGAGTGGTCGAATCCGGCGAGCGGAAGTGCGCCCGCGAGCGCGCCGCGCACGGTCGCGCCGGTGACGGTGAGCGCTGCGCCGACGAACGAAGAGCGGGCGCTCGCCGCGCTGTGCTACCCGCTGTGGCCGCTGTCGCTGCTGATGCTGCTCGTGCCGTTAGGCCGCAGCACTTTCGTGCGCTTTCATGTCTTGCAGTCGCTGGGCGTGAACGGACTCGGACTTGCGCTGTACCTGCTGTACGCGCTGCTGGCCAACGTGCCGGTGATCGGCTGGCAAAGCGCCTTCGCGTTGCCGTTCTTGGTACCGCTGTGGATGCTCGGCGATCTTTATCTGGCCGTGCGCGCGGCGGGCGGGCACATGCCGCGCGTGCCGTTCGCGGGAGACCTCGCCTCGCGCTTCGACTAACCGGCGCCGGCGCAGGCCGCTGCCGGCACCGGGAACGCGGCAAACCTTCGGAACGGAGTTGTGGAAGAATTAGGCAAAGGCTCGCGGCGGCTGGCGCGGTCAGAGATGGCTTTCGCACTAATATGGAGGGCGTCGATGCCTAAGCTTTTTGCCGTTTGCTTGTCTATTCTCGCGTTGTGCGCAGTTAGCGCAAGCCGCGCTGAGGCATCCGATACACCGCTTACCTGCAGGTCTGGCGGCATGCCGGTCAAGTTTGAGAACTGGAAATCATTTCCAGTTGGCTCAAAATCTCATGGCTTCACGTACGATTTCGTCTTCCAGCTCGAGTTTCGCCGTTCCAAAGGCGCGGCCGCGAACGGGCTCAAGCCCGGGGAGTGCGCGTGGAGCGACCGCGCGGTGCGATCAACCGAGCCGAATCAACTGGTCGGCGACATTCCGGACGGATCGGTCTTGCTCGATGGCTCCGGTCGTCTTCGGGCAGTTCGTTCAGGATTGCATCCGTACATCGACGACCTGTTCACATCGTCGGGCAAGCTCTTCACGTTCCTCGTCCGCCACAACACCGGTTCGTGGTTTTTCTGGATCGACAAATTCGGTCCTTGAGTCAATGCTTGGTACGAGCCGGTTCGGAAGCAAACGCGCGGTAGCGCGCGAGAAATTCGCGCGCCGTCTTCTCACGATCGACGATCGGCCGTGGATACTGTTTGGGAGTAAAAAAGCCTAGCTCGATCTGGTGCTGGTGGTCGACGCGCCACGGCGCGAGCGCCGCCGAGGTCGGCAGCTTTTTCAACTCGGGGACCCAATGGCGCACGTAGACCGCTTGCGCGTCGAATTGGCGCGCTTGCTTTTCGGGATTGTAGATGCGCGGGTACGCTGCTTGGTCCGGACCGACGCCCGCAAGCCACTGCCAGTTACCGTCGCATAACGCGTCGTCGGCGGCGACGTGCTCCTCCATCCACACGCGCCGCCCTAAACGCCAGTCCAAGCCCAGGTCAAAACAACAGAACGATGCCGCGCAAATCGCGGCACGTTGGTGGACGAGGCCCTGCGCGCGCAACTGGCGCATCGCGGCGTCGACCAACGGATAGCCGGTGCGACCCTCGCGCCACGCCTCTAGATGCGCGCGATCTTCAGACCAAGGGAATGAACGCATCTTCTCCTGCAGCGCGTCGTCGTGCAGCGCGGGCACGAAATAGGCCAGCTGCGTGAAAAAATCGCGCAGCGCGAGCTGGCGCACGAAGAGCGACATCGAAGCGCGTTCGGACGCGAGCGTCCAAGACCACGACATGCGCCGCGCGAGCGTTTGGTAGACGACGCGCGGACTGATGCATCCGAAGCGCAAGTACGGCGCAAGGTTCGACGTGCCGTCGCGCGCGGGGTAGGGCGCGTTGACCGCATAGTCAGCCGCCCGCGCCGTCGTGAATTTGTCGAGCGCCGCAGATGCTGCGGTCTCGCCCGGCGCAGGCACGGTCGCGGTGCCGGGCTCCGGAATCGGGCCTGGCCGTTCGTCGCGACCGTTGGGCAGCGTTTGCGCGACCGGCAGCGCGGGGTCCAACGATCGCCACGCCGCCAAATACGGTGGGAAGACGCGATAGCCGTCGCCCGGCGCCTGCTTCAATTCTGCAGTCGCCTGCGGCTCGTGGATCATATCGCCACGGTGCACGTGCAGCTCGATGCCGTCGCGCTGCAGCGCTGCGCGCGCCTGTTCCTCGCCCACGCGGTCGGCGCGCGCATAGGTGCGCGAGCAGTGGACGGCGCTTGCACCGAGCCGGCGGGCGGTTTCTATGAGTGCGTGGGGCTGCGTGCCATCGGCTATCGTCAGCGTCGCATCGTGCTTGTCGAGCGTGGCGCGCAGCATCTGCAGCGATCCGCTCACAAAACTGTGTTGGCGCGCGTTCAAGCGCTCGAGTTCGGCCGTGCAGTACACTGCGAACACGCGCTCGGACGACGCACGTGCCGCATGCAGTGCGACGTTGTCGGTCAAGCGCAGATCGCGCCGGAACCACAACAGGCTCGTGCTCATGCGGCTCTTGCGCGCGTGAACGAAACGCGCCGCCCGGTCCGAGCGGACCAGCGGCGCGCGATCTGCCGAGCGATTCGGTTCGTCGTTACTTCAGCGACGCGACGTACGCCGCCACGTCGGCGACGTCTTTGCTCGAGAGGGGCAGCTTGGGCATCCCGGAGTCTTTGTCGACACCCGTCGGATTCGTCACCATGTACGCGACTTGTCCGGGCTTGATGCCGATGCCCGCAAGCGACGGACCGACAGTGCCGTTCTTCCCACCCGCGCCATGGCAGCTCTCGCAATTCGCGGAGAACACCTTTGCGCCGGCTGCCGCGTCGCCCGCCGCGACCGTTATGCTCGGCAGTTTGCTCAGCGGAATGGGCAGCTTCGTGTTCGACATCGCCATCGGCGAAGATGCTGCGTTCGACATGCCTTGCTCGGTCGCCGCCGCAGTGGGCGCGGCCGTTGCTTCGGCGCTCGCCGTGGTCGTCGTCGTGCTTGAGGAGTTGTTCTGCGTCTTCGAGCACGCCGCCGCAAATGCGACGCTCACGACGAGGACCATGAGCAACACGGATACTTTTCTCACCGTCGATCGCTCCTCTCAACGCGTTTGAGGTGCGACGCCTTAGGGGGGTTTAGGCGCCACTCCTTCACGTGGTTCCCGGACGAACGAAAGCGCAAACGCACCGCACAGCACGAATGCCGCGATGAGTGCGAAGAGCGCTCGATATCCGAGCCCGAGATCGCCTGAAGAAGCGCCCACGTGGTCGACGAGCAGTCCGCCGATGATCGGCGCTGCGACCTGCGGCGCCGACGCGCCGAGGTTCCACAACGCCATAAGAGCACCAGCCCGGCCTTCCGGCAGCAAGTTCGTCGCCAGCGCCCAGTCGACCGAATAGTACGAACCCCAGCCCGCGCCAAGCACCATCGCGATAAGGGCGACGACGAGCAGCCCACTGGTGACGGTCAACGCGAGCGCCCCGCCGGCCAGCAGCGCAAGCGCTATATAAATGATAGACTTTTTTGAAAAGCGGTCGCCGAGCATGCCGGCGGGCACCGTGCCGACCAGCGAGCACACGACCATCAAGAGGAGCAGCGATAAACTCGACGATTGATAGCGCTCGACGTGCAGTGCGAACCGCAGATAGAAGCCGAG
>JAFAKE010000071.1 GCA_019235715.1 Vulcanimicrobiota bacterium
GGCGCGCTTGCGCAATCGGGTGCTGCGCTGTGGGGCGTCGGCAACGCCGTGCAAGACTCGTTGCTGGTGACGCTCGTCGCAACGGTCATCACGAGGCGGCGCGGCGCGACGACCTTCGGCCTTTACGAGTTGATCTTCGGCATCGCCTGGTTCATAGGCAGTGCGATCTCAGGCGAGCTGCTCGATCACTCGCTGCCGGGCTTGGTCGTATTCTCGGTCATCCTACAACTCGTCGCGATCCCGTTTTTCGTCTGGCGCCCAGCGAGTAGATGAGGCTATGGTACGAAGTGTACGTCGCTCGGCGCTTGCGGTGGCGTTTTGAACGAGACGATCTCGAACGGCCCACCGGTCGCGACAAAACCCGCGTGATTCGTGTTCTCGGGGATGACGATCATCATGCCTGGTTTGAGCGCAACCTGTTTGTCGCCAAGCCATTCCGTGCCGCTGCCCTGCAAGATGATCTGAACCTCATTCGCATTCGCATGATAATGTTTTGCAACCGTGCCCATCTGCACCGCAGCCGTCATGCCGTCTGTGACGACGAGCGTTTTCGAGCGCAGATTCGGAGTCGTGGTACCCGGCGTCGGCATCGAATCGGGCGTGATCGCGGTGAGATCGATCGCGGCGGGCTGTAGCGCTGGAGCATCTGCACGCGCGACAAGCGTCGTCCGCGCGAGCGCAAATCCGAGTGCGAACGCGAACAAACCGATGATGGCTGTGCGGAGATGATGCTTCATCGTGAACCTCCTAGGTTGTGACGCACTGGACGTCGCTTCTCATCATGGTCGCGAACGTCCAAGCATAGACGAGCGTGACGCCGATCGTCCATGCGAATATTACCACAAGGCTCGAATGTGACCAATACATCGACTGGACTATTGAGATGACCAGGCCGAACGCAGCTGCCGGGATCCAAATCGCGATCACCACGATCGCAAGCCGCCGGCCCCATTCCGCGCGCTTGAATAAGGCGAGCGCTGCCACGCCGTTGGCGAGGCCGAAGAGGAAGCCGGCGCTCGAGGGCGGCACGCGGATCATGAAGACGGCGCACATCACGCCGAACACTATGGCCACGATGCTCAGCGCGGCCGTGGGATCGGCTGGGATGTGAGTGAAACGCCGCATTGTGCGATGCCGGTGAGCCCCCGAGCAGCGAGCAGCTTGCGCGGGAGCAGTTCGCGCGCGTTGGCCGCTCCGCCTCGGCTAATGGCGCACGTGGCGATTATTGCTTGAAGATGTAGCCCGCCAGTCCACGCCCGCTGCCCCAGAGCAGCGGTTGGCTTCGGCCCTTCAAATAGAAGTCAAAAAAGGCGATGCCGTAGTCGTCGATAAGCCGCGCGCTGGCGGATGAATCCAGGCAATGCTGCGTCGTGCCGGCGTTCGCGCATACGGCATTCGTCCACGTGAAGTGGTTGCCGCCGAGCAGCACTGCGAAATACTTCGGCGAGTTGGAGAGCTGGAATGCGCCGTTCTTGCCCTCGATGAACGGAGTGATGCCGATGTCGCCTTGCGCGCCCTGGTACATGAGGGGCACGGTGACGCCGTGCAGCGTGTTATCTGCCGAGAACGGTACCGAATACGGCGATAGCAGCAGCGCCGCCTTGATGCGCGGATCGCGCCACTTCGGCCACGCGCCCACGACGCCGAGCGCGGTGTAGCCGCCGAGCGAGTGTCCGGCGATGCCGATACGGTTCGCGTCGATCTGCGGCGCGAACAGCGGATCGCGCAGCATCATCGTGATCAGGTCTTTCGTGTCCACAAAGCGGTCGGCATACGTCGAAGAATTCCAATCCTGCGGCCGGAAGACGGAGGGCTCGCGCACGAACGCGCCGCGTCGCCCGGGCGATTCGAGACGGCAGAGCGTCGCATCACGGTAATCCGGGGCGACGACGATGTAGCCATGGCGCGCCAGCTCCTCGGTGAAGAAGATGGATTGCGCGCCGCAGCCGAGCAGGCCGTGTGCGAAGACGACGAGCGGAAAGCGGCCGCACGCCGTCAACGGCACGCCGTCCTGCGCGAGCGTCGTCGCGATATCCTTGGAATATGCGAATGCGCGTTGCGGGCTCGAGGTCGGATACCAGACGGCGGCCTCGCGTGAATCCTTAAACGGGATAAGGCGGTATGCGATCGGGAGCGTTGGCCCGTCGCACGCAAGCGAGAGCGCGCGCGGCGGCGAGGCGGCAGAGAGTGCAGTCGTGCTTGTCGCGACGATCACGACCGCACACAAAACTGCCATCCCGTGTGGCGCCCTCATGGCCCAAGTATACTTGCAATCCGTCCCGGCTCCAATGAAAGGGCGATGAAGGTCGCGTTCCGCGCCAAATCATCGCCAAAGTCTAAGGTTTTTGCAGAGGCGTTTGCGAAGCAGGGCGCGCTATTCGCAGGAGGATTCAAGTAGATGAGCAGCGTTCGGGTCTTGGTCGGGACGCGCAAGGGCGCGTTCGTGCTTTCATCGGACGGCACACGCCAAAAATGGAATGTCGACGGGCCGCACTTCGGCGGCTGGGAGATCTATCACGTCAAAGGATCGCCGGCGGATCCGAATCGCCTTTACGCCTCGCAGACATCCGGCTGGTTCGGGCAGATCATGCAGCGCTCCGACGATGGCGGCAAGACGTGGACGACCGTGGACAATAAGTTCGTTTATGACGGCCCGACTGGCCCGCATCTCTGGTATGACGGCACGCCGCATCCGTGGGAATTCAAGCGCGTCTGGCATCTGGAGCCTTCGAAATCCGATCCCGATACGGTGTATGCGGGCGCTGAAGATGCGGCGCTGTTCCGCACGACCGACGGCGGAAAGTCGTGGCACGAGATGCCGGGCTTGCGCACGCATCCAAGCGCACCACAATGGCAGCCTGGTGCGGGCGGCATGTGCCTGCACACGATCATCCAGGACCCGGCCAACGCGAAGCGGATGTACGTCGCCATCTCCGCGGCCGGCGCGTTTCGCTCCGACGATGGCGGCATAAGCTGGAATCCGATCAATCGCGGCCTGCGCTCGGCGCAGATCCCGGATCAAGACGCCGAAGTCGGGCATTGCGTGCATCGTTTGGCAATGCACCCGTCGCGGCCGAACACGCTGTTCATGCAAAAGCATTGGGACGTCATGCGCACCGACGACGCCGGCGAGAACTGGCGCGAAGTGAGCGGCAACCTGCCGAGCGATTTCGGCTTTCCCATCGAAGTGCACGCGCACGAGCCCGAAACAGTGTATGTCATCCCCATCAAGAGCGACTCGGAGCACTATCCGCCGGATTCCAAATTGCGCGTCTATCGCAGCCGCACGGGCGGCGGCGAATGGGAAGCGTTGACCAAGGGCCTGCCGCAACGCGACTGCTACGTCAACGTCTTACGCGATGCGACGTCGTCCGACGCGCTCGATCCGTTCGGCCTCTATTTCGGTACGACCGGCGGCCAAGTCTACGCATCCAACGACGCCGGCGACACCTGGAATGCGATCGTGCACGATCTGCCGGCTGTGCTTTCGGTCGAGGTGCAGACGCTGTCGTGATTCGGATCGTGCTGCCGGCGCATCTGCGCGTGCTGGCGAAGGTCGACGGCGAGGTGTCCCTCGACGTCAAAGGCGAGGCGACGCAGCGCAACGTCCTCGATGCGCTCGAGGCGCGTTATCCGACATTGCGCGGCACGATTCGCGACCACGTCACATTCGTGCGCCGGCCGTTCGTGCGCTTCTACGCGTGCGAGGAAGATCTGTCGAACGAACCGCTCGACGAGCCGCTGCCTAGGGCTGTGGCCGAAGGCAGCGAGCCACTGCTGGTCGTGGGTGCGATGTCCGGCGGCTGATCGCTCGCGCCGCAACAAGCCTTACATGCGCAGCTTGAGTGGCTGACCGCAGTACGGCCCGCAGGGTACGATGATAAAGCCGAGCGGACCCTGATAACCGATAGACGGCAGACCCATCGCGAAGTCGCCCGGCGAACCGATGTCGCGGTTCGTCAAATAGGGTGCGTAGAACATGATGTGCGGCGGAAACACAACGGTCTTACCCGTCGAGGGGATGTAGTCGACGTTGTGATCCGAGAGCATGTACGCGACGCCCGGCTTGTCGACGATCTGGAACGTGCCATCGTGAAACCCCTTTCCGATACGCTGCTTGATCGTGGCAGAAGAGGCGCCTTCCAAAAGCCATGCGCCGACGCGTAGATCGACGGGTAAGATAAACCTGGAGCCGACCGCGTCGTAACAGGTCGGCTTCTCGTTGTGCGGCCCGTCGCGATTGACGATGCATGTGAAACC
>JAFAKE010000047.1 GCA_019235715.1 Vulcanimicrobiota bacterium
TGGGTAGCATAGAATACGGAGGTGCTCAAGCGAAGATGGCAAGTGCAAGACAGCGTTCGGCGGCGCGCAAGAACATCGAAAGCGCGCAATCGGCGGCGAAGAAGAAAAAGACGTTACGTCATCTGCCCAAACGAACACGCACCGCCCTCGGCAAACAAGCCAACAAGGTGAAGCGGCGACGACGCCGGCGTTGAGCTGCGGCTAGGTCAATTCCGGCTGGAACACGACCTCGACCAGGTGCGATAACCCGAGCAGCTCGATCACGCGCGGTATATGCCCTTTTGCGGGCGACAGCACGCTCAAGCGGGGCATGAGTTGTCCGAACTCCGCCAACACGTGCAATCCCGACGTGTCGATGTAGCCGCAGGCGGTCAGGTCTACCGTGAGCGGACGGTCGGAACGCGCGCAATGCATGAGCGATCGGCGCAGATCATCGGCGTTGGCGATGTCGACCTCGCCGAAAACGGTCAACGTATCTCTGTCTTCTGAGGAATCGCAGACAAACGCAGCCTGAGATCCCGGTTCAGCTGGCATGAATCAACTGTACGCCCCCTGCGGGCAGTTTACAAGGCGGGACTTGGGGGGGGTTGGTGGGGGCTAGGGTTGGTGTTCGCGTGCCCGCGCGGCGAACGCGCGTGCCGCACTCATGAGGCGCGCTTGCGTCTGTTCAAGCGGAAGATTTCGCAGCAGCAAGATTGGAACGCCGTCTTCCAGCAGCGGATTACTGCCATACAACCAGGACTTGGCAAGAGTGACGTCACCGACGCCGGCGATCATCGTCGCAAGTTGAAGCGCAAAGCGCAAAACGTTCGGCCGTTGCGGTTGGCGGCCTTCCATCCATTGCTTAACTGCCCGAGTCTCGCCCACGCCGACGATGGCAGCAACGGTGGGCGCGCCCAGCATGCTTACGAGCTCACGCACGACCTCGGCGATGGGCATCGACATCGCGTGCTCGTGGGCACTTTGAGCTGTACGCGGATCCGCCATGATTGAGTAATGATAACAAGAACCGTCTGACAGTGTCAATCACATCGTGAAGTGCATCGTTAAAGCATACGTATTTGCCGAAGTGATCTAAACATGAACGTATGCTATTGCAAGCGCGCGCAAGTACACTTAAATCAAGTGCTAAAGAAGGACAAACGACGAGTGTGCTTTATGCAGGCGCTCTTTTTGGAAATTCTTCGGAAACCGATCAGTAAGGAGACGAGCCGGGCGATGGCGACACCGGCGGCGGCGATTCGGATCCGCCACCAGTCACGTCGATCTCGCCCTTCATGTACGAGGCGTCGGCCGCATTGAACGGATACTTGCCCGGCTTGGCGAGCGTCACGCGAAACGTCATACCGTAACCGAGCGACTGCGGTCCGAATGCGCCGGTTGTCGAGGCCACCGTATGTGCGGGCGAGACGTGGTCATCATTGCGAAACGTCACCGTCGTACCCGGTGCAACTGTGACCACTGACGGATAGAAACCGCCCGCGCGGATGACGATCACGACGCCGCCCGACGGCTGAGGTTCAGGTGCTGGGGGGTCGGCGAGCACAATGCCGGTCGCCGCAACGAGCGCGGCGCCGGCGAGCATGGCGCACATGAATGAGGCGAAAAATCGCGAGATCATGTCAGGTGTTTCAGGCCGCGCCGGCGCCCTTCCTCGACCCTTATGAGGGCGGCGTCACGACCTGTGCGCCAAGCGCTCGGTCGGCCGTGCTGCGTATCGCCTCAAGGTTGGCCTGCGTCACCTCGTCGAGTCCGCCTCGATTCAGCGTTTGCGAGCAACGTTGTGACAGCGTCGCAAGCTCGTGCCTGGCGAGCGCGCGCGCATCCGTCGGCGTTCCCGGATCCGGACGGAGCGCGATGTGCACGAGCAGGTCTGCATAGCGATACTGCAGCGAGCGATGCACCGGTCCAGAACGCGGATTGCCTGACAGGTCGCCATAGACGCTCTGATATGTCCAATCGAACATGTCGGAAAGGCTCATCGTCTGCCCGCTCTTGGTCGTGCGCAGCTCCATGCTGTCCAAGCGCGCCATGACGGTCGGCTGGAACATGCGGCGCAGCACAAGCTGCTGAAAGTTGGTGATCGCGACCTCGAGCGGAAAGTCCAGCCTTCCGGTCTCGTTCGGGTCGCTCTGCCAGTGCGCGTAGCGCGTCGTCCCCATGCTATTGAGCAGCTGCGGCGAAATCCCGAATGCCTCTTCACCGAACACGTAGCGGTCGAGCAGATCGAACGCCTTACGCTCTTGCGCGCGGGGCATCGGAATAAACGGCGTCTTTGAGTTCGGATCGTTCTTGTGGTTGCGCGTGAATGACTCGGCGCCCATGTAAGTTGTGGCGTAGAGCGTGTAGCGATACCAGTTGGCCAACACCGTTGCGACGTCGCGACGTACGATGTCATAGCTTTCGCCACTCTTCGGACGGCGCGCCAGCAAGATGTTGAACATGCGCTGGTCGATCGCCAGGTTATTGCGCGCGAACAGCAGCGGGTCGCTCGTGAGATCGTATGGAT
Source organism: Vulcanimicrobiota bacterium (assembly GCA_019235715.1). GTDB lineage: Bacteria > Vulcanimicrobiota > Vulcanimicrobiia > Eremiobacterales > Eremiobacteraceae > JAFAHD01. Next base: position 2,510 of record JAFAKE010000047.1, read on the forward strand.
TCGCCCGAGGATCGGTTGCGAACCCGTTCACGAACTCGGCGTCCTCATCGGTCGAGTAGACGAGATTCGGACGCGTGTACGTCGCGGCCCACGAACGCAGCGTCGGCAGCTCTTGTTCGGACGAGGCGACGTTGATCGGCGAATAGCCGTATTTGATCATCGCGTAGTCCCAAGGGCCGAGGGTGAGCATGAAGAGCTCGCCCTGCGGTTGCCCATGCGGCGACAGGTTGACCGGTGTATACGCCATCACCGACCCGACGATGCCGTTCGCCTGCGCGTAGCCTTTGTTCTGGACTTGCGACATGGAGTAGATCACTTCCGAACCGAAGTTATGGCGTAAGCCCAAGCAGTGCCCGAACTCGTGCAGCATGATCTGCTTGAGGCTGTCGTTCATGTACTTCTCGCTGGGCTGCGCGAGGCGCCCGTCAAGCTCCATCGCCAGCTCGGCCCACGAGCGTTGCTGCGCGGCCTCGACGCCGAGATCGCAGTCGTGCAGCTGACACGCAAACCTCGTCTGCGCGGAGTCGCCGATGGTCGGATCGATGATCTCCTGATAACGGACGCTGTATGCGCGCACCACATTCGCGTCCATGATGACTTCACCGCGGAAGATCTCGCCTGTCAGCGGATTGGCGACGGACGGGCCCGCCGCGCCGAATGCGGGGATGGGCGTCGTTGCCCAGCGCACAATCGAATAGCGCGCGTCGTCGGGGTCCCAGTTCGGATCGTCCGGCTGCTGGCGGACCTCGATGGCATGCGTGATGCCGATCTTTTCGAACGCTTTGTTCCATTCGAGCATGGCATCGCGCAACGGCCCGCGATACTGCGGCGGTACTTCGTTGAGGATGTAAAACACGATCGGGTTCTTCGCCGGTGAGACTTTGGCGCTCGGGTCTGACTTCTCGATGTTCCAGCGGTTGAGGTACACGTCGAAGTTGGTATAGCCGCTCTGCTGGTCGTCATATTGGCGGCGCGCGGTTAGGAAGTACCCCACGCGGTCGTCGGCAAGCCGCGGCCGATAACCGTCATCCGGAAGCTCGAGGATGCTGTCATGGATCTTCAACAAGAGAAAGCGGTTGTCGGGGACTGCATCGATGTTCGCGTCGCCCGTGCTCGAACTCCACGTCAGGTCGGTTTCGACTTCAACGTTTTTCGGAAACGATTTGCTCGGGCCGAAGTATCCGAGCGACGGATTGAGCGCGTAGCGCGCCAGCGGCGAGGCGCCCGGAAAATTGATCGCACTCGTGACGTCGTTGATGTCGGTCATCAGGAAATCGGCCGGCATCACGATGTTGCCTGTAGCCTTGTCGACCGATGCGATGTTGACGGCGGCGATCGCTGAAGGCGGGTACGAGTTTTCGATGCTCAACGCTGCTGCGGTGCCTGGTTTTGCCTTCGCGTACGGGTTGTCTTCAAAGACGATGACGCGGTCGCCCGTGCGGTGGAAGCGTATGAGGTCGGCGCCGAAGGGGATGCCCGAGACCAAGAAACGCTGCGCATCGATGCCGTTGATCAGCGTCGGCACGAGGAGATATTGTTTCTCCAGCTGATTCGGCGCGAGCTCGAAATAGACGCGACCGGTCTTGCGCCACACGGTGAACAAGCCAGGCTGCGCTTCGGCGTTCTCGGTGAATTTTTCGTATGGCTGGCCGACGACATCGCCTGCTGAGACTGCCGCTGGCGACGCGCTTGAGACTGGAGTGATCGACACAGGGACGGCGACGATGCCCGCGGATCTCACCGGGTTTGAAGCCATGAGCATGCAGGCGAACAGCGCCGAGCATGCGATGATCGCGCTCGTGAAACGCAACGTCGTGGACCTCCTAGGGATTGCCCTGTCAGGCGCCGTGATGAGCTGCGTCTACGACGCGCGCAGGGCTGCGCCCTTGAACGCGTCGTACGCCATGCGCGTGGACACGCAGACGGTGGCCTTGGCACTGCGTTTTCTCAGCACCGTTGTGCCCGCTGCTTCGGGGCGCATGCGCGCCTGGCGCGCGCGCGCGCAGCTCATCCCCGATCCGGCGCTCCGGCGCGAAGCGCTCGACAGCTTGCGGCGCAAGGCTTTTCATGTTCATGGCGGCTGTGTCTTTGCTACATTCCTCCCGTTGGAGCGAGCTGCGCAGTTCGTGGACTTCGTCGCCGCGTTTGAGACCGCTGTGGACTATCTCGACAACTTGTGCGATCGCATCGGCACACAGGACGAGGCAGATTTTCGCGCTCTTCACGAGTCGCTCGTCGATGCCATAACACCGGACGCCGCGTTGCATCCGTACTTTCGGCAGCGCGATCGCGACGACGGCGGCTATCTGAACGAGCTCGTTATGCGATCCCAGCGAGGTTGCGCCGACTGCCCGTCGTTTGAGACGATCCGGCCCGGAATGTTGGACGTCACGCGGCGTTATTGCGAGCTGCAGGCGCTCAAGCATCTGGCGCCGGGCGAGCGCGAGCGCCGCTGCGCGTTCGAATTCAATGCGGTGGCGCCCGATCTGGCATGGTGGGAAGGCGCCGCCGCCAGCGGCTCGACGATGGCGACGTTCGCACTCTTGTACAGCGCGATAAGCGGCGGCGCATCAGCGGAGCGCGCCGCAGCCGTGCAGGCCGCGTACTTCCCGTATTTCACGGCCTTGCACATCTTGCTGGACTACTTCGTCGATCAGCCTGAAGACGCGGCTCACGATGAACTGAACTTCGTCGCGTGTTATCCGAGCCCAGAGGCAGCGTACGAAGGCATGCAGCGTATCGCGCGGATCGCGTCGCAGCGTATCGCCGCACTGCCGGAGCCGGACGCACATCTTTTCGCGCTGCGCGCGATGTGCGGCTACTACTGCACCCGGCCCACCCTGTCCAAGTCCGCGCGCAGCGCCGCGCTTGCGCTCATGCGCAGCGCGGGCGTCGACGTCGACCCGCACCCGTTGCTCAAGCTCTACGCGCGCATGGCGCGCACCAGATGCCGCGTGCTATAATGACCCGGCCGAGCGTGCCGGACGATCGCAGGCGGCATGACCGCTTGAGGAAAGTCCGGGCTCCGTCGGGCGTGGGTGCCAGCTAACGGCTGGTCGGGGCGACTCGAAGGAAAGTGCCACAGAAACATACCGCCCGCGCGCAAGCGTTGGTAAGGGTGAAATGGTGCGGTAAGAGCGCACCGTGGCCGTCGAGAGACGGCTGACGGGCAAACCCCACCCGGAGCAAGACGGTTGGGATCGCCTCCGCGAGGAGGCGCCGGCGGCCCGCCGGTCCCCAACGAAACGTCGCATCAGGCGTCCGGCGACGGACGCCGCAGAGAGATGATCGTCGCGGTTTCGGCCGCTACAGAACCCGGCTTACAGGCACGCCTCGGCAGCGCAGCTACTGCGCGCGTTTGCGCGACAGCGGTTTGCGTGCGGCAAAGCCTTCGTCGACGCCGTGCCAATGCGTGATGGCCGGCTCATCCATCTTCCAGCAGAGATTCACGAGTTGGCCGCCGCGCAAGGCTGGGAAATCCACGAGGCCAAGGTCGAGATCTTTGACGATGCATCCGTGACGGTGGATCTCCTCGACGCACGAACGGATCTCTTCGTGAAGGTCGCGAGCTGAGCGGCGCATGACGAGCGAATCGCCGTGCTCGTTCGCGGGCGCTCCAAAGCCGCGAGCCACCTCTGCCTCGAGCATCGCAATCGCGTGGTCGCGTCGTTTGTGCGTGACATCTTCGAGAAGCGGCTTGATGACGGGCAGGAGCGCGCTGGCTTCCTCGAGCCGGAAAATCTTCACGCCGTCGCTTTTCGCCCCGCCACGTGGCCGGCCCCGCCGAACGGCGGGGTAGCTTCGGCTTGACCGCCAATACGACAGACGGTGAAATCAAGACCAATCGAAGAGGCCGCGGCCGACATCCGTCAGGCGGTTCGCGCTCTGCCCTCACCGCACGTGGTCATCGTCACAGGGATGTCGGGCGCGGGCAAGAGCCAAGCGGCCAAGTGCCTGGAGGACCTCGGATATTTCTGCGTCGACAACCTTCCGCCGAGCCTGATCCCGAAATTCGCCGAGCTTTTCAGCAGCAGCAGCAACCTGCGCCGCGTGGCACTCGTGCTCGACATCCGCGGCGAAGAGATGTTCGGTGACCTGCTCGGGCAGCTGCGCACGGTCGAGGCCGAAGGTGTCGCGTACCGCGTTGTGTTCTTGGACGCGAGCGACGAGGTGCTCGTTCGCCGTTATTCAGAAACGCGGCGCAAGCACCCGTTAGCCGGTCGCGGCCGTGTGACCGACGCCATTCGCGCCGAGCGTGACGAGCTCAAACCGATCCGCGATTTGGCTGACGTGATCATCGATACGTCATCCTTGACATTGACCGCGCTCAAAGAGCGGCTTGCGCACGCCGCCGATGCGACGGCGGAGCCTGGAGTACTCACCGTATCGGTCGTCGCCTTTGGCTACAAACATGGCGTACCGCTCGATGCGGACCTCGTATTCGACGCGCGTTTTTTGCCAAACCCAAATTACGTCGACGAGCTGCGGCCTCTCAACGGCACGCATCCTGCAGTCGTCCAGTTCTTACAGGCTGACAGCGAAGTACAGGCATTTCAGCGCGAACTGCACCGCTTCATCGACTTCCTTTTGCCACGCTTCATCCGCGAAGGCAAGGCGCACCTGACGATCGCCATCGGCTGCACCGGTGGACGCCATCGTTCGGTGTATCTCGCCACGGAGTTGGCCGAACATCTGCGCGCTTCCAACGTACGCACCTTCGTGGAGCTGCGCGATGCGCGAAAATAACGGCGCACGGCATAGCGTTCAGCAGGCGATGCGCTGGCTGACGCCCGGCATCAAAGTCAAACGCTGGCTGCTGCTCGCAGTCGCCGGCGGCGCGCTGTTTTTGAACGGATTCGGCCGTCTGATCGGCTCCTCGCCATTCCTCAACTTCCATGTCAACGAATATGTCAACCGGCAACTGATCGGCCGCGACATGATCTCGCCCGTGACGATCGAGTGGGTGTTCATGATCGCGGGCTTATTCGCCGTGTATTTCGGGATTCGCGCGTGGATGCGCTCGATCGTGGCGGCAGTGAGCCCGCGCGATGAACAGCGTTTAGTGGATGTCGTCTACGAGCGCCGCCATCTGGCGCGCGGCTATCGCATCGTCGCCATCGGCGGCGGCACCGGCCTGTCAACGCTGTTGCGCGGCTTGAAAGACTATACGGCCAATCTCACCGCGATCGTCACCGTCGCCGACGACGGCGGTTCGAGCGGCCGCCTGCGTCACGAGCTGGGCGTGCTGCCGCCTGGCGACATCCGCAACTGTCTCGTCGCGCTCGCTGACAACGAGTCGACGATGGCCGAACTGTTCCAGTACCGCTTCAACGAAGGCGACGGACTGTCTGGCCATTCCTTCGGCAATCTATTCTTGGCGGCGATGTGCGGCATCGCCGGCGACTTCGATAGCGCGATCAAAGAGAGCAGCCGCGTGCTCGCCATCCGCGGGCGTGTTTTGCCGTCCACGCTGAGCAACGTCGCGCTCGAGGCGACGCTCGGTGACGGCTCCATCGTGCGCGGCGAGAGCGCGATCTCGCAGTCGACAGCGCCGATCCTATCCGTCAGTCTCATCCCCGAGAACTGCGAGCCGCTGGACGAGGCGATCGAAGCGATCTTGGCCGCAGACGCGATCATCTTGGGACCTGGCAGTCTCTATACGAGCGTCATGCCCAATCTGCTCGTCCCCGGCATCGCGCAGGCGATCGAACAATCGATGGCCTTTAAGATCTACGTGTGCAACATCATGACGCAGCCTGGCGAGACCGACGGTATGACCGCCGCCGACCACGTGCGCGCGTTGCTACGCGGCACGAATCGCCAAGTCTTCGACTACGTGCTGGTCAACGTCGAACAGCCGCACCGGCTGCTCAAGCGCTACGAATCTGAACGAGCCTTTCAGGTCAGACCCGACGTCAAAGCCGTCTCAGCGATGGGCGTGACCCCCATCTACGGCAAGTTCGTCTCCGAGACGCAGTTGGTGCGCCATGACGCGAACAAACTCGCGCAGAGCCTGATGAAGCTGATCATCGACAAGCTCGAAGGCCGCGGCGTGATGGCGGACGTGCCGCAGATCGTCGGCGGTCAGGCGAGCGCGCGTTAGCGATCCCTAGCTCCGCGGTCTTGCTTCCGACTCGGATGACTCGGCCAAGATCTCTTCTGGGAGGCGGCCCTTGAGCAGTTCGCGCACGCCGCCCTGAACCACGAGCGCCGATGAGGTCGCGATCGCGACGCGCTTTCCCTCAGCGTTGTCGACGTTGCATGAAGTCACGCGCAATTGTCTTCCGCGATGATTGACCGTGGCATCGAGGATGAAATTTCCCGAGTCGATGAGCGCCGGTCGCGTGAACCGGATGTGCATGTCGAGAGTCGCGAAAACGTCGCCGGCGCCAAGCGTTGAGTACACGGCAGCACCCATCGTGAACTCCGCCGCCCAAGCGAGTAACCCGCCGTAAATCGCCGGACCGCCGTTCGAGAACCACGGCGACGACGGCAATACGCTTGAAATGTGGCCGTCGCTTACAGAAACCGGACGATAGCCGGTCAGGCGCCAGATCGGAAAGGTCTTTTCGCCCGCGATCGCTTTGCGCTGCAACTCGATCGGCGTTCCATTCATCACTTGATCGAGGTTGAAATAGCCGTCTTCCGGCGCCGAGCGTAGGTAAGGGTCTGGTGGATCGCTTGGACCGACATCGGGCGGCGGATATTCGGCCTGCACGTCAACGGGGACGTCGGAGATCAAGCAGCGCGTGCTTCCGAACGCCAGCATCCGGCCCTCGTTGTCGGTGATCTGGATCATCGACAGTCCGACCTGGTTTCCCGCGTGGATCGTTTCCGCGCGACCGATCATGTTGGTCGTCTTGCGGCTCATCGGCCTGACGAACGACATGCTCAGCTCGGACGTCGTGATCACTTTGCCGGCCGGCAACGTCGTCCAGATCGCCGCGGCCAGCGGGGCGTCGGCGAGCAGCGCATACACGCCGCCCCAATACAGGCCGAACCCATCTTCGAGCCAGCGCGTGAGCGGCATAGTGAACGTCGCCTTGCCGAGCGTCACTTCGGTCGGACGCATTCCCAGAAGCCGGCACATCGGCGGAGCAGGCAGCTCGCCGCGGATGTATCGTCGGAATGTCTCGAGACCGGGCTTTTGAAATGCGCGCAGGTCGCCGATCGAGCCGCGCGGCCGTTCATCGATGATGTTGCTCATGTGCGTAACGTTTCGGCCAGCCGACGCGCCGCTTCTTGCGTCAATTCGTATGCGCGGCGCATCGCTTCTTCTATCCGCATGCTCGCGGGCGCGGTCGCAACGGCCTTGCTGATGCCCGCCGACTCGAGTTCGTCTTCGGTCAGCGCAATGCTTCCGGCTATCGCAACGGCCGGAATGCCGCGCGCCTGGGCCGCGCGCGCGACGGCGTACGGCGCTTTGCCCGAAAGCGTCTGTTTGTCAAGACGTCCTTCGCCGGTGACGACGAGGCCGGCGCCTGAAAGATGCTGAGCAAAATCCAGTACGTCGAGCACAAGCTCTGCGCCCGGACGGAGCTGCGCGCCCGCGAGGGCCAGAAAGCCACCGCCGAATCCACCCGCAGCGCCGGCGCCCGGCACGCTGCGCACGTCGACGCCGGTGGTTTTGCGTGCGATCTCTGCGAACTGGGCGAGCGCCGCGTCGAGCTCGACGACTTCCTGGGGCGACGCGCCCTTCTGCGGTCCATAGATCGCCGATGCCCCGTTTGGGCCGATCAAAGGATTGGTCACGTCGCACGCGATCTCGATCGTCGCACCCGCCAGGCGCGCTTGCAGATCGCCGTCGTCGATATGCCGCAAACGGATCAGTGCCGCGCCGCCGGGCGGGAGCTCTTCGATGTTCGCGTCCACGAAGCGCGCGCCCAGCGCGCGCAAGGCGCCCGCACCAGCATCATTCGTGGCGCTGCCGCCGATGGCGACGATGATGCGTCGAGCGCCCCCTTTGAGCGCGGCCGCGATGAGCTCCCCAGTGCCCCGTGACGTCGCAGTCATCGGATCGTTGGTGCCGGCCCGAAGCAGCGCCAAACCGCTCGCGCGCGCCATTTCGACGACGCCGAGTCCCTGCGACTCGATCAATCCGAACGCAGCGTCGACCGGATTGCCGTCGGGTCCCGTGACCGTCGCGCTGATCTCGCGGCCGTGCAGTGCCGAAACGAGCGCATCGAGCGTGCCGTCGCCGCCGTCGGCCACAGGCACCAGGTCGTATGCGGCATCGGGAAAGGCGTGCCGGAACCCGGCCTCGATCGCGCGTGCGACCTCGATGCCGCGCAAGCTCCCCTTGAACTTGTCCGGCGCGATGACGATGCGCGTTAGGTGGGGCGTGTGAGCGCCTCTGGATTCAGCGCGTTCGGCGGGGTCTTGCCCTCAAAGAACGCGATCACGTTACTGGCCGCCATCTGGGCCATCTTGCCGCGCGTCGCATAACTCGCGCTGCCGATGTGCGGCAGTATGACGACGTTGTCAAGCTCTGCCAGGCCGGGTGCCATCTTCGGCTCGTGCTCGTAGACATCGAGTCCCGCGCCGGCGATCGTGCCGGAACGCAGGGCCTGCACCAGCGCGGCCTCGTCGATCACCGGACCGCGCGACGTGTTGATCAGACAGGCAGTGCGCTTCATCTTCTCGAGCGACTGCGCGTTGATGAGGTGCTTCGTGCCGGGCAACAACGGCGTGTGCAGCGTCACGAAGTCGGAGCGCGCCAGCAGCTCATCGAGCGGCACGCGCGTGACGTGCAACTCGCGCTCGACTTCCGGCGAGGCCGGGAACTCATCCGCGTACAGCACGGTCATATCGAACCCCAGCGCACGGCGCGCGACGCCGCGTCCGATGCGCCCGAAACCGACGATACCCAACGTCGCATGGTGGACGTCGTGCCCGAGCAGCTGCATGATGCCCCAGCCGTCCCATGCGCCGGTGCGCATCAAACGGTCGCCTTCAGCCAGCCTGCGCGCGGTGCACAGCAAGAGGGCAAAGGCAAGATCAGCCGTGGTGTCGTCCAGCACGCCGGGCGTGTTGGTCATGACGACGCCGGCCTTGGTGGCCGCGGCAACATCGAAATTGTCGAAGCCGACCGCGACGTTGGCCACGATGCGCACGCGCGGCGCCGCCGCGAGCACGTCCGCGTCGACCTTTTCGGTCAGCAGCGTGACGAGCGCATCGGCGTTTTTCGCCCCGCGCACGAGCTCTTCGCGCGTCGGCGCGCGATCGTGCGGCCAGACATCCGCGTCAGTATGCTTTTCAAGCAGCGTGAGGCCCGCGTCGGGAATGACGCGCGTGACGAACACCCGAGGCTTGGAGTGGCGCATGGCGCCTAGACCAATGCTGCGTTCTTGGCCCGGCCGCTGTAACCGAGCTTGGCCGAGATCTCCTGCGCCGCGCTGACGACGTGCTTGATCACGCGATCGCGCGGCAGCTGCTGCTGGCCGAACTTCGGAACGGCGACCGAGATCGCCGCGACCGGCCGCCCTGAATAGTTGAAGAGCGGCGCGCCGACGCAGTACAGGCCCTCTTCTGTCTCTTCGTTATCCTCGGCGTAGCCTTGGCGGCGCACTTTTTCCAATTCCTGGCGCAGCGCTTCCGGATCGGTGATCGTGCTCTTCGTGTAGCGCGCGAGCGGCTTGCTCGCGATGATGCGGTCGATCTCCGCACGGTCGAGGTGTGAGAGCAACGCCTTACCTATGCCGGTCGAGTGCATGGGCCGGCGGGTGCCGATGTCGGCGTACATCTTAACGGGACGGCGCCCGTCGACTTTCTCGATGTAGACCAGTTCGGTATCGTCCTGAACGCCTAAGAAGACTGTCTCGCCTAGCGCAACGGCGAGCTGCTCGAGGACTGGCTTGGCCACGGTGTGGGCCTCCATCGAGCGCAGGATGCCGCAGCCCACCTCAAACGCCTTGATGCCGAGCGAATAACGCGCGTTATCCGGGTTCCATTTCACAAAGCCGCGAGCGCGCAGCGTCTGCAAAATGCGGTGAACGCTGCTCTTCGAAAGGCCGATCGCTTGACCCAGTTCGCGGACGCCGACTTCCTTTGTTTGCGTGCCCAGATACTCGAGGATGACGAGTGCTCGGTCGACAGAATTGACCTTAGACTCGCCGCGCGGTTTTGCAGCGGCGGTTTCTCCGGACGAAATAACCACGCTGGCCTCCAACAACCTCGGGTTTTGCGCTATGGCTCCGGGAGCGCAAAGCACCGACCGTGTAATCCGGTCGATGCTCGTCGGGACACCTCGTAACGGGACGCTCTTAGCGCACCCTCGTTCCGGTTCCTGTCTGCGAAACGCTTGCTGGACGGGGCCTTGCGCCGCTCGCCGCGCGAGGCGTCGCGCTTTAGTGGTTGAGCGTGATGTTGAAGGGCGTCTGCTGCCCCGCCGTCACGTGAACCTGACCGGAGAAGTTCTGATACCCCGAGGCGACGACGGTGATCGTCTCATTCAATCCCGGCGGATCAGCCGGCACGGTTTGGATCTTGTACGTGCCGTCTGCAGCCGTCGTTTGACAAATCGTGTCGATGCATACTTGGGCGCCGGAAACCGGACCGCTCGCGGATGAGACGACGCCGGCGACGGACCCATAATCTCCGACCGGGTTGTTCGATGGATTTCCACAACCCGATGCGATCAGCGCGGCCAGTGCGACTGTGACAAGAAGCTGCGTGCGTGACATGAGCAAGCCTTCACGCGCACCGCGTGTGCGGCCTGCGTCCACGTTATGAGGCGCTGGCGAAAATGCGCCGCCCGATGAAAAGCGCAACGACGCCGCCGACCAGCAGCACTCCGACCACGCCGGCAAGATCCGCCAGGCCGGAACGAGCCGCGTTTGTGCCCCCGCAAATCCCTTGGACGGCCTTGCCCAGTGCGAGATCCAGGCGTGCAAGCGAGCTGGAAGGCAGCCCGTCCACGTGCTCTGCAGCCGCGGCCACCTGGGCGGGCGTCCAACCCGTGTCGTCCACAAGCATGGCGATTTTCTCATCCGGTCCGACGATCACCGTGCGTTCGCTGTGCAACAGCTCGCCGCTGCCGCCGGCGACGACCGAAACGCCCAGCGGTTTTTCGACCGTCTCGTCGAGCCGCGGTGCGCCGGTGAGCAGCAGCCAGTTCGTTCCATGCACGTTGTGCGCGGCAGCGAACGTGTGCAACGCGCCGACCGAGTCGCGCGACGGATCGATGCTTATCTCCAGCAGCTCGAAGCGGTCAGCCGGCAGCATCCCCGCCAAGCGCTCGAACTTGCCGGTCAACGTCGGACACTGGTCATTGCAATTCGTGTAGATGAAACCTACGATGAGCGTCTTTCCGGCGAACTGCGCAAACGACACGCTACGCCCTTGGTGATCGATGTAGGCGGCTGCGGGCATGCGGTCGCCGACTTGCAACGGCCGCACCGATACGTCGAATGGATTCGGCGCGGGCGTCGCGCTTGCGGCGAAGGCCGGCCGCCCGGGCCACGCGAGCGCGAGGACGAACGCTAGGGCGCCCACGAATCCGCGCAGTCCGATGCAGGACCTGAGCGCCATCGAGCGCCGGCGGCTGATCGCGATGCGCGCCTGGCGCCCGGAAGAGCGCAGCGTCGTCTGGCGCGGCGCGACCGGCCGCTTCATCGTCGCATTAGAACCCGCAGCGCTTGCGCTGCTTTTCGCTCTGTGCGCGTTTGGCATCGCCCATCTCTCGGACAACAAGGAGCATCAAGGCTACATCTACTTCGCCTGGTTGTTCGGCTGCGGCGCGGGGTTCTTCTTCTTATACATGGTCGGTCTGCTCTTGTATCCGGTGCGCGCATTGCTGCAAACACGGCAACCGATCTTCATCCTCGACGGCTATCTGCGCACGCGTGCGCCCGACCTGAAGTCGGATCCGGGAAGTAGCGGGTACATCGCGGCGGTGTTGCCCGATGGGCGCGTCGCCTGCGAATGGCCGGCGATGGGCGAGCGCGCGCTGGCCGCCGAGGCGTGGCCCGCGTACATGGAATTCAGCGAGTTCGGCGGCATCCACAGCATCGACGGACGCAGCACCGGTATTTTGCCCGAGGATTTCCCGGCGCTCGGCGTCGGCGGCGCGCGTCCGCCGCGCCCGAAAGCCTAGCCTAGTCCGCCCGTAAGCGGGATCTTCGGCGTGTCCTGCGCCGGCCAGTAATGATTTTCACCGGCTTGCACGATCGTGATCGCGCCCATGAAGATGATGATCGCGACGCCGACGATCCCGAACCAGCGCACCATCGGCGGAACGCCGCGGCTTTGCGGGATGTCGTATTCGTTGGTCTCGGTTCCTTGCGCCATCGTCAACCCGTCCTTTTAGATCCGCCCGGCCATGCCGATGGCGACCGTGAACACGATCGCGCAGCCCAGCGTGAGCAGCGCCATCATGATCTTCGTCACCTGGTCCTCGAGCGCGGACTTCGGCCATTCCTCGTACAGCGCTTTGAGCGCGAAAAATGCGACCACAAGCGCGCCGGCGCCGGCGAGTATCCGTAAGAGAATAGCACCTGTCATCGTCACCCGCTCCTTAGTAGACGTAGAACAGGAAGAACAGCGCCACCCAGATCACGTCGACGAAGTGCCAGTACAGCGTCGCGGCGGTGAGGCCGAAGTATCTGGACTGGTCGTACACGCCGCGCCGCGTCTGCAGCAACACCGTGATCAGGAAGATCACGCCGATGAAGACGTGGAAGCCGTGAAGCCCGGTGAGCGTGAAGAACGAAGCGCCGAACACGCTGCCCCACCAAGTGTCGTGCAGGTGCGTATATTCGTACGCCTGGCCCGAAAGGAATCCGACGCCGAGCACGATCGTCGCGATCATGAAGCCGGCGAAGCGCGAGCGGTTCGCGTGCCGCCACGCCTCCATCGCTAGATGCATGGTGACGCCCGAACCGAAAAGCACGATGGAGTTGACCGCCGCGAGATACAGACCCGGGCGTTCGATGCCAAGCGGCGGCCATACCGCCGATGCAGAGCGGTCGTAGAGATAGCTGAAGATGAACGAGCTGAATATGATCGTATCGCTGATGAGGAAGAACAGGAAGCCCAGCAGCCGGTGGCTGCGCACTTCTTGATATTCGGCGTCGCCGATGCTGATCGCGTGCGTCGCCATCAGTCCACCGGCTCCGTCGCGAGGTCTTGCGAGATATTCGCGTACGGCAGCGGCTTGCCGTAATCATATGGCCCGTGCAGCACGAGCGGGATCTCCGCGAAGTTGTAGTACGGCGGCGGCGATGACGTCATCCACTCAAGCGTGCGTGCGCCCCACGGATTCGGGCCCGCGACCTGGCCGCGCGTCGCGCTGCGCAACGCGTTGTAGGCGAAGATCAGCATCGAGAGGCCGAGCACGAATGCGGAGATCGATACGAAGACATTCGTATGCGCGACCATCGGCAGCAGATTCGTGCCTTCGAACTGGTTATCGTAGAACGCGACGCGCCGCTGCATGCCGAGCAATCCGAGCCAGTGCATGGGCAAGAAGGTCGCGTTAAACGCGAGGAACATCACCCAGAAGTGGATCTTGCCGAGGCGCTCGTCGAGCAGGCGGCCGGTCATCTTGGGCCACCAATAGTACAGTCCGGCGAAGATCCCAAAGATGCTACCGCCGAAGAGCACGTAGTGCAGGTGCGCGATGACGAAGTAGGTCGCGTGCTCGTGGATGTCGGCCGGCACCGATGCCAGCATGACGCCGGTGATGCCGCCGAACGTGAAGCACGAGAGGAACCCGATCACAAAGAGCAGCGGCGTGCTCAAGCGTATGCGCCCGCGCCAGAGCGTGGCCACCCACGAGAAGATCTTGATGCCGGTCGGAATTCCCACCGCCATCGTCAAGATCATAAAGGGCAGCTGAACCCACTGCGCCAGACCGCTCGTGAACATATGGTGCGCCCACACCATGAACGAGACGAGGCCGATGGCGACGGATGAATAGGCGATCGCGCGGTAGCCGAAGATCGGCCGGCGCACGAAAGTCGGCAGCACTTCGGACACAATCCCGAACGCCGGCAGGATCATGATGTATACGGCAGGATGCGAATAGAACCAGAAGACGTGCTGCCAGAGCACAGGGCTGCCGCCGTTCGCCGGATCGTAGAACGGCACGTGGAAGATCTTTTCGATGAATAAGGCGGCCAGCGCCGCCGACAAGTTGGCCGTTGCGATCGCCGACAGGAACGCGGTGACCAGCGTCGCCCACACGAACAGCGGCATGCGAGTCCAGGTCATTCCTGGCGCACGCATCTTGATGATCGTCACCATGAAGTTGATGCCGGTGATCGTGCTTGAGACGCCGATCAGGAAGATACCGGCGCACCACAGCGCAGTGCCGGGCGTGTGTAGGCTGACGGGCGGGTATTCCGTCCAACCGGCTTGCGGCGCACCATAGAGGAAACTCAAGAACACGAGGATGCCGGCCGGCGGGAACAGCCAGAAGCTGAACATGTTCAGCCACGGAAACGCGACGTCGCGCGCGCCGATCATCAGGGGCATCGCAAGATTGCCGAATCCGCCGGTGAGGACCGGGATGATGACGAGCCACACCATTGCCGAGCCATGGACGCTATATGCTTCGCTGAAGGTCTGCGCGCTGAGCAGCGTGTTGTGGGGCTGCATGAGCTGAGCGCGGATCATCTCGGCCAGCAGGCCGGCCAGGACGAAGAACAGGCCGCTCGTGATGAAGTACTGGACAGCGATCACCTTGTGGTCGAAGCTAATGACGTAGCGCGAGACGAAGCCCTGCGGCGGCGGATGGATATGAGCGTGGCTCGCTTCGCGCTGGAGCTCAGAGATCGTCATGGAGCCTGTCTGTCCTTCTTCTTCCTTTACTTATGCAGCGACTCGAGGTACGCGACCAGGTTTGCGACGTCTTTAGGCGTGAGCTGGTTGACTTGCATGTTGGGCATCGTCCCAAGATCGCCGCTGAACCCGTGCTCGATGATGTCCGCGACATCATCGGCGTTCGCCGGTTTGCCCGTGACCAGCGTCGGATGATCTGGATCGTGGAATAGGTTCCCAAGTCCGGGGCCGACCTTGCGTTCGGCAAATGCGCCCGTACCGTGGCAGGTCGTGCACTTAGCAGCGAACTTCTGTCCTCCGGCCGCCGCGTCGCCGCCCGCGATCGAGATCGGCGCTTGCGTGGCGCCGTTCGACTGCATGTGCTGCTCGGATTTGAACCAGTTGTCGAAATCCGACTGTGACTCGACGACGACTTTACCTACCATATCCGAATGGCCGACGCCGCAGAACTCGGTGCAGATAATGCGAAAGGTGCCGATGCGCGCCGGCGTGATGTGGATCGGCACGATCATACCGGGGATCATGTCTTGCTTGACGCGGAACTCCGGCACCCAGAACGAGTGGATCACCGCGTTGCGGATGTCCGGCTCCGATGATGTGAGATCGATCGTGACCTGTTTGCCGACGGGCAGGTGCAGGTCGTTGTCCACCGGCTGCGCCAGGCCCGGATAGCGAAATTCGAAAAAGAACGTGTGGCCGATGCCCTCGATCGTCGCGACGCTCGCGGCGCTGGCCAGGTAGTACTTGGGCAGCACCACGTAGCTGAGCACGCCGAGGATGAGCATGAGGATCGACGGGACGATCGTCCAGGCGGCTTCGAGGCCAGGATGGTCATGGATGTCGGAGCCGGTGGCGGTGCGATCCTCGCCCTTGGCCACGTGATAACGCCACATGAAATAGACGATATAGCCGTTCACGTAGACCAGAATCGGCACGCTGAAAAACGCCATGAAGCGGTAGATGAAATCGATATCTTTCGATACCGTCGACGCCTCAGGCAGCCACGCGTCGATCGGAAAGATGACGACGCCCCACATCAATAACGCGCTGATGACGGTCAAAAGGACCGTCACGGACCAGAACTCGGTATCGAGCAGTGGCTGACTACGCGTTTCGTTCAACTGGGGGTTCTCCCAGCCGGGCGTTTACACGGGGGTGAGAGGCCATCCTCGGCCCCCGCTGATGCTTTTGTCATACTGCCGAAGGTGGGAATCGAACCCACATGAGGGGTGACCTCGCGCGATTTTGAGTCGCGTGCGTCTGCCAGTTCCGCCACTTCGGCGCGCGCATCAGCCGCTTACCGTGGACGGTCGACTTAATGCAGCAGCGCCGTTTTCCCTCGGCTCGGGCGGTGGCGCCGCGGCGGGCAACATCGTCGCGAGCGGAATGCACGCGAGCGCGAGGACCAGCGCGACTGCATACTCGATGCGCAGCTGCAGCGCGGCGTCCGTGCCGCGGTTGAGGATCGCCGTCACCAGTGCGGGCGCCGTGATCGCGCCGGAGCTTGCGAACATCGTGAGCAGTCCTGTGGCTGCGCCGCGTTTACCGGCATCGACGTACCGATAGATGAGCACGTTCGGAGGCGCGGTCGCAAGGCCCATGCCGAGTCCGCACAGCGCAAGTCCGGCGCGCACGCCCCAGATGTCTGTCAGCGCCGCAAGACACGCCAAACCCGCAGACAGCGACGCGATGCCGGTCGAAAGCATCGCCTTTGCACCGAACCGGTTGAGCAGATGTCCGCCTCCCCCTTGTCCGATGCCCAGCGGGATCGCGAGGAATAGCAGTGCGATACCCGCTTCGGCGGCGTTCGCATGAAACCGGGCGATGTAATACGCCGCTGAGTAGATCGTCACCGAAAAGATCGGGATGGCGGAGACGAACGCGATCGCAAAGACCAGCGCGGGGCCCGAGCGGCTGAGCAGCACCGGATCGATGATCGGTTGCGTAGCGCGCCGCTCCCAGGCCGCCAATGCGAGGATGCATCCGATCGCGGCCGCGATCCACACGCCTGCCATTGCCGGCGACGCTGCGCCGGCGGCCATGACGCAGCCGGCAAATGCTGCGATAAGCGCGATGCCGCCGGGATCGAACCCGACGCGCGCGGTTGCAGCTCGATCGGCCGGCAGCGCCATGCCGAGCCCAAGCGTGACGAGCGCGAGCGGGATGTTGATCCAGAAGATGAGATGCCACGGAAAATCCATGTGCACGTGCAGGCCGGCGTCGACCAACACGCCGCCTATGACCGAACCGATGACGGCGGCAAGCGCGAAGGCTCCGTAGATAAGGCCGAGCGCGCCGCCCTGGCGCTCGTCCGGAACATAGTCACCGATGATCGCGGTGGCCGCCGGCGCGACGGCGCCGGCGCCGAGCGATTGGACGGTTCGTCCGGCGATCAATATGCCGAGGGACGTCGAGAGCGCGCATATGAGTGAGCCTACGGCGAAGAGCGCGATCGCGCCGAGAAATACGCGCTTGCGGCCCTTCGCATCGGACAGCCGCCCGGCGAGCGGCTGCGCGATGAGCGAGCCGGTCGCGTACGCGACGATGACCCAGCCTAGGTCGGCGATGCCGGCGCGCAGCGAGTGCGCGATCGCCCACAGCGACGGCGCGACGATCGTGAGCTGCAGCGCGCGCATGAACATGCCGAGCGCGAGCGACGGCAGGATACGCGCCGGACTGACTGTCTTAGGCGGCCGGGCCGTGGCCGAACCGATCGATCACCATCGCGCCGAAGAGCAGTGCGAGATAGAGCATCGAGAATTTATACATCGCGCGTTCGGCGGCGATGGAGCCTTCCCGCGCGACGCGCACCGCAAGGACGATGAACAGCACGCCGAGCAGCAGCGCGCACGCCAGATAGAAAGTCCCCATCACGTGCAAGGGCGTCAACGCGAGCGTGAGCGCGACGAGTGCGATGCTGTACGCAAGGATGTGACGCTTTGTCGTCTGGTCGCCGCGAATCACGGGCATCATCGGCACGCCGACTTTGGCGTATTCGTTTTTCGCGATCAGCGCGAGCGCCCAGAAGTGCGGCGGCGTCCATACGAAGATGATAAGGAAGAGGAGCAGGGCGGTCACGTCGAGGCGGCCGGTGACAGCCGCCCAACCCACAAGCGGCGGTATCGCTCCCGCAGCGCCGCCAATGACGATGTTCTGCACGCTCGTGCGCTTGAGCCACAGCGTGTACACGCCCACGTAGATGAGGATGCCCGTGAGCGCGAGCAGCGCGGCAAGCAAGTTCACCTCCGCGGCCAGCACGACAAACGACGCGATGGCCAGCACGACGCCAAACGCAAGCGCGTGCATCGGTGCGATCCGGCCGGCAGGAACCGGTCGCGTGCGCGTGCGCGTCATCGCCGCGTCGATGTCGCGATCGAAGTACATGTTCATCGCGCCGGATGCGCCGGCCGCCAGCGCGCCGCCGATCATCGTCCACAACACGAGCAGCAGCGGCGGCAACCCGCCCGCGGCGATAAGCATCGCCATGAGGGTCGTGAACAACAGCAGCGACATGACGTTGGGCTTCGTGAGCGCGATGTAGTCGCGCACGCGCGCGCCGACTCCGCCGGCTGCGAGGGCGGCCGTGCTCATGGGTGTTGCACGACCGCTCGGCCGCTCGTTCCGCTCGCCGACTGCGGATACGCCTCGGGCGCGGCCGCGTCGTATGCTTCGTATGTCAGCAGCACGAGGCAGGCGAACAGCAGCGCCCCGTTTGCTTGATGGATCGAGCGCAGCGCGGGCGCCAACCCCGACACGATCGTCGATACGCCCAGCGCGACCTGCAAGGCGCCCAGTCCGAGCGCCGTCAAGGAGAACGCGCGGATTCGAAGATCGCGCGTGCGTCCACCCGATGCTGCGATGATAATGATCAAGAAGAACGAGATATAGGCGAGCACGCGATGGCCCATGTGGATCTGCTGCGCGACGTTTTCAGGAGGTCCCCATCCGTTGCACAGCGGGAACTGCGTGCACGCGAGGCCATCGTTCGATGCGCTCATGTACCCGGCGGCAAGGATGGCACCAAAGGTGACGATCGCCGCTGACAGCGCCAGTCTTGCGAACACCAACGCGAGAATGTGCGCGGACGCGGTCGATGCGGAGCGCTCCGCAACCGCGCTCTCTTCTGGTTGCGTCTCGGCCGGCGCGCGAGCAGCCGTATACCAGACGAGCAGCAAGCTCACGAAGGTCGCGATGCCGACGCCCAGATGCGCGGCGACGCTTGGCGGATTGTTGATATACTTGATGGTCAGTGCACCGACGATGATCTGCGCGACGAGCAGGCCCGCAGCGAGCCAGGCGGCGCGCCATGCCGCAGGCCGCTCGCGGCGCGCGCGCCATGCCGCGACAAACGTCGCAATGATGAGCAGCGTAAGCACCGGCGCGCCCAGCCGGTGCGTCCACTCAAAGACGACTGGGTCGTGAAGTGCGGGGAACCATGCACCGCGGCAGCGCGGCCAGTCAGGACAGGTCATGCCCGCGCCGTTGATACGCACGATGCCGCCCCAGACGACGAGCGCGAACGCGAAGATGGCTGACGCCAAACTCGTGTAGCGCAGCGTCTGCAGCGAAGCGCTGGAGGATGACGGAGCG
>JAFAKE010000097.1 GCA_019235715.1 Vulcanimicrobiota bacterium
GAACTATGCGCCCCTGCGCGCGGCCTTGACCGCGCGCGAACACAAGTTTGCGAGCGACACCGACACCGAGGTCGTCGCGCACCTCATCGAGGAGCGTTACGACGGCGACCTCGCCGCCGCCGTGCGTTCTGTGCTCGGCGACGTGCACGGCGCGTACGCCCTGGGCGTGCTGTCGGCCGATTCGCCCGACGAGATCGTCTTCGCGCGCAACGGTGCGTCACCGCTGGTCGTCGGACTGGGGCAAGGCGAGACCTTCGTCGCCTCGGATACGCCGGCCATCATGGAATACACGCGCCGCCAGCTCGTGATCCACGAAGGCGAGGTCGTCGTCGTCAAGCGCGACGGCGCGCAGATATCGACCTTCGCGGGTGAGCCCGTCGAGCGCGAGATCACGCGCATCTCATGGGACGTGCGCGCCGCCGAAAAGGGCGGATTCAAGCACTTCATGCTCAAGGAGATCTACGAGCAGCCGAAAGTCGTGCGCGACACCCTTGCCGGACGCATCGACGATCGCGGCAACGTCGATCTTGCGGATCTCGGTTTGTCGGATGCGATGCTGCGCAGTGCCGAAAAAGTGTCGATGTTCGCCTGCGGCACCGCCTTCCACGCCGCGATGTACGGGATGTACCTCATCCGTCAACTCGCCAAGCTTCCGGTCGAGCTCGAACTGGCGTCCGAGTTCCGCTACTCGCATCCCGTGGTCAATGACAAGACGTTGGCGGTCGCGATCTCACAGAGCGGCGAGACCGCCGACACCTTGGAAGCGGCGCGCGTCGCGCGCGCAGGCGGCGCCACGCTGCTCGGCGTGTGCAACCGCGTCGGTTCGGCGCTGGCGCGCCATGCGGATGCGACGCTCTATACGCACGCCGGTCCGGAGATCGGCGTCGCCGCCACCAAGACGTTCACCGCACAGTGCGCCGCGATGGCGTTGTTCGCGTTGCATCTCGCGCGCGTGCGCGGTGCGGCCAGTGAAGGCGAACTGCACGACCTGGCGCGCGCGCTGCGCGACGTCCCTTCGCTTGTCGACCGCGCGCTGAACAGCGACGAGGAGATCGCGCCCGTTGCGCGGCGTTACGCCAAGGCGAAGACCGTGCTGTTCCTCGGACGGCACGTCAACTACCCGATCGCGCTCGAGGGCGCGCTGAAGCTCAAAGAGATCTCCTACATCCACGCTGAGGGCTACGCGGCCGGTGAGATGAAACACGGCCCCATCGCCCTGCTCGATGAGGCGGTGCCGGTCGTCGGCATCGCCACGCGCAGCCCCATCGAAGAGAAGGTCCTGAGCAACCTGTCGGAGGCGAAAGCGCGCGAAAGCCGCATCATCGCCGTCGCCAATCCTGGCGATGAAGCGGTCCTCGAGGTGGCTGACGTCTTATTCCAAGTTCCGCAGACGCATCACCTCATCGCGCCGATCGTCAACGTCGTGCCGCTGCAGCTGTTCGCGTATCACGTCGCCGACCGCAAGGGCTGTGACGTCGACCAACCGCGCAACCTCGCGAAGACGGTGACGGTCGAGTAGCGGCGTGGCGCGCATCGACGGACGGGCGGACGACCAAGCACGGCCTTTCAACGTCACGCCGAATTACTTGCGCTTCGCCGAGGGTTCCGCGTTGATCGAGATCGGCAACACGCGGGTGCTATGCGCGGCGACGGTCGAAGACAAAGTGCCGCCGTTTCTCAAAGGCCAAGGGACCGGCTGGGTCACCGCCGAGTACGCGCTGCTGCCGCGCTCGACGTCGGAGCGCACGCAGCGCGAGTCGGCCAAAGGACGGGTCGGCGGACGCACGCATGAGATCCAGCGCACGATCGGCCGCAGTCTGCGTTCGGTCATCGATCTGCGCGCGCTGGGCGAACGCGCGATCCTGCTCGACTGCGACGTGCTTGAAGCGGATGGGGGAACGCGCACGGCCGCGATCACCGGCGCGTTCATCGCGCTCGTGCTCGCGCTCGCCGGCCTGCGCAAGGAGAACAAGCTGCGCGGGTGGCCGCTGACGGATTGGCTCGCAGCAACCTCGGTGGGCATCGTCGACGCGCGACCGATGCTCGATTTGTGCTATGACGAGGATTCGCGCGCGCAAGTCGATATGAACGTCGCGATGACCGGCGATGGCCGTTTCGTCGAAGTGCAAGGCACCGGAGAGGGCATGCCGTTCGCCCGCGCTGAGCTCGAGCGGCTGCTCGCGCTGGCCGGACGCGGTGTGGCGGCACTGATCGCCTCTCAGCACGCAGCACTTGCGCCGTTCGACATCCCGGCCTTCGGCAAGCCGGCCAAGGCCGCGTCGTGAGCGATCTCGATGGCCTGCTTGCGCTGATCGACGAGTTCCATATCACAGACCGTTCGCTGCGCTCAGCGCGCGAGCGCGTGCGCGTGGAGGGAAGCAGCGCCGCGGTCGAGGCCCTCCTGCGCGCCGCGGCCAAGTACTTCGGCGACATGGCTGCGGAGTCGGAGCACCACCTCGCACAGCTCGATCGCAGACTCGACGACCTGTATCAGCGGCAGTACAATCTGCAGGCCG
The DNA here is from genome assembly GCA_019235715.1 of Vulcanimicrobiota bacterium. Taxonomy (GTDB): domain Bacteria; phylum Vulcanimicrobiota; class Vulcanimicrobiia; order Eremiobacterales; family Eremiobacteraceae; genus JAFAHD01. The sequence goes on from JAFAKE010000097.1 coordinate 2,517, forward strand.
AGCGCAGCGTCGCCGTGCGCCGGCGCGACGGTGCCTTGCGCGTGCTGGACGCGCTGCAGGACGCCTCTTCACGGGAGCAGCCGCGGTGATCCAACGCGCGGCGCCTAATCCGTTTAGCCGTTTTTTCGGCTACGCGGGCGGCGTCACGATAATGTTGGGCGATGCATTCCGCTACATGTTCACCCTGCAAGTGCGCCTGACCGACGTGCTGCGCCAAGCGTATTTCCTCGGTGTCGAATCGTGGCCCATCATCGTGCTCACGTCGCTGTTCACGGGCGCGGTCATCTCGCTTGAGACGGCCAAGGCCGCCGTACAGAACGGGTTTACGGAATACGTCGGCAGCAGCGTCGCGTATGGGACCTTCCGCGAACTGGGACCGCTGCTCACCGGCATCGTGTTCGCCGGCCGCGCGGGCGCTGCGATCGCGGCATCGCTCGGCGCGATGAAGGTGACCGAGCAGATCGAGGCGTTCCAATCGATGGGCGTGAGCCCCGTCAAAGTGCTGGTCACGCCGCGCGTACTGGCGTGCATCGTCACCGTGCCCATGCTCACCGTGTTCGCCGACATCATCGGCATCTCGGCCGGTTACTACATGGCGCATTGGGTCGCCGGCATCCCGCAGTACACGTATTTCCATTCCGTGCAGCAGGGCACCGAGCCGAGCGATTTTTACAACGGTTTGATCAAGGCCGCGGTCTTCGGCATGGTCGTGTCGATCATCGCCTGCTACGAAGGTTTCCGCACCGAGGGCGGTGCGGACGGCGTCGGACGCTCGACCACGAATGCGGTGGTCACCGCGGTCATCTTGATCTTCGCGTTCAACTTCGTGCTCTCGTACGTGCTATTCAGATGACGCGGCGGCCGCGATGATCCTGCAAGAAGAACGCGCCGGGCCGCCACGCCCGGAAGAAGACGTCGCGATCCGGCTCGACCGCATCGGCTTGCGCTATGAAGAGAAGATCGTGCTTTCCGATTGCTCGGTGGACTGCAAGCGCGGGCACGTCACCGGCATCATCGGGTTGTCCGGGGCCGGCAAGTCGACCATCTTGCGCGTGATCAACGGTCTGCGTCATCCCGATGCGGGTGCGGTGTACATCAACGGCGATGACATCACCGGCTGGGACGAGCACGAGCTCATCGAGATGCGCAAGAAGATGGGCTTCGCCTTTCAATACTCTGCGCTTTTCGACTCCATGACGATCGCGGAGAACGTCGCGTACCCGTTGTGGGAGCACACGACGATGACCAGGGCACAGATCGACAAGCGCGTGTCCGACACGCTCGAAGCGTTGGGGTTGTCAGAAGTGGAGGGCAGCCTTCCCGGCGAGCTCTCCGGCGGCATGCAAAAACGGGCGGGGTTCGCGCGCGCCATCGTGAATGACCCGGAAATCATCCTGTTCGACGAACCGACGTCAGGACTGGATCCAATCATGACGCACATCATCGTGACGACGATCAAGGACATCCAATCGCGCCTGAAGGCGACGTCGGTCGTCGTCTCGCACGATCTGCGTTCGATCTACGCGCTGTCCGATACGGTCGCGATGCTGTTCGAGGGCACGATCATCGAATCGGGGACCGTCGCCGAAATCCGGCGCTCGCCGAATCCCATCGTGCAGCAGTTCTTGCAAGGGAGCGAGCTTGGCCCGATCCCGCTCTAGCCAGCGCGGCGCCAGCCCGACCTCGCAACAGGTGCGCGTCGGCATCTTCACGCTGCTCGCGCTCGTGGCGGCATTCGTCGTCTGGCTGTACATCAGCGACATCGGCGCGCGCGCGCGCGGCTATCCGATCGCCGTGCACTTCAAAGATGTCGGCGCGCTGCAGGAGGGGGCGTCCGTCGTCATCTCGGGCGTCGCTGTCGGCGACGTCACGAAGATCGACCTGCTGCCCGATCAGACCGTGCTTGCCGAAGCGGTCATCAGCAAGGGCACGACCGTCTATCGCGAGTCGACGTTCACAGTGGAGAGCACGCTCACCGGGCAATCCAGCCTTGCCATCAAGCCGCCGCACGATCTCGCCCACGCGACCGTGCTGGCGCACGGCATTCCGGCCGATCCAAACGACGCGCCGTGGGGCGTCTTGCCGCCGACGATCACCGATCTCGTCAGCGAAAGCCAAGCGCAGCTCAAGTCGCTTGAGAAAACCGTCGCCATCATCAACGTCGAAATGCCGCGCCTTGCGCGCCGTTTCGACAGCGTCGCGTCGCATACCGACCACCTCATCACCCGTGCCGATACGAACTTCACCGAATTGTCCGAATCGCTCAAAGTGACGGTCGCAAATCTCAACCGCGTCGTCGCGCTGAGCGGCAACAACATCATCTCGCTCACCGGGAACTTGAACGGCCTTGTCGCCAACAATTCGGAGCGCGTGCAGCAGCTGGTCGACGCGCTCTCGGACACGGCAAAGAACCTGAACACGACGATGGCGAATTTCGCGGCGCTCACCGGCGACCCGACGATCCGGCAGAGCCTGGTGCAGACGGCGGTCAACTTCAAAGACGCGAGCGAAAAGCTCAAGGTGGCCGCGACCGAGCTGCAGTCGTTGACGGGCGATCCCAACGTCCAGGCGCAGCTGCGCGGCACCATCTCCAACCTCAACGACGTGACGGCCAAGGCCAACGATCTGCTCGGCAATTTTTCGACCGCCACCGGTCCGCTGCCGACGCCGGTGGCGCCGCTGCCCGAAGTGACACCGCTGCAAGGCGCAACCCCGGCGCCCGGTGCCGTGCCGCTCGCGACGCCGTTCGGAAGCGTGCCGCCCGCGGCGGCGCCGGCGCCGCATGCCTCGCCGCATCAGAACGTGCTTGCGAACTTAAAGCTGGTCGAGCCCGACGTGCGCCTGTATTGGGATAGCAGATTCAACGGCGGCCCCACATCCGATCTGAACTTCACGTTCCTGCCGCGGGCGCCGGGCAATTTCACGCTCGGTGCCAATTCGCTCGGCCACGATACGACCTACAACGTGCTGCTGAACCGGCGCGTTGCGCCCGGATTCACGTTGTCGGCGGGCGTGCTGTACTCGAACCTGGGTGTCAAAGCGGTCTATCTGCCGAGTTTCCTCGGCATCGATGCGCGCCTGTACAATTCGAACAATCCGACGTTGGATCTGTACGGCGACGTCAAGCTGGCCAAGCAGATCATGCTGTTCTACGGTGAGAAAAACGTCTTTGGGCCGAACACCTTGACGCCGACGTTCGGCATGCAGGCGAACTTCTAGTCCCTGGCAGGCACTCTATCAAAAAAGCGCGCCCGAAGGGCGCGCTTTCGCGTTCGCAGCGGCGCCTTCGCGCCGCACCACGATTCCGCTACGCCGCCGTGCGCACAGGCACGTCGCGCCCTTCATCGACGTCGAGCAGTTCGAACCATGTCTTTATATCACCGCGATGCAGGCGCTGTCGTTCGGAGTGGAAGAAGCGCTCTGCATCGCTGCCAGATGCCGGCCCGTCCTCCGCAAAATCGGCGTTGAAGGAGGCGATTTCGGATTGGTTCTTGCCGCGCAGGCGCTCCTGCGCCCAGCCCTCGATCGCGGCGTCATCGCCGAGGCGGGCGACCGCATCCGCGAACGACTTCGGGTCGCTGCCGAGGAAGCCCAGGACGTGGGTGTCCATGCCGCAGCCGTAGTGATACGGACCGGGCGAACCGGCGTTGTGGGCGCGCGCCTTGTCGGTCGTACGCGCCAGCATGACGAGACCGGCCAATTTGGCCTTTGGGCTGCGAGGGAATGTCTTGGTGAGGTCCATCTAGGGTCAAACCTTTCTCGTGGCTTTGCGGGGCCTTTCCGGCCCGCTGGGGGCATGGCATCGGGCGGCCGAGCGGCCCCCGAGCCACGTTAGTATATGCCCAATATGGATGAAAGGGAAGTAGTGTCCGGATGGTGAAACAATAGCCCCGAAGATAGCGAGGGTCACAATGACATACGAAACCAAGCTTGCCTGCCCCATACAGCGGACGATGGCGATGATCGCCGACAAATGGAAGGTCGTCGTCATTTATACGCTCGGGCAACGCACGATGCGCTTCGGCGAGTTGCAGCGCGCGCTCGAGGGCATCACGCCCAAAGTGCTGACGCGGCAGTTGCGCGATCTTGAAGGCGATGGGCTCGTGTCGCGTCGCGTTCACGCCGAGATCCCGCCGCGCGTCGAATACTCGTTGACGACGCTGGGCCGCGAGCTGCTGCCCATACTCGATGAGTTGCATGCGTGGGCGACGCGGAATTCGGTCGCTCTGATATCGCGCCGCGAAGAGCAGAAGACCGAGCGCACTCCCGCCGCGTGAGGACGCCTAGCACTTCTTCCGGTAGATAAACGCAAACCCGGGCGTCATACTTAACGAAACACTTGACGCCCGGGAGCGACGCCACCTCATGTCCTCAACCCTCGAACACAGCGATTCACTTCTGTCAATCTCCAACGATCTCGCCGACGCGGTCGCGCGCGCCGGCGCTGCGACCGTCGCGGTGCATGCACGCAATCGCATCGGTTCCAGCGGCATTCAATGGCGCAGCGGCTTGATCGTCACCGCCGACCATGCGGTGCGGCGCGATGACGATATCAGCGTGACGCTGCCCAACGGCACGCACGTGCCGGCGACCCTTGCCGGGCGCGATTCCGACACCGACATCGCCGTGCTGCGCATCGAAGCCGGCGCGACGCTTGAAGCGCCTCAATTCGCCGACGCAGCGCAATTGCGTGCCGGCAACCTCGTGCTCGCGGTCGCGCGCGACGCAGAGGACGGCGTACGCGCGGCGAGCGGCGTCATCAGCTCCGCAAGCGGTCCGTGGCGCACGTGGCGCGGCGGCAATATCGACCGCTTTATCGCGCTGGATCTGTCGCTGTATGCCGGCTTTTCGGGCGGCCCACTCGTCGACGTCAAAGGCCGAGTGCTGGGCATGAACACGTCAGCGCTTTCGCGCCGGTTCGATCTTGCGATTCCCAATGCGACCGTCGAGCGCGTGATCGAGCAACTGATCAGCGGACGGCGGCGCGGGCGCGCGTACATCGGCCTCGGCTTGCAGGCGGTGAGGCTCTCCGACGCGCTACGGCGCAGCGCGGGCATCGACGCCGATGCAGGCGCGATCGTCGTAGCCGTCGAGCCGGGCGGACCGGCCGAAAAAGCGGGCCTCTTCGTCGGCGACATCATCATCGCGCTCGATCGCGTGAAGATCGAAGATACAGACGACATCTTGGCGCAGCTCGGCGGCGACCGCGTCGGCACACAGGTCACGCTGCGCGTGGTGCGCGGCGGCAAAGCGGTGGAGTCACAGGTCGAGATCGGCGAGCGCCGCGCGGATGACGACGAAGAAGAAGAGGATTGAGGATGAGCGCTGTTGGCATGGCGTTGGCCGGAGCGTCCGATTCCCTGGGCGCCGTGGCGCAGACGCTGCAAGCAAGCACGGTTCAGGTGCGCTCCGGCCGGGCGGGCGGCGGGTCGGGCATCGTATGGCGCGCGGATGGTCTGATCGTCACGAACGCGCACGTCGTGCGCGGGCGACGCCTGCGCGTCGATCTGCCCAACGGCGACACGCACGCTGCCGAACTCGTCGCCGCCGATCCGCGGCGCGATGTCGCGGCCTTACGTATAGACGCCCGCGACCTCAACGCGGCCGAGATCGGCGATTCGGACCTGGTGCGACCGGGCCAGCTCGCGTTCGCGGTGGGCAATCCGCTTGGACTTGTCGGCGCGGTCACGGCCGGTATCATCCTATCAGCGGGTTCCGGACCTTCCTCGCGCGCGCGCTGGATCCAGGCCGACGTTCGCATCGCTCCGGGCAACTCCGGGGGCCCGCTCGCCGATGCAGGCGGCCGCGTCGTGGGCATCAACAGCATGATCTACGGTGGACTTGCGGTCGCCGTCCCCAGCAACGCAGTCGAACGCTTTTTGCGAGCCGGCCGCTCGAGGCCTCGGCTCGGCGTGACCCTTGAAACCGTGCGCATGCGAGTCGGCGTGCAAACCGAAGTGCCCGCGCTGCTCGTGTTCGAGGTCGCAGCAGGCAGTGCCGCGGAACGCGCCGGAATGTTGGCCGGCGATGCGATCATCGCCGTCAGCGGAACGCCGCTGCGCGACGAATCGGATCTTGCAGACGCGCTGATCGACTGCGCCGCGGGCGCCGATCTTCAGTTGACCGTCGCGCGCGGCGGCAGCGTGCGCGACATCAGCGTCGCCTTCACGCACAGTTCAGCGCAAGCCGCATGACGCGCGTTCTGATCGCCGCCACGCGCCGCGTGCTCGACGATCTCCAAGACTTGGGCGACGGCGCAACTCCGATCACGGTCGAGGAAGCGCAAGACGGTTCGGATCTCGGCGACCAAGTCGAGGCGCGGTCGATCGACGCAGTCGTGCTCGAGGCGGACGGTGATGAATCTCCCGGTGAGATCCTGGACGGCCTCGATCCACGTTCGGTGCCAGTAGTCGTGCTTGCGCGCCACGCCGACGCCACGTGGGCGAACGCGCTCGTGCGTGCAGGTGTCAGAGCGGTCGTGCCCAGCGGCGCACGCGATCTCGCGGCCGTCATCGCCGCGGTAGTCGCGGGTTACATCGTCCTACATCCCGAGGTGGCACAGCCGCTCGTGCCAGCCGCAGGCATCGACCTGCGCACGCGTGACCGGCAATCGCTGACCACGCGCGAGCTCGAAGTGCTGCGCATGATGGCGCAAGGCCTGGCCAACAAGGCGATCGCCGCGCGTCTGCACATTTCGGAACACACGGTGAAATTCCACGTCGGGTCGATCTTCGCAAAACTGCATGCCGGCAGCCGGACTGAAGCCGTCACGTTAGGAGCGCGCCAAGGGCTTGTGATGCTCTAGGCGCAATCCGTGTTGCGCGATGGCCGCCAAGCCCGACAAACAAAAAGATGTCATCAAGCAATTCCGCAAGTACGGCTTCGCGGTGGGCGCGACCACGCGCACCGGCGCGATTCTGCTGGAGCTCGCCGGGGTCGAGCCGGTGCGTGTGCTGGTGCAGCCGGACGGCAGCGTCGTGCATGTCTCCGGGGACGTGACGCGCTTTGACTGGGGGAAGTTCGATCGCCGCTGAACGGCTGAATAAGCGCTTTCGCGCCACGCTGCAGTACTCCGGCCGCAAGGGCGCGTGGACCTACGCCGTGATGCCTGGTTCGGCGCGCTTTTTCGGCACTCGCGGCCTCGTCAAGGTCGCAGGAACGATCGACGGCCATCCATTCCGCGGTTCGTTCATGGCTTTGGGCGACGGCACCCACATGCTGCCTGTCAACGCTGTTGTGCGCAAACACATCGGGAAGGAAGCCGGCGACGCCGTAACGATCGAGCTGAAGAAGCGGCTTTAAAGGCACACCCCGTACGGGCCGACACCGGTCGAGACCGTCGCGCTGACCGTGTTGCTCGCCGCGTCGATCACCGAAACGTTGCTGCTGGCGAAGTTGGCGACGTACACGGTTCGCCCGTCCGCCGACGCCGCGACTCCCGCCGGATCGAAGCCGACCGCGATCTGCGCAACGACGGCTTTCTTGACGGGATCGATCACGGAGACGCCGGCGCCTTGCGTCGCGACATACACATCGCCCGTTTGCGCCGCCACTGCGATGCCGTCGGGACCTTGTCCGACGGAAACCGACGCACTCTTGGCCAGCGTCGACGCGTTGAGGAATACGACGGCGTTGTCCACGTAGTCGAGCACGTACAGCGTCGCGTTCGCGGCGTCGACGGCGAGCTTGCTCGGTCCAAAGCCGAGTTTCGCACTCGTCTGAGTCGCGAGCGTCGCGGTATTGACGCGGACAATGTCGCCGAAGCCGAGATCGCTGACATAGAGCGTCGAGCCGTCCTTGCTGATCGCCAAGCCTTCGGGAATCGCACCGGCCGAGAACGGCGCGCCGAGCGCATCGGTCGACGGGTCGATAATCTCGATGTGGCCGGAGCTGTCGGCGACATAGGCCGCCGTTCCATTCGGATTCACGACGACATCGACGGGGCCCGGGCCGACATTGATCGGCGAACCGCTCACGCTTTGGGTCGCGATGTCGATCACCGACACGGTGTAGCTCGTCGAATTGATGACGAAGACTTTCCCGGCTGCCGCGTCGACGGCACACGCTGTGGGCGCTTTTTGCACGGGAATCGTGGCGACGACCGCATTCGCCCCGGCCTTTACGACCGCCACCGAATTCGCGCCGGAGTTCGCCACGTAGAAAACGCCTGCCGGCGACGCGGGCGCGGTCGGCGTCGGGTTCATCCCACCTGAGGGCAGCGAGCCCGACGAACCGCTAGCGCATCCAACGGCTGCAGAGGCCGCCGGGGCACAAATCAGAAGAACAAGAAGAGAAAGCCGTGCGCTTCTCACATGCGCCTCGGCTGTGCAGGGAGCGCTTCCGATCGAGCTATCGCCTCGTGGACGAGATGATGGTCGGGCGAGAGCGAGCACACCGGATCAGTGGCGCCGGCATCGCCTGCGAGCAGAAACGCCTGACAGCGGCAACCGCCGAAGTCGATCTCCTTGCGTTCGCACGAACGGCAGGGCTCCGGCATCCAGCCAGTGCCGCGATACGCATTGAACGCAGCCGAACGCTCCCAGATGTCGCGCAGCGTCCGCTCGCGGACTGAATCGAAGCGCAACGATGCGATCGCGGCGGCCGCCGGACACGGCAGCACGCGACCGTCAGGAACCACCGTCATGAAACGCTGACCCCATCCATGCATGCACGGTTTCGGATAGGTCTCGTAATAGTCCGCGATCACGTGCGTGATCTCCATGACACCTCGCAGGCGGTGTTGCGCGGCGCGCACGGTCGCCGCCGCCGCCGCGACTTGTTCGCGGCTCGGCACGAGCGCGTGACGGTTGCGGAACGCCCACCCGTAGAGCTGCGCGTTGGCAAGCTCGAGCCGGCGCACGCCGAGTCTTTCGGCGAGGGCGATGAGCTCTGCGACCGCGTCGATGTTCGCGCGGTGAAGAACGCAATTCAGCGTGAGCGCCAGACGGGCGCGCTGCACGCGGGCAAGCGCCGCCAGTTTTCGCTCGTGCACCTTCGTGCCGGCGATGTCATCGGCGACGCGCTCGTCTGCCGCTTGCACGCTGATCTGCACGTGATCGAGCCCCGCCTCGCTCAGCGCGCCGAGCAGCTCGTCGTCCAAGAACGTGCCCTGCGTGATCAAGTTCGTGTAGAGCTGGCGCGCGCGCGCCCGGCGCACGAGGCTGACCAAGAGATCGGGCCGCAACGTCGGCTCGCCGCCTGACAGGTGGAGCTGCAGCACCCCGAGGTCCGCGGCTTGATCGACGACGCGGGCCCATTCCGATTCGTCGAGCTCGTCGCCGTACGCGCGCAGATCGAGCGGGTTATAGCAGTACGGACATTGCAGGTTGCAGCGGTACGTGAGTTCGGCCAGCAACGAAAGCGGCTGGTGGCGGTTCACGGCTTTGCTTTTGACACGCACAGCCATCCGCGGTCGGAAAGGCGGTCGACGAGCTCATCGACATCCGCCCGCAGCTGCACCGCGGGCACATCGTAGCGGCTCGACAATTCCTGCGCGATCGCGCTGCACGAGCGCGCGCCGTCGACGAGCCCAAGCGTTGCAGCCGCGGACGCGTTCAGGTTGACGACGCCCTCGGGCACCAGCAAGACGGTGCGGTCCGGCAAACGGCGCAAACGAACGCCGTCGACGAAGGAAGGGATGGCATCGCGCGAAGAGCTCACCCCTATCCGATCCCATATGCGAGCTGCGTCGCGTCGAGAATCGCCCACAACACGTCGCATTTGAAATGCAGCGCCTGCACGCACGCGTGTCGCGCAGACTCGTCCGTCGCGGCTTCCAACACCCAGGGCAGCGCGTATGACGCATCTTGCGCCGCAAGGGTCACGCGATTGCGGAAATAGTCCAAGCCGGCCGGGTCGATCCATGGATAGCGCGCGAGCAGCGCCTCGATGCGCTTGCCCATCAGCTCGGGCGCGAATAACTCAGTCAGGGACGACGCGACGGCCGGCAGCCACGCCTGCGTGCGCGCGAACGTCACGTACGCATCGACCGCGAAGCGCGTCCCCGGCTGCACGTGCGACTCAGAGCGCAGCGCCGCCTCGCTGATGCCGACGGCGCGCGCCAGTGCGAACCACTGCTCGAGTCCGCCTCCGCCCGCCTCGAGCGTGCCGTCCTGATTGAGGATACGTCTGATCCAGACTCTGCGTTTTTCGCGGTCGGGCAGATTGGACAAGATGGCGGCATCCTTGACGGGGATGTTCTTTTGATAGTAGTAGCGGTTGGCGACCCAGCCGCGCACCTGCTCGCGGTTTAACCGGCCCTCGTGCATCGCGACATGGAAGGGGTGCTTGTCATGGTAGCGCTCGGCGCCGACTGCGCGCAGGCGCGCGAGGAAACTATCGTCTACCGCCGGCTGCACTGCCGGCCTCTTTCGAAAGCGAAAACGCCAGCCCATCCTCGGCGATGATCCACCCTGCGTCGCGCACCGCTCGCGCCGCGTCAGAGCCTGGGTCGATCACGGGATTGGTGTTGTTGACGTGGGTGTAATATCGATGTTTGCCGCCAAGGCCGACGGCCGCGGAGAGCGTGCCGCCATCGCCCGAGATGGGAAGATGCCCCATTTGACGCGACGTTCGCGTGCCCAACGCCTGCACCGAAAGCTCGTGCTCGGCCCAAAACGTTCCGTCGAGAAACACGGCGTCTGCCAGCGCCAGCTCGCGCCGCAGCGGGTCGGTCATCGCGCCGACGCAGGGCGCATAGAGCAAGCGGTGAGCGCCGTCGTTTATCAAAATGCCCGCTGCTGCGCCGGCGACGTCGCGCCCGCCGTCGTATTGCGGTGTGAGTCCGCCGACGTCGATGCCGCGCACGCGCAAGCCGACCGGCAATCCGCTCGCATCGTTGACATGCACCGGCGAGTCGCCGATGATGTGCCACGAATGCGGGGGCTTTGCGAATGGGCGAAGCGCGCTGCAGCCGGCGAGCAAGACGTCGCGAACGGTCTCGGTGGAATAGATCGAGAGGCGGTCAGCTTGACGCAACTCCAAAAGACCAAAAGCGTGATCGATATTCGCGTCGGACAACACGACGGCGGAAATGGGCGAACGGCGCGGCGGCTGCGGCGCGAGCTTTTCGAACGCAAGGATCTGGTGGCGGATATCCGGCGTGGCGTTGGCGATCAGCCAGCGTTCGCCGTCCGCAGAGACCGCAAGCGAGGCCTGCAAGCGACGCGACTGCGCTTTCGAACGCGCCGCATTGCAATGCGCGCAGGCGCAGTTCCATTGCGGCAGACCGCCACCGGCTGCCGAACCGAGCACTCGTATGTGCATGGTATCTCGTGGACGCGCAGCAGCGCCGCGCCGCCCTCACGCCTTTCGCCGGGTTGAAGGTTCTAGACGGCTGTCGGCTCGTCGGCCGGCGCGGTGCCGAGGTATGCGGTCACTTCGGCGCCGAGCGCGACGTGCTCGAAATCGGGTCTCTCCCAGGCTTCCATAACGCAGATGTTCGAGCCGCCGAAGGCGGACCCTTGCGCCCCGCGCTGCCGCTCTGACTTGGCAGCTTCTTCCAAGCGGCTTGCGCTGCGGCCGGCAGCGAATCCATGTGTTTGAGGAACATCGCCAGCTGCCAGATCTGCTCGTCGTCGAGCGCGCGCGCGAACGAGGGCATGCCGGTCAGGCGGATACCGTGATCGATCTTCCAATAGGTCTCGCCCTCTGGATCGTCTTCGACGCCATGCTTGCCGAATTGCGGCGCGTGCTGATACAGGCCGAGCGCGATGTTCGAGCCTTGGCCGTCAGAGGCGCCGTGGCAGACCATGCAGTTATCCGCGTAAAGCTTGATGCCGGCTTCGAGATTGGCGTCATTCAAAGCAAGCGGGTCGGGCTGTTTCGGAGCATCGCGCGCGACCGTCGCGCGCAGCGACGTGCCGGCGGCCCAGCGTTCCAACGAGCTCGGTTTCGCATCGGCATTCGCTGGCACGAGCCCGAAGCGCACTGCGAGCAGCGCCACGATCGCTGCCAGCGCAAGCGTCACCAGACCTCCGGCGACCATATTTCGGATCATTCAATCCCCTCTTCAAACAAACGTGGAATCCCGTCAGGATGGTACCCGCGGGCGCTCAGAAGCGTCCGAGGCGGCGATGAAAAGTCGATGAGCGAGCGCGCGGCAGAAGAAGACACGACGCGTCACGCGCCGGGCTGGCGAGGCGCGGCGGACCGCGAAAAGAGACTTGAGACGGTGCCGGCAGCCATGAAGAGGATCGTGAGATAGTAGCCGTACGCAGCCCGGATGGTCAGCACGGCGTGCTCCGAAAGCGCGTCACGCACCGACAATAAGACCGCGAGAAGCGCGAGCACCGCGGCCGCCGTGAGCCCAGTGATCCAAGGAATGGCTGCCGGCTCGCGCTGCCAGAACGCGATGACGAGCAGCGCGACGATCGCCAGAATCAGCGCCGCCGCAGCCCAGATATTTGGAGCGATGTGCTGCGCTGGGCCGCTTTGCAGCGAGGACGGAACGTCGTGCCCGATCACAAGATCGATGCCGCGAACGGAGCTCACCGACTGGCCCTGGCACGATACAGTGAAGAACGGCAGTGCGAAGCAGAAGATCGCGAGCGCCGTGAAGATCAGGGTTCGTACCATCGTGCATCCTTAGTGTTCCCGATTCCGGGCGCGATACTCGTCCTCTATGGTCTAGCGGTCTTTTTGACGATCGCGCGGGTGCGCTTCATCGTATGCGCGCCGCTTGTGCTCCATGGAGACGTTTGTATAGATCTGCGTCGTGGCCACGCTCGCGTGGCCGAGCAGTTCTTGAATCGTGATGAGGTCGACGCCATGCTCGAGAAGATGGGTTGCGAACGAGTGACGCAGCGTGTGCGGACTGGCTGGAGCCTTCAGACCGCTGAGCGCATGCACTCTCCGGAAGATCTCCCAGACGTGCCGGGAACTCAGTCCTCGACCGCTATGACCGACGAACAGCGACTCGTCGGGCGTGCGCGGGCGAACGCCGAGGTAGCTGCGGATCGCGTCGGCGGTGGTCCGGTTGATGACGACGAGCCGCTGCTTTCGACCCTTGCCCATGACACGGATGGTGCGCGTTTGAAGGTCGACGTCCGAGATCTTGAGCGCCGCGATCTCTGCCCGTCGCATGCCGCTCGCATAGAGCAGCTCCATGATGGCGCGATCGCGCACCTTAAGCCAGCCGGTTTTCCATCCGGCGCTTGTCCGCAGCAGCCGCGTGACGTCGGGTTCCTTGAGCACCTTTGGCAGCAGCTTGTCGCGTTTCGGCGGCTCGAGATCGGCGGTGGGGTCATCGGGCCGCTTGTTCTCCCGGCGTAAAAAACGGTAGAAGGAGCGAAGCGCTGCGATCTTCCGCCGTACCGCCGACCCGGAATAGCCGCGATTCGACATCAGCTCTTGGATGAACCGGATCAGATCCGAACGGTTCGCTTTGAGCAGCTGCGGCCACGGCTTGCCGTGCGCGGACTGCCCCTTTGGAAGTTTGCCAAGGAACGCCCCGAAGAGCTCGACGTCGCCAGCATACGCGGCCACGGACAGCGGACTTCGCCCGCGCCCGTGCATCGCGCCCGCCCATTCGACGATGAGCGGATCCGCCGGAAAAACCGACCGTTGCCGAGGCATACCGACCCCCGCAGCCCGCGAACGGGCGCGTTGCGGCCCTTCCGCCACCCCGTACCCGAGTATCCCAGAATCCTAGTTTCATGATACAGGAGAAGCGCACGATATGCAAGCCGGAATGCACGCCGGGCGCGTCTTCTATCGGGTGATCACAGCAGCGGGTCTAGCGCGCCCGATGGGAGCCGTGCGTGCAGGCGTACACGTGGGTGAATTCGGCTCCGACGAGGACGGTCTGCGCCGAGTAGTTCGTCCAGAGCAAGAATATCACGAGCGATCCGAATATCCCGAACGTCGAGCCGACGCCCGCGACGCCAAGGTACCAGCCGAGCACGGCCTGGCCGGCGACGAACAAGAACGCGGTCACTACTGCGCCTATCCAGACGTCCCGCCATTGCACTCGCGTATCCGGAAGCACCTCGAAGAGCAGTCCGAAGACGCCGGCGATGACGATGAAGGATAGGAAAAAGCTGATCGCGTGCACGATGAGCGGGGCGAGCGGCGATACTGTGGCCAGCGCTCCTGTCGCGGCGGCCAGCGCTGCGTTGACGAACAGTGAGAGCACTGCGAGGGTCGCCAGCACCAGCACGATAGCGAACGCGATCGCTTGGTTCATTAGAACGGTGAGCACCGGATGCTTTGGCGGCTCGGCGTTCCACACGGTGTTGAGCGCTTGCTTGAACGAGCCGACTAAGCCCGCGGTCGCGATGATGAACACGACCCAGCCGATGATCTGCGTCGCGATGCTCGCCTGCCGATGCTGAAACGTCGATGTCACAATGTCGCGGATCGCCGTGGCCGTACCGGCACCCGCAGTCGACTGCAAATAGCCGTAGATCTCATCGAGCACGGGCTGATGGCGCCCGAGAGCAAAGCCGGCGATTTCGACGATGACGATGATGAGCGGCGCGATCGAGAACACGGTGAAGTAAGCGATAGCGGCTGCGAGCCACGGGCCCTTATGCTGCTCGTAGTCGGCGAACGTGCGTTTCAGGAGTGAGGTCGCTTCCGCGACGGGTGTGCGCTCCATGTCTTTGGATATACCCGCGCGCGCGCGAAGACTTTTCGAATCTAATCGAGGTCGCGCTGGTGGTCGGTCTCCCACTCTTTGGTAGTAGGCAAGCGCTCGAGGTCGTCGGCGCTGAAATGCCGTTCGACGAGCTCGCCTTTGTGATCGAGACGGACGACGATCGAACGCGTCCGGGCTTCGATGACTTCGCCCTCGATGCCGAGGTTCTTGATCCAAACCTTATCGCCGTGGCGCAGATTCATCGCGCGGACTCCCGTGGGGCCCGAGGCTTATCCTTTACACTCGGATGGACGCGAGGCCGATAACCAGCAGCCAGCACCTTGACGATCGAGCGCGGGGTTATCACGCGTGCAGTGCCGCGGCGCCGGCGCTTGCGGCGCCGCCCGTATCCGTCCGCAGTCCACGCGTACGCATCGTCACCCCATAGCAGCCACGCAAGGCCGTCTTCTGCGATGAATGTGCCGTCCGGCAAGCGCGCCCAGTCTGCGACATAGAGCCGTTTCGTCGCTTTCCCCGCGAGCCGATCCAACTCCAAACGATGGTCCATCGCGTCGGCATCGGCCGGCTTCCCAATGCACTTTTCCCAGAGCGTCTTGAAGCGCACGTAGTCTTCATGGCGGCATTCGGCGCACGGCCGATGTCCGGCGGCTAACGCGGTGGCTTCGTCAAGAAAGAACAGTTCGGTGTACGAGCGCGGTTTCATGATCGTGCGGTGCCTCCCCCGGAATTCGATCAGGCACGCGATCCACCGCCGGACTTGCGAATAGCGCACGATGTGCCGGTGATCGTCGTGCAAGACGCCGCGATTGCCCATCATCAGTCCACGACCGCTGACCGCGACGATCTCGCCAAAGGGTGTTACGCGATTCTGAAGAGGCATTCAGGTTCTTCTTCTTCTTCTTCAGCTTTCACTTAAGGTTCAGGGACCTCACATAGCATCGGGGCATGCGACTGCGGCCCTCGCACGTTCCTGCTCTTGTCGCCGGCATGGTAGCTGCGCTAAGTTCGGCCTGCACGCCGGGCGCAGCGACCACGCCGAGCGGCGCGTCGCGCGCGCCCATCTCCGGTGCGGTGGTCGTGCACGTCAGCCTGCTCAAGTACGGTCCGCTCTCGACTGCGTTCGGGACCGTCGCCGGCTACAGTCCGGATCCGCTCACCGTCCCGGTGGGTTCGATCGTCCAGTTCGTCAACGACGACAACTTCACGCACACCGCGAGCTCGGTCGGCAGCAGCGGCTTTCCCGCGGGCAATCCGCTGAGCTCGGTGGCGCAAACTCCAAGCGGTGTCGATCTCGCTTCGCCCGCCTGGTCATCGGGCAACATCGCCGGCGGCTCGCTCTCGCAGGGCTTCACCGCGTCAACGCCCGGCACGTATTATTACGGATGCTTCTATCACTTCGGCTCGCCGATGCGCGGCGTCATCGTCGTTCAATGACTTTCCAATTGCGCTCGCTTTGCGCCGCTGTACTCTTCGCGGTTGTGCTCTTCGTTGTCTGCGCGCGCCAGGTTCGGGCGACGCCGATCTTCGCGCAGCGCTATGGGTTCAAGTGTTCCGTCTGCCATACGGTCATCCCGGAACTCAATGAATTCGGCGAGCACTTCCGCCGAGCGGGTTTCTATCTGCCGGACACGCCCCGCCGTGGATATTTTCCGCTCGTGCTGCGCTTTCAGGAATCCTACGTGAAGGATCTTCTGCCATCGCAAACGCGCCGGTTCAATGCCCTCGCCATTCTCATCTCGACCGCAAACTTCGGCAAGGATCAATCGTACTCGTATTTCGCGCGCTATTTCTTCGGCAGCCAAGGCGCGCCCGGAAGCCTGTACTACGCCTACGTGCAGCACGTGCATGCGAGCACGGGAGCGTTCGAACGCATTGGAGAGTTCAACTTGCCGCTCATCCAGAACGCGACTCAGCGGCTCGACACGCTCACTCCGCAGGAAGCATATACGTACACGGTGGGCCACAATGATGCCAATTTCACGACGCCTCGTTGGGGCGTGAACTTCGGGCAACGCACCGACCGGCTCGATGTCGAAGTGGCCGCATCGTTCGACGAATATCGCGGCGCCGCGTACGGTGTGCCTGCGCCGCCGTCGGATTTCGCGCAGAGCTTCGCAGGCCCCGAGGTCTTTGCGACCGCGAACGAGCAGATCGCACCGGGGTTACGCGTAGGCGCGCTCGGGCTTTCTGGGGCGCGACTGTTCCAGTCGCGCTCCAGCGGCGCTTCGTTCACCGATCGCTACGAGCGCGAGGGAGTCGAAGTTCAATGGCAGTGGCGGCGCGTCGATCTCTACGCGCAACAGCTGTGGGGTCAGGACGACGATTCCGACGGATTTAATCATGTGACGGGGTCGAGCGGCGGCTTTGTCACGCTCAAGTACTATCCGGTGCCGCACGCCTACGTCGGCGTGCGCTACGACGCCGTCGCCAATCCGTTTGTGACGCGCGACTTCGTCTACTATCTCGCGTTCGCGCCCACCATGCACGCGCGCTTCCTCATCGAGCAGTTCCAGCCGGTCGGTCCCGGGTTTGCGAACACGAGTGCGCAGATCCTCATCGCACTGCCCTTTGAAGGCCGCAACGCGAAGGGCCCAAAATAATCCCAGTCACGGCGGGGAGGGGTTGTCAATGCGCACTATGCGCGCATTTGCCGCACTGGCTGGGGTGCTTGCGCTTGTCGCCGCGAGTCCGGCCTCTGACGCCAATCGCCTGGCCTATCCGCCTGCACCGCGCGGAACCGTCACCGATGACTACTTCGGAACGGCCGTCGCGGATCCGTATCGCTGGCTCGAAGACGTCGATTCCACGCAGACGGTCGCGTGGGTCACGGCCGAAGGCGGCTTGACTCGGCAGTATCTGGACGCCATTCCGCAGCGCAGCGCGATCAAGACCGCCTATGCGAAGCTCATCAACTACGAGCGCTTGAGCGCTCCGTTCCGCGCGGGTTCGCATTGGTTCTGGCAGCGCAACAGCGGCTTGCAGAACCAATCCGTGCTTTACATGGCGGATTCTCCCTCGTCCTCAGCGCGCGTGTTTCTCGACCCCAATACGCTATCGGCAGACGGCACGATCGCGCTTGCCGGCACGTCGTTCACCACGGACGGCAAGTATATGGCGTACGGCACGCAAGCATCGGGCTCGGATTGGACGACCTGGCACGTGCGCAGCGTCGCGAGTGGGCGCGATATCAGCGATGTCATCCAATGGAGCAAGTATTCCGGTGCTACGTGGGTCGGCGACCGCGGATTTTATTACACCGGCTATGACAAGCCCACGGCGTCCAACACGACGCTCGTCGCTCTCGGCGTCGAAAAGCTCTGGTTCCACGTGCTTGGCACGCCACAGTCGGCCGACCGGCTGATCTATGCCTCGAGCGCCCATCCCGACGAATTTCTCGGCACTGAGATCACCGAGGACGAGCGCTTCGTCTTCTTCGAGCGCGCGAAGGGTTTTGGCAACAGCCTCGCATGGCGCCGGCCGACCGATCCGCCGGCCGCGTTCAAGCCGATCTACGATCTGGACCCGAACGTCTCGTTCGGCATCCTTGGAAACGACAATACGCGCATCTACGTCCTGACCAATAAGGATGCGCCGCGTTTTCGAATCGCCTGGTTTGATCTCGCCGATCCGGCCCACACGCTGCACGGCCTCGTTCCCCAGACCGCCGACAAACTCGAGAATGCCTCACTGATCGGCGACAAGTTCTACCTGCAATACTTGCACGACGCGCACGCGCTCGTCGCCGTGGCCGACATGCACGGTCGTTCCGCCGGGTCCGTCGAGCTGCCGGGGATCGGCAGCGGGGGCTTGCCTACCGCGCGGCGGACCGACCGCACGGCGTTCTATGGCTTCACGTCCTTCACATATCCGACGACGATCTACCAATACGATACGCGCTCACAAACGTCGACGATATGGGCCAAGCCGAAGATCGCGTTCGACCCGTCGCACTACACGACCGATTTGATATTCGCGACCTCGAAGGACGGAACGAAGGTTCCCGTGTTCGTCACGCATCGCAGCGACATGGTCTACGACGGGTCCACGCCGACGATCTTGTACGGCTATGGCGGGTTCGACATCTCGCTCGGACCGGTGTTCTCCTCGTCCACGGCCATGTGGCTGCAGATGGGCGGCGCGTATGCGCTCGCGATTCTGCGCGGCGGCGGCGAGTACGGCGAAGCATGGCACGACGCGGGGCGCCTTGGCCAAAAGCAGCACGTCTTCGACGACTTCATCGGCGCCGCGCAGATGCTGATCGACAAGAAGGTCACGTCTACGCCAAGACTGGCCATCAACGGTGGCTCGAACGGCGGGCTGCTCGTCGGCGCCTGCGAAGTCCAGCGCCCCGATCTTTTCGGCGCAGCGATCCCTGAAGTCGGCGTTTTAGACATGCTGCGCTATCAGAAGTTCACCGTCGGAAAGGCGTGGGTTCCCGAATATGGTGCGAGCGATGCGTCAAAGGAACAGTTCGACTGGTTGTACGCCTATTCGCCCGATCACAATGTCAAACAGGGCACGGTGTATCCCCCGACGCTGATCATGACCTCCGACCACGACGATCGCGTCTATCCGGCGCACTCTTTCAAGTTCGCCGCCCTCCTCCAGTGGGCGCAAGCCGGTCCAGCGCCCATCCTGCTGCGCGTCGAGTCAAAGGCCGGTCACGGCGCCGGCCGGCCGACGGACAAGATCATCGACGAGGTCGCCGACCGGTACGCGTTCTTGATCAAGAACCTGAACTTTCTTCCGAACCTGTAAACTGCGCGCCGGCAAGCAACCGCGCGCCGACGCCCTTGAATCCGAGCGCGAGCAACGGCCGCTCAAACGCGAAGGTGATGATCGCGGCGAGCGCTATGGACAAGAGCGCCGCAACGGCCGTAAACGTCAATTGCCATCGCACGTCGGCTTGGAATCCCGCCGGCCTCTGCAACAGGCGAACGTGTTCGCCGACGTAGTTCGCGACGAGCTGGTGCCACAAATAAAGATTGTAGGAGATCAACGCGAAAAACGCGAGCACTCGATTTCCCAGAGCGATGCGCAACCAGGAAGCACCGAGACAGCCGCCGACCGCGATCGCCACGAACGAAAGCCCGAGCCATGTCAGGTCTGAATTGGCCCACACCTGCGCCCACGACGCCAGCGAATGTAGCTCGTAGAGCCGGTACAGCAAGCCACCGTACGCCAGGAATCCGGCGATCGAGAGAGCTGTGAACGCCGCAGTCCAGCGCGCGGACAGGCGCATCTCATGCAACAGGACGAACGCGTACGCTGCGAACATGCCGCACGCGAAGAGATCAAAAAAGGAGGGTAGCTGCGTCATGAGCAGCGTGTCCCCAAGGCAGCAGCGAGCCAGTGCCAGCCGGTACGCGTTCGCGACAAGGAGCATCGCTCCAAACGAAGCGAGCGGCCAGCGGCAGAATGACCAGCACAGCAGCGGAAAGAGAACGTAGAATTGCACCTCAACGGCGAGGGTCCACCACACGCCGTTGATCGCCCCATACGTGCTGCCGAACCAGTTGAAGATAAAGGTCAGATGCGCGAGATACTGCCAGGCCAAGCCGGCGCCTGAATACGCTGCTGCGATCACGGGCGTCAGCAGCGCGATCTGCAAATAGTATGACGGCACGATCTTGATGAAGCGCCGGTATGCGAAGTGCTGCAGCGTCGGCAGCTCGGCCGCCGCGAACGCGTGCCGCGCGTAGGGATAGAACAGCACGAAACCGCTGATGAAAAAGAACAGGTCGACGCCGGTGAACCCCGTCGCACTGATGAACGTCAGCGACACATCGGTCCCAAAGAACCGGACGTGAGGGTTCAGCCACGTCCATTCCCATATGTGGAACCACACGACGATGACGATCGCGATGCCGCGCAACCCGTCGAGCACCGCAAGCCTGCCGCCCATCTCCTCAAATCATCGGCATTCTCCGTGATTTAGCGGCGCCAGGCAATGCCCACGACGTGCTCGTACGCCCCTCTCATGGACAGCCCAAGCGACCCTAAGGAACGCGCACAGCTCTTCCGTCTGGCAAGCACAATTCTGCCCGGCATCCTCCTTGCGGCCGCGCTGATGCATGTCGGCTATCTCGCCTCGAGCGCGAACGGTGCGGCGCCTGTCGCGCTCGGGCTCATCGCTTACGCGTTGGCGTTCGTCGCTCTGGTCGGAGCGCTTTTCTCACGACCGCTGTGGTCGACGCATATCCTTCCGGCCATTTGTCTGGCGGCCTATGTCATGTGGCTCCTCGCCGCTCATCTGACCAGTGTGTCCGTCGTGAACCCTGCGTTCGAGCAATATCAAAGCGATTCGCTCGCGTTCTCGGCCTACTCGGCGCGCCTCGTGCTCGCCGGTTCGGACCCCTATACCGCGAGCATGGCCCCGGCGGCACAGGCGTTTCGCGTTTCGCCTCCGGTGCAGACGCCCACCACCGATGGCGGCAGGATCTCCGTGCAGCCCTATCCCGCTCTCAGCTTTCTCGTCTACGTGCCTTTCATGTTCGCCCACGTGCAAAGCATGATCTGGGTCAACATCGGGTTCGCGATCGGCGCATTTCTCCTCGTGCTTGTGCTTGCGCCCGCGGCGTTGCGAATCTATTTCGGACTATTGTTCCTGCTGATTCCCGAGTACCGCGATTTTGCAGCCGGATCCGGAACCGATGTCGTCTGGCTGCCATTCATGATCGGCGTCGCTGCGACGTGGCAGCGCCGGCCGGTGCTGTGCGCGACGCTGCTCGGACTTGCATGCGCGATCAAGCAGGAGCCTTGGTTCGTCGTACCGTTCGCGCTGCTGCATTGGTGGCAGATGGAGGATCGCTCGGCGCTGGGCGCGCTGCGCTATGCTGCGATCATGCTCGCCGCATTCGCACTTCCGAACCTCCCGTGGATGCTGTGGCACCCCGCCGCATGGCTTACCGGCGTGCTCAGCCCCATGATGTCACACGCGATCCCTTCGGGCAGCGGTCTCATACATCTGCAGACGAGTGGTCTGATCTCGTTGCCGCTTGCCGCGTACACGCTCATGTGGCTCAGCGCCCTTCTCGTATGCGTGGCGGCCTACGCGCAATGGCCGCGGCGTCTGGCGTGGCTGCCGTTCATCGCGCCTGCATTTGTGCTCTTCTTCAGCCCGCGTTCGCTTCAGAACTATTTCATCTACTGGCCTATCGTCTTGGCCGTGTATGCCGGCAGCGCGCTTTTGCAACGAGAAGAGCTTGCGCGACAAACATCGGCGATACGCTTGCGCGAAGCGCTCGGAGCCGTGGCCGCGTTCGCGTTGCTGCTGCTCTGCGTCGGCGCGTCCGCCGCGGGCGGTCAAGAAGTCCGGATCACGGGCGCCGGCGCGCAACGCGATGCGCGCACCGGTTACATCGACCGCATCAGCGTCAGCGTCAACAATCCGCGCGCGCATTCGCTGGCATTGCGCTTCGCCGTTGCCGACGGCAATAACGCGATGGTTTTCTGGCGCTCTGACGCAGCGCCGCTGCCTGCCCACGCGGACGCGCAGGTCGTGCTGCGGCCACCATCGTTGTCCGGCGAGCTGCCCGGAACGGCCACCGCCTTTCAGGTCGTAGCCTTTGCGCCCAAGGATGGGATCGCAGTCTACACGCCCGTCGTCGAGACGGCTGCCGCACCCGCGCACGGACTGCGGAATGGCTCGCTACTGTCGGCGATCGACTCCTATCAGATGTTACCGGTGCGCTCGCCGCTGGGATGGGATGCAGATCCACGCGCGTTTCTCGACGGGGGCCTGAGCGTCGTCGCCGCCGGCCCCTTCGATCGCGCGCTACGTTTCCATGGCCGCTCGCATGCTGCTGCCACGTCTGCGCTTCGCATCAGCCAGACGTTTGTGCCGGTGACGCGCCGGTACACGTTCTGGCTTCGGCCCGAAATCGCACGCGGGCACGTGCGCTGCGCGCCGCATCGCTTTGGGATCCTGTTCGCAGACGCGTTCGGACGGGTGACCGCTTATATCGCAGATACAGCGGCGCGCAGCCGCATTGAGCGACGCAGCACCGGGGCGCTGCGCGTCAGGATGCCCGCGAGCGCCGCATCGTGGAACCGTTACGATATCGCGCTCGCGCGCGACCTCACGCCGCCCGTCACGGTGTCCGTCGGAGAATTCGCGCCTACGACGTGCGACGACGATTTCGGCGGCATCGTCGAACGCTGACGGGGCCGGCCGCGCGCCTCAGGAAATACGCCTGCATGCGTTTCGTACTGCATTCCGCATTTTTCGTATCGTGCTGCGCGATCGTCGCCAGTTAGCAACAGAAAAGCTTCGAGCGCCCATGCGGGCGCTCGAGCTGTTGATGTACCGTCTCGCGGCTGTCGCTTCTAGAAGATCGGCGCGATCCGTTCGACCGTGAGGCCGTTTTCGGAAACCGTCACGCGCGTTCCCACAACCGGCGCCGGCTGATTGTACACAAGCGTGCGCATCGTGCCGTCCGGCATCAGGAACGTCGTGTCGTTATTGTTCACCGCCACGACTTGGCCTTGGAAGGTCGTGACCGCCGGCTGCAGGCCAACGACCTGATTGCCGTTCTCGTACACGACGACGTTCGCGCCAAGCGGCGGCAGCGCGCCTGGGTCGACCAACGTGACGACGTTGCCGTCAGGCGTTGCGAACGCGACCATATCGCCGTTCACGCCGACCACCTGCCCGACGAAGCTGACGGTCGGCGCGTAGTAGCTCTGCGCGAGCGATTGGTCGGTGAAAAACGCGAGCTGGCCGCCCGGCAGCAGCTGGATGCCGGTCACGCCCAACGGCAACAGAAAGCCGTTCGGCTGGATGAAGTCGACCGTGTTCTGGTCGAACGCCGCGGATTGCAAGAACGTCACCGGCGTCATCGCGACCGGCTGATCCACGAAGAACACCATCCGATTCGCGACCGGCTGGCTGATCCGGACGACGTTGAACGTCTGCGTCGTGCCATTGGCCAAACGAAACGTCCAATGTCGCGGATCGGCCTCCGCGGTTCGGAAGAAGCTGCCCTCATTCTCAAAGCGCTCGGCGCGGTCGCCGTTCGCGAACGCGACGACGCGGCTGCCCACGCCAGGCCGGCTGCTCGAGACGAACGTGCGCGTCGAGCCGTTCGGCAGGCGCACCGTCACCTTCGAGCCGTTCACCGATGTCACGCGACCGAAAACGCGCTGGCCGGGACTAAACGATTCGACGTGCCGCACCGCCACGACGTGCTTCACGAATGGATGCGGCAGAGCTGCCGGATGCATCGGCGGACTCATCCGGGTCGCGCCATGCGCGGTACGCGTCGTGCTGACGGGCCGCGTCATGCTGCGCGCGGTGTGCGTCACCGTCGCGGCGTGCGTCGTATTCGCTTTCGCATGTGCCACAGGTGTGCGCACGGTAGCATGTCGCGCAGGACGCGCGACCGTCGCCGGCTGCGCAGCCCGATGCTGTACCATCGGCTGCGCCCGCACGGTCCGCGCCGGCGCCGCGTGATTGCTCACCATGGGCGCCATATGCGTCCCCGCGCTGCGCGCAGCGCCGCGGTAGTTCTTGGATGACTGAGACGTTTGCGTCGCGGCATGTGTCGTGCCGCGGGTCTGTTTGCTTTGTTTGGTCGTGGTGCCGCCCTCCAGATGCGTCGGCGCTGCGAGACAGAGACTGGCGCCCGTCAAGCAGCAAGCCAAGGCAACCGCACTCGCGATCGAATGCGATCGATTCATAGCAAAGATCACTCCTGGAAGTTTTGCCGTGTGAGGAGTTGGTGGTTATTTGACAGCCAAGCAGGCTGATTTCTCACACTTACTTATTCCCAAATCGAGGCGATGTCAAGCGGCTCGCGCGCAGCCATGAAGGTGCGACTGTGTGCGCGCCCAAACGTGAGCACGGATGATATACGTTCAAGCAGCGTCTGCTTCTCCAGTGCGCGCGAGAGCGCACTGATGGTGCGCGCCGAACCGCAATTGCGCACGCTGCTGTGCAAGGCGCTGAGCGGCGGCACGTCCGTGGTGCTGGCGACCGTCAGCGCGGATGGCGTTCCATCCACTGCGCTGAACAGTTGGATCGTCTCTAAGAACGATGATGTCGCCGCGCTTGCGGTCGACACGCGCAGCAGTGCGTACACGAACATCTCCGCCGGCAGAACCGGTGTGGCGTTCGAATTACTTGCGGATGACCTCATTCTCGGCGTCAGAGGCATCGCGTCCATCATCAAGGAGCGGCTTGCGTCAGTCCCGTTTCCGTGCGCGCTCGTGCATATCGCGATCGATAACGTGCGCGATCACACCGCTGCGGGCGTGCATTTCAAGGGGCCGCGTTACACCTACGCCGACCACAAAGGCCATCGCAGCGACGCTGAGGCCGCGATCTTCGAGGAGCTGCGCAAGGACGTCGAAGCTTAGGCGGTGACGCGCAGGACTTCGCGCAGCGTCGTCTCGCCGGCGAGCATGCGGCCGAGCGCGTCGTCGCGCAGATCGGTGAAACCGCGCGAAGTCACATAGTCGAGCAGCTGCGTCGAGTCTGCGCCGCGCGCGATAAGGCGGCGCAGCCCCTCGTCGACGGCGACGATCTCGTGCACGCCCAGGCGGCCGTAGTACCCTGATTCGTGGCACTTCTCGCATCCGCGCCCGCGGCGCAGCGTCTTCGGCGTCGCGACCGGCACCAGCTCTTGCAGAACCATCTGCTCGTCGAGCGGCACTTCGTAGTCCTCGGCGCATTGATCGCAGATGCGACGCATGAGGCGCTGGCCGATGCATCCCAGGATCGATGAACCGATCATCGCCGGATCGACGCCGATGTCCACCAGGCGCGCGATCGCCTGAATCGCGGTGTTCGTATGCAAGGTCGAGAGCAGCAAGTGGCCCGTCAACGCCGCGCGCACGGCCAGGTCGGCGGTCTCGCGATCGCGGATCTCACCGACATAGATGACGTCCGGGTCTTGGCGCAGCAAGGCGCGCAGGACGGACGCAAAGGTGAGCCCGCGCTTCGCGCTGACCTCGACCTGATTGACGCCACCAACGCGGTATTCGACGGGGTCCTCGATCGTCGTGATGTTGGTCGTGCCGTCGTTGATCTCTTGGAGGCATGCGAACAGCGTCGTGGACTTGCCAGAGCCGGTCGGACCGCAGCACAGGATCATCCCGTACGGCCGCTTGACCAGCGGCGAGAAGATCTCGTAATTGCGCTCCGAGAAGCCGATCGCGCGCAGCGAGCGGAATACCGGGTTTTTCTCGAGCAGCCGGATGACGATCTTCTCGCCATACAGCGTCGGCAGTGAAGAGATACGCAAGTCGAATTCTTTGCGCTTGTAGCGCATCGACATGCCGCCGTCTTGCGGCACGTGCCGCACGGTGATGTCCATGCGCGACATGATCTTGATGCGCGAGACGACTGCAGGATAGATGTTCTTGGGCAGCGTGCGCAGCTCGCGCAGCACGCCGTCCAGGCGGAAGCGGACGGCGATCTTATCGGCATAGGGCTCGAGGTGGATGTCGCTCGCGCGATCTTCGACCGACGTGCGCAGCAGCGATTCGACCAGGGTGACGATGGGCGCCGTATCGGAGATGCGGCGCAGCGTCTCCAAGTCCTCAATGCCGGGCCCCTCGCCGAACGATTCCGTCGAGCCGGGCATCGACTCGAGCAGCTTGTCGACTGAATGCAGCGATGCGCCATGATAGATGTTGTCGATCGCCGTCGAGATGTCTTCGAGCAGCGCGAAGCGCAGTTCGACCGGCCCCTTGACGCGGTTGCGCACCATGTCGATGGTGAGCAGGTCGCTCGGGTCCGCCATCGCGACGACCAGCGCGTCGTCGGTGCGCTCAATGGGAACGACCGAATGGTTGACCGCCAAGTTCTCGGGGATGACGTCGACGTCGGTGATCTCAGGGCGGTGCCGGACGAGGTCGATGAATGGCACTTTATAGAGCTCGCCAAGAAATTCTTCGACGGTACCGCGCTCGACGATCTCGAGCTCGGTCAGCAGCTCGCGGATCGGACGGCCCTGCATGAGCCGCGCGAACAAGATGCGATCCGAATCGCTCGGATCGAGTTTCTTCACTTGCTCGATGCGGCGCACGAGGCGCATGTAGTACGCGTAGTAGGCCGGTGAGGTCGGCTCCGAACCAGCCTTTTGTACTTCTTCATCCGGTCCGGCCGCAGCGTCGACGAAGCCGGTGCTGCCATGCTCGGGCGCGTAGATGGCCTCGAGCAGCGCGAAGCGATCGCTCGCATTGATGTCGGTGAACGTCAGGCCGTAGACGAATTCAGCGCCGTCGACCTGATTGCGCCAGGCGACTTCAATAGGCACGCGCAGCGTCTCGCCGCTGCCGACGCGGATCTGCGCGGTGCCGCGGTCGCCGACGTCAAGCTCGTTGCGCGAATCAAGACGCAGACCGCCGCCGCTGACGTCGACGGCCTCGCCGATTGCCGCCTTGCCCGCATCCGTCTTGACGGTGACCGAACAGCGCAGCCGGCGGCGCTTGAAGCGCCGGGTCGCTTTGGGCAGCTCGGGAAGCAATGGGCGAGCGGCGTCCGCGGCTTCGCGGGCCTGTTTGCCTGCCTGACCCTTCGTGACTGCCATTGTCCCCCTAGACCTGCGCGGCTACGGCCGCGAAGTCATCCGAGCCGCACGCGCGGCCCTCATATATGATATCGGTCACTTTCGAGGCGCGGATTACCCCGCTGCCGCGGGCTGCGGCAAGGCGTCGACGAGCGCTTTGACGGCGTCTGCGCTCTTGCGCAGCGCCGTTTGCTCGTCGGCGGTGAGACGGATCTGGATGACTTCCTCAAGCCCCTTCGCTCCCAACTTTGCCGGGACACCGATGAAGAGGTCGCGCAGCCCGTACTCCCCCTGTAAGTAGACTGCGCAGGGGAGTACTTTGTGGCGGTCGTTGAGGATGGCGTCTACCATTTCGGCGATGGAGCGCGCCGGAGCATAGTACGCGCTGCCCGCCTTGAGCAGATTGACGATCTCGGCACCGCCGTTGGCGGTGCGCTTGACGAGACGTTCGATCGTCGGGGCGTCGAGCAACTCGGTGATCGGGATGCCGGCGACGGTCGAATAGCGCGGCAGCGGTACCATTTGGTCGCCGTGCCCGCCCAACACGAATGCCTGCACGTTGTCGACGCTCACCTTGAGCTCGTCGGCGATAAACGTGCAAAAACGCGCGGAGTCGAGCACGCCGGCCATGCCAAGCACGCGCTCGCGCGGGAATCCGCTGACGCGCCTGGCGACCTCGCACATCGCGTCGAGCGGATTTGTGACGACGATGAGAATCGCGTTCGGTGACAGCTTCATCGAGGATGATGTGGCGGCGCCGACGATTTCCGCATTGGCTTTGAGCAGGTCGTCGCGGCTCATGCCCGGCTTGCGCGGAAATCCCGCGGTGATCACGACGATGTCGGAACCGGCCGTGAGCGAGTAATCGTTCGCGCCTTGTACTGACACGTCGGCGCCTTCCACCGGTAAGGCCTCGAGCAGATCCAGCGCCTTGCCCTGAGGAATCCCTTCGACGACGTCGACGAGCACGATGTCGGCCAAGCCTTTGGCGGCCAGCCAATGAGCGGTTGTGGCGCCGACGTTTCCGGCGCCGACGATGCTGACTTTCTTGCGCATGCGAACTCCTTTTGCGTGCGACTTTTACGGCTCTCTTTCGTTCCATCCTTTGAAGCAGGGCCGCGCGCATACGCCGAAACCTGCAAAGCTATGATCTCGTCTCCACAAGCACCCGAAGCCGGACTGCGCGGCGCCGTCGTCGGCAACACGAGCCTCTCGTCGATCAACGGTGATGAAGGCAAGCTGATCTATCGCGGCCTTGATATCCACGATCTGGCCCGCAACTCGACGTTCGAGGAGATCTGCTACCTGTTGTGGTTCGGCGCGTTGCCGAGCAGGACGAACCTCGATGCGTTTCGCGCGAAATTGGCGCAACGCCGCGCGCTGCCCAAGCAGCTGCTCACCTTGTTGCGCGACTTGCCGCCCACCGCTGTGCCGATGGATGTGCTGCGCACCGCGGTCTCCGCGCTCGGGCTTTTCGACGAAAACGTCAACGACACGTCGCGCGCCGCAAGCCTCGACAAGGCGATCGCGCTTACCGCCGTGTTCCCGACGATTCTCGCGGCGTACCGTCACCTCAGCCGCGGCGACGAATTGATCGAGCCCCGGTCCGATCTCGACACGGCCGCCAATTTTCTCTATATGTTCTTCGGCAAGGCGCCCGATAAGGATGCGGCGCGCGTCCTCGATGTCGCGCTGGTGCTGCATGCCGACCACGGCATGAACGCGTCGACCTTCTCAAGCATCGTCACCGCCGCGACGCTCTCTGACATGTACAGCGCCATCACGTCGGCGGTGGGCACGCTCAA
Source organism: Vulcanimicrobiota bacterium (assembly GCA_019235715.1). Taxonomy (GTDB): domain Bacteria; phylum Vulcanimicrobiota; class Vulcanimicrobiia; order Eremiobacterales; family Eremiobacteraceae; genus JAFAHD01. Next base: position 31,436 of record JAFAKE010000097.1, read on the forward strand.
AGGGCCGCTGCACGGCGGTGCGAACGAAGGCGTGATCAAGAACCTGCTCGAGATCGACACCCCGGAACGCGTCGATGCCTGGGTTGCGGACAAGCTCGGAAAACACGAGAAGATCATGGGCTTCGGCCATGCGGTGTATAAGGCGTACGATCCGCGCGCGACCGAGCTCAAGGCGATCGCGAAGGAGACCGGTCATCGCGCGGGCAGCACCCGCTGGGTCGACCTCACGGAACGCATGGAGCGCGCGGTGTGGAATGAGAAGCAACTGTATCCAAACGTCGACTTGTACAGCGCTTCGGTGTACTACACGTTGGGATTCCCGACCGAGTACTTCACGCCCATCTTCGCGGTAAGCCGCGTCAGCGGCTGGTGCGCCCACGTCCTCGAGCAGTACGCGGACAACAAGCTCATCCGGCCGCGCGCGAACTACGTCGGACCGCGCGACGTGGAGTATGTGCCCATCGAGAAGCGCAGCGCCGACATAACGCTGTAGCCTAGAGCGTCATTTCCATCGCGTAGGTCGAGGCCGCAGCGGATGCACCGCTGGGGCGCTCGACGCTGAACGCGACGACGTCGCCCGATCTCATCGGCGCAGGCATGTCCATCACGCTGACGCCGCCGTGCATGAGCATGCCGGCTTTACGCATCGCGCCCTTGCGGCCTATCCAGATCTGGTATGCCATGCCGTGCGGCGGCTCCGGCACGGTGGCGAGCAGCAGCGCGTTATGGCCGGGCAGTTCGGGCTGAACCACCGCACAGCGCCACATCTTTCCGCCGGCGTCGGCATGCGGGCGCATGCTCCAATACGTGCCGGCGGCGAGCGCCGCCATGACCGCCTGTCCGACAAGCGCATCGTCGCGCGCGGCGGCCGCGTCCTGATGCGCCGCTGCGAGTTCGGCCGTGAGCGCTTCGATATTCTTTTGCGCTGCGGCGCGCTGCTGCGTTTGATCCCATGCGATGATGCCGAGAACGATCGCCGCCGCGGCAGCGATGCCGGCGCCCCATTGCCAGAATGCCGGCCGCGGGCTCAACAGGGTCGTTTGCGGCAGCGCCCTCGTCTCGACAGCGGCTCCCGCTGCGCTGCGCCGGGCAAGGCTCTCGCCGGCGCGGATATCCGCAGATGCCGCGCTGAGAATGCGGCTCTTAAGGGCGCCTGACGGCTCGACGATGTCGCAGGCGAGCGGCAGCGTGCCGGCGAGGCCAAGCATCACGGCGACGTCGTCGCGGCATGCTGCGCATGCTGCGATGTGCGCATCGACCTGCGAACGCTCTTCGTCGGACAGCGCACCGAGCGCATACCCCGCTGCAAGGTCTGAGACGTGCATGTCGGCGCTCATGTGCCCGACAGCCCCAGCTCGGGAGTCTCCAGCCACGCGCGCAACTTCTGCAGGCCCATGCGCATGCGTCCCTTGACCGTGCCCAACGGAACGCCCATCAGCTCGGCGATTTGGCTTTGCGTGTAGCCCGAGAAATAGGCGAGCTCCAGGCTCTTCTTCTGCTCCGGCGGCAGTTGATCGAGCGCTTGGCGCACGGCGTCGCTGCGCAGACCCGCCCACACTTGCTGCCAGACGCCCGGCGCCTCTGACGGTCCGTCGGGAAGCTCTTCCAGCGACAACGTCGTCGAGCTTGCGGCGCTGGCGCGGATGCGATCGATCGCGCGGTGATGGACGATGGCCATCAACCAGGTGCGTGGGTTTCCGCGCTCGCGCCGGTATGACTTCGCTTGACGCCACGCCGAAAGGAAGGCGTCTTGAACGACGTCTTCAGCCGCCCCGCGTTCGCCGACGATGCGGTAAGCCAGCGCATACGCCGGACGAGCGTAGCGATCGTACAGCTCATCGAGCGCACGCAGATCGGACAGCGCCAGCGCTGCCATCACCTGTTCGTCGGTCACATCCCGCGCCATGAAAATCCCTGTATCCGCATACGCGTGGGGGCGTCCGTCGGATGAACCGCGCTTCCGTGGCCCGCGCCGCTCTCCTTGCCGAGGGGAACCATCCTGCGCAGCCGTACGTTTCGTATTGAGGAGGGACGCCTATGTCTTCGCCTCGCCTTCGTTTACCGTTCTACGCAGCGGCGCTGGCTGCATGTGCGTCGGCCATCCTGCTGTCGCCCAGCGCGGCGCGCGCGGCCATCACCCAAGCGACGCTGTCCACCGTCAACGCCAACTATTCGGGCGCGTGTCCGGTGACGCTCACGTTCACGGGAACGATCACCGGCTCAGCAGGTCCCTTCAGCTTTCAATTCATCCGCAACGGCGTAAGCGGCCCGTTGCAGAACGCGATCATGCCTGCCAGCGGACAGCTCGCGGTCACCGATACGATCGCGGTCGCCGCTAACTCGAGCGGCTATGACCAGATCAACGTGCCCAACGCGCTCGCGGGCAGGCCGTTGCGCTCGCCGCAAGCGCCGTATATCGTAGCGTGCGCTCAAAGCCCAAGCCCGACGCCTTCGCCGGCGCTTCAGGCCGTACAGCCCGCACTCCATCCCTGCCCGACGTGCATCATACACAGCTATGTGCTGCACCCCTCGAACGTCGGCACGTGGGGACACCAGAACGGCGGCGGTACCAACATCTTCTGCCAGCTGCCCCATTATCTGCAGCCTGGTTATCTGCCGCGCCCTTCGGGATCGACGATCGTCGGTTTTTCCGACACGTACGATGCGAGCAGCTGTGGCCTTGGCGCCGTCCTGACGGATTTCTGGAAAGTCGCATCGCTACTGCAATTCGACTTCAGCGGCCATCGCGTGACGCACGTCTATCAGGCGCACCTCAAGGCGGACATCGCCGGGACATTCATGCAGCCCAGCGCGCGCAGCGCTGCCGAGTGCGTGAACGCGGTACACCTCTTGAGCACGCCCTGGCCCACCGGCACCGACCATCAGCTCTTGTCGGGCGGCGCGCCGAGCGGCTCGACCATCAGCACGCAAAGCGCAGCGGTATTCACCTCGTCGACCGGCATCGATGCCGACGTCGCGAAGGGCTTTGTGCAAGCGCCGTTCGCGCCGGCCGGCTCTGCTTTGTTGCCGCCGGCGCGGCTCTACGTCGATGACCCCCATGGCGCGAGCAACAGCGGACGCAGCGACGCGTGCCTGCTGTTCCTGACGAACTGGCGGCTTGAGATCTCAGCGGACAACTGAGGGATTACAACTGGGGCGGAAGGACTCGAACCTTCGAATGCCAGCTCCAAAGGCTGGTGCCTTACCAACTTGGCGACGCCCCATCGCGTTGCCGCGTCGACCGGATTCGCCTCGCCCCGCCCGCGGTCATGCCCTGACATCACAACAAACGCAAAGCGCCCGGGCGCTGATGTGCCCGGGCGCCCGCGTTATGCAGGGCTATGTATTGAGGTTCAACGTCGCGGTCGCGCCGGCATTCGTGTTGGGATCGATCGAGGTGATGTTCACAACGACTTGGCCGCCGCCGGAGCCGTTGAGATTGACCGACTGCGCGAAATTGCCGTAGCCGTCTGCTTGCGTGTTGACCGTATACGAGCCGGTCACCGCGCGCAGCACGCCGCCGATGATGTTCGTCGACGACGTCACCGCGATGCGGACCGAGGCGTTGGGCAACGTGCGTCCACGCACGGTGAAGTTCTGTCCGACTGTCGCGCCGTTGGACGGCTGCAGATTGTTGAGGAAGTTGCTGCTCGAACTTGAGCCGCCGCTCCCGGTCGCGAACGACCAGCTGCGGTCGAACGAGGAGCCGTCCGCGCCGCGGCCGGCGACCTCGACCGTATGGTTTTGCTGGGCAAGGTCGTACGCCGGGGTGAACATGAAGTCGTTGCGCGACACGTAGGCATTGCTCGACACGTCACGGCCGTCAAAGACGATGTGCACGCTGTTCGGATCGACCGGCGCCGTGAACGACGCAGACACGGCCGGACGCGCGCTCGACACTGTGCGGTTCGAGCCCGGACGCAGATGCGTCAGCCCGACGCCTTGCGACGAATAGTTCGAATTCGATCCGGCGTTGCCCATCGTGATGGCGACGGATCGCGAATTGTCGTCGTAGTTGACGTTCGCGCCCAATGACTCGGAGATGAACCGCAAGGGCACGAGCGTGCGGGCGCCGACGAGGAACGGCGCCACGTCGAGGGTCTCCTGCTGTCCATTGACGGTTGCGATATTCGAACCGATGCGAAGCTCGATATTGCGCCCGTTCCCCGTCGCATTGATGGTGCCGTTATCGTAGACGACGGTCGCGCCTAAGCGCTCGAACACGCCGCGCAGCGGCACGAACACGCGGCCCGAGCGTTCGATCGGCGGCTGGTCGAACTGCACCTGCTGGCCGTTGACCGATATGCTGACCACGTCGGAACGGACTCGCGCCGGCGCGACGACGAGCAACAGCGCTGCCCCCGCTGCGGCCGCGACCGCCCAGAAACGGAAAGTGTTTGGAATCATTTCGTGAGTTGCCCCTTTCGGCGAGAAGTTCGCTCATAGATATGTACCCGTTTTTTGGAGCGCCGACAGGGGCGGAGTTTGACTCAAAAACAAAGCGGCCAGTCGCTTGGCCGCTTCTCACGCTTTGGGACGGGCGTTCGCTAGGCGGTTCGGGTCACTGCACGAAGCGGCGCGCGCCGATGTACCGGCTGGCATAATAATCCATGTTGAGCGTGTCGATCGTGACGCCCTTACCGACGGATGCGTGGATGAACTTGCCGCCGCCGATGTAGATACCGACGTGCGATGCGCCGCTCGTGTACGTCTCGAAGAACACGAGGTCGCCCGGCATGAGCCAATGCGTGCCGATGTGATGACCCGCGGCGAACTGCTCGTCCGCCATGCGCGGAAGCTCGATCCCGTTCTTGGCGAATACCGCTTGCACGAAGCCGGAACAGTCGACGCCCGCGAACGTCGTTCCGCCCCACATATAGGGAACGCCGATGTAGCGCATCGCAGTCTGTGTGATGCGGCTATCGAGCACGAGCATGCGCTGCGCGAGGTCGAATGATTCGCCGCCCGGTAACGAGGGAGGCACGCTGCCGACGTGAGTCGCCGCCCATACCGCTCGCTCTGCGGCGGCGCGCGCCCCCGAGAGAACGGGTTCGTCGCCCGCGTTCACGCCGGCAATGGCGGCGGCGACCTGAGGATGCGGACGATGTTTTGGATGCGCCGCAATGCTTCGATGAGCCGCCGGACGCGCCGAGTGATGGATCGTGACCGGCACGACTACCCGTTGGCCGATCTGCAAGACCGTCAAGTCGGTGAAATGATTGCGCGTTTCGATGCTCTTCACCGAGACGCCGAACCGGCCCGCGATGCCCGACAGCGTGTCGCCGGCCACGACCGTGTGCGTGATCGAGTCGGCGGCCGCTGGGGCCGCGGCCAACACGCAAAACAAGACGAACGGAATAGCAAAGCGCTGGCGCAAGGCTTCCTCTCGAGACGATCTTCGGTTGAGCATGCCGCTGCGATGAGCGGCGGAGAGAGTGTCTAAACGAGTGCACAGCGCCGCGTCATATCGCGTCGCGCTTGGCTACGCCCAAGCCCTTCGCTCCGCCACGCGGGCACCCTTCCTGCAGGATAGTGACCTACGTCTCAGTCCGGGACGTCGCCGCCTCTACCACATCGGCCACCGTGCGCGCGAGCGAACGGATTTGCGACTCATCCGGACCTTCCACCATGATGCGAATGAGCGGCTCCGTTCCTGAAGGGCGCACGAATACACGTCCCTGACCGTCAAGTGCAGCCGCCGCATCTTCGATCGCGCGCCGCACTGCAGCATCGTCGTGCACCCGCTGTTTATCCTTGACGCGCACGTTGAGCAAAACTTGCGGATATACGCGCATCACTTGTGCGAGCGCGTGCAGCGACCCGGTCCGCGTGCACATGCTCAGCAGCTTCACGGCGGTCGCGATCCCATCGCCGGTGCTGTTGGACTGCAGATCGATGATATGACCCGATTGCTCGCCGCCGATGCGGAAACCGCCGCGCACCATCGCCTCCAAGACGTAGCGGTCGCCGACAGCAGTGCGTTCGAGGACGACGCCGCTCTGATCAAGGGCCCGCTCGAGGCCGATATTGCTCATGACCGTTGCGACGACGGTCTTTTTCGGCAGCTGGCCGTTGGCCGATAGCTCGCGTGCCCAGATCGCGAGCACGTGATCGCCGGTCACGACGTCGCCATTCTCATCGACGAAGAGCGCCCTGTCGGCGTCGCCGTCGAACGCGACCCCAATGCTTCCGGGCGCGCGCGCAATGGCCGAACGCAGCGGTTCCAGGTGCGTGGCGCCGCAGTCGACGTTGATACGCCGGCCATCAGGCTTGCAATGCAATGCGGTCACGTCCGCCCCCAACGCCGCGAAAACGCGCGGCGCGATCGCATACGCCGCTCCGAACGCAGCGTCCACGATAAGCCTGAGGCCCTTCAGAGACGATCCGAGCCCGACGCAGTGCTGTTCGTAGGCGCGCACGACGCGCCGCCTGTCCAGAATCTCGCCGACGTCGGCGCCTTGCGGCCTGGGCAAATCGCCATGCCGACCAACCGCTGCGGCGATCTCGTCCTCGATCGCGTCGGGCAACTTGGAGCCGTCGGAGGCGAAGAACTTGAAGCCGTTGTCTTCGATCGGGTTGTGCGATGCCGAGATCACGACACCGGCGGCGGCGCGCAGATGCTGCGTCAAGAAGGCGACGCCGGGAGTCGGAACGATGCCGACTTTCCAAACGTCCAGGCCGACCGATGCAAGCCCCGCGCACAGGGCTGCTTCCAACATCGGCCCCGACATGCGCGTGTCGCGCCCCACGAGCACGGGCCGCCGCGCGCCGTGCGCCGCGAGCACGTGGCCGCCCGCACGGCCGAGCGCCAGCGCGAGCTCTGGCGTCAAGAATTCATTCGCGACCCCACGTACGCCATCGGTGCCGAAAAGTGCGTTCATGCGGGCGCGCGCCCGATGTGCGTCTCGATGACCTGCTTGCCGGAGGCGTCGAGCGGCATTCGCGCCGCGAGAATCTGCAGCAGACCATCGAGAGGAAAAAATGACAACGCCACCGCCCGGCCCACCGCACCGCCGTAGCGCGCCGCCTCGATGTCGAGAAGCGTCAGCGCGCGGTGCAGCGGTGACTTCGACGGGTCGCTGCACTCCAACAGCAAGAACGGCTCGCCAGAACTCGCCGATACACCTGGATATACCCCGACGTGCAACAATCCGCCGCGCTCATTGCCGACGGCATCGCACAAACGCGCGAGGGCGTCCGGCGGCACTCCGCGGAGTTGGACCTTCAACAATTGCGTAGGCGTACCGAATTCGACGAGGGCCCAACGATCGGTCTTCATATCCGCCGGCACGAACGCATCAGGCCGGCGCACGGCAAAACCATCGACGCCAAGGGAAAGCGCGCGCCGCGAAACCCATTGAGAGGCGGGCACGTCGCGCGGCGCGATGCAGGCGCGCGCACCAAGTCTTTTCGCCAAAGCACCCGCCACCGGCTCATCGACGGTACTGGGCTCGGCATCCTGCACGTCGAAGACGATCGACACAGCTTGCCGGACATCTGCGAGCGCACCGGCGACGCCAAGGATCGCAGCGCCAGGTTCACCGATACCGGCGGCGTTCCAAACGGCGCTATCCAGATCCGCGTCGAAGTGCACGGGCAACCTACGACCGGGAAGCGCGTCGTGCACTTTGTCGCAGACGCTAGCCGAGGGTGCGGGCGAGCAAAGCACTCGCAAAGATGTCGAGTCAGCCACGCACGTCTATTCCCCGAGCCTAAAGTAGGGTCCCGCGCTCCTTAGCGGCGCTTCGCCGAGTACAGCTGGACCAACACGCGGTCACCCGGCGACGAATGCCGTTGGATCATCGTGTACAACAACGGTCGCGTTGCACGCAGGTGTGCCGCGACGACGCGATCGGGATCCCATGCATCGACGAGATTCTCCACGTACCATACGCGGGCGGTCGCGTGTGCGTCGATCCACGCAAGTGCGTCCTGTGGCGGCGACGAGCGGCTGATCCTATAGATGTCGTGCCCGTTCACGTCCGGTGAAGCCGCCAGCACCAAGCTCGGCCCCCATTGATCGAAGACGAGGGCGTCGGAACGCAGGGAGCGTTGATGCAGCGCGATCTCGACCGCATACCAATCCGTGGTCTGATAGTAAGGGTCGAACAGCGCGTTTGCCAACGCCACGGCGCTTGTCGCAAGCACGGCGACCAGTATCGCGGCCGCGACAAGCCGCGCGCGCGTGGCTGCGATCGCGGCGAGGCATGCGCTCAAAGCAAGCGCAAATGCGGGTAACGCAGGCGCCAGATAGCGGTGGACGACGAGATCTTTGTGCAACACCGCCGAGAGCGCGATCTGGAGCCCGGCCGGGATGAACAAATACGGTAAGGCGGTTGTGCGTTGCAGCCAGCAGCCCGCCGTCACGACCGCCAAAACGAGAATCGTCACGAAAACGTATACCGCGGGCGTTCTCCATCCATCGGGCGGAGTCGACAGCAGCACATCGGTAGCGACTCGCCATCCGTCGATCGAGGCGTTTGGGAATGCGCCGCCGGGAAACTGGACGCGCACGGCCCACCACCACGGCGTCGTAGCCGCCGCCGATGCGAGCGCCCAGACGAATGCCGGACGCGCCGTGCTCCATTTCGCAAGCCCGTAACACGCCTGCGCGGCGACGACGAACGCCCCCAGGTAAAGGACGTATGGAAGCGCGAGCGCGAGCACACCGTACGCGAGCCACACCCATCGGCGTTGCGTGCCGTGCGACGCCTCAGCGACCACTAAGAGACACCACGATGAGATCGTCAGCGCCGTCGCCATCGCGTACATCCGGAAGAGCCGCGCTTCGGCGACGAGCAGCGGCTCTGTTGCCACGAGCAGCGCGGCGACCAGCGCCGGGATCGCGCCGAACCAGCGGCGAGCGAGTGCCCATGTGGCGAAAATGGTGACGAGCTGGAGCGCAGCGACGACGTAGCGATAGTCCGTTTCGGTCAAGTGCAACGCGGCGTCAAGAAAATGGAACAGCAGATAGAACAGCGGCGGATGAAAATTGTCGTACACGGTGATATGGATGAGCTGCGGGATGGGAGCGATCGACTCGAAGTAATAGAACGCCTCGTCCGGCGTCGGGCTCTTGTCCGCAAGCCTCCAGAACACCAACGCCGCGCCGACCAGCAGCGCTCCCGCAAGCCAGATCCACTCGTAACGAGCGGGCGCGCTCGTTGTGTCTGTCGCGGTGGTCAATGCGCGCGGCTCACGGGCCCGTAGAGCTGCACCAGCGCCCAATCCGATAGCGACGCGTGCTTTTGCAGCAGCGTATAGAGCAGCGGTCGCGTCGCATTGAGATGCTGTTGGATGAGACGGCCGGGGTCCGAAAAATCGGCCTGATTTTCGATGTACCACACCCTGCGTTCAGGCCGGGCGTCGAGCCACGGGAACGCCGCCTGCGCGGGAACCGGATAACTCGCGAGATACACGTCGTGACCGCGGACATCGGGCGAACGCTCGACGATCAGGTATGGCTCCATCTGATTGAAGACAAGTGTGTCGTCCGCTCTCGCTTTCGCATGAATGGCGATCTCTACCGCATACCAGTCGGTGTGCTGATAATAGGGATCGAGCAAGAAGTTCGACAGGGCGATCAAGTTGGCGCTCAGCACGAGGAGGACTAATGCTGCGCCGACGAGCCGCGCGCGCGAAAGCCACAGCGTGTGGGCGACGAGCGCGATGCCCATACCGAAGGCCGGCAGCGACAGCACGAGATAACGGTAGACGAACAGGTCGCGGTGCAAGAGCGCCGTGACCGCGCATTGCACGAGCAGCGGCACGAACAAATATGGAAACGGCGTACGCCGCCCAAGCCAAACAGAAACCGCCACGATTGCGATGGCGAACGCCGACATGCATATCTCAAACGCCGGTGATATCCACTGGACCGGCGCCGACATCAATAACACGGCTGTCGCGATCGGGCGCCAGTCGACGACCGCGCCGGGAAACGCCCCGTGCGGAAGCTGGATCTTCAGGGCCCACGACCAGGGAATCAGTGCAAGAGCTGCGATGATGTCGCACAGCACTGCGGGGATGAACGATCCTCGTTTGATAAGCGCATACAGCGCTTGCGCCGCCACGAACAGCGCTCCGAGATACAGCGTGTAAGGAATGATGACGACGATCGCGCCGTACGCTGCCCACAACCAGCGACGTCTTGAACCGGTGCTGTCGTGCGCCGCCATCATCAGCCACCATGACGCCATGCATAGAGCTGTCGCGACGACGTACATGCGGAACAGGCGGTCCTCGCTGACGAGCATAGGCTGGGTCGCGACGACGAACGCGGAAAGCGCGGCGACTGGCGGGGCGAACCACCGCCGCGCGAGTGCCCACGTCGCGATGATGGTGATCAAACCGAAAGGCGCGGTGAAGTAGCGGTACGCTTGTGCCGGGAGATGCAGCCAGCTATCGATATAATGGAAGACGAGATAGAACAGCGGCGGGTGAAAGTTCCCGTACACGGTGATGTGGATGAGGGCGGGGAGCGGCGCGATCGACTCGCGATAATAGAACGCTTCGTCAGGGATGAGGCTCGTATCGCCAAGCCTCCAGAAGATCAAAAACCCGCCGAGCGCAAGCGCGCCGGCCAACCAGAGCAGCTCTACGCGGGTTGTCGCAGAGCTTGGGCTTGTGGGACCAGCGCCGTTCATGCTATCATTTATCGGCTCTTGCTCATCCACAGGAGAGAATAATTTCGTGCCCAACATCAAGTCTGCGAAAAAGTGGGCGCGCGCGTCGCAAAAGCGTCGCGAGCGCAACCTCTCGACGAAAAGCGGGTTGAAGACGGCCTTCAAGAAGGCCTCTGATGCGCCGACTTCCGACAACGTCAGGTCCGCCGCATCCGCGTACGACAAAGCTGCGGCGCGCGGCATCATCCACAAGAACAAGGCCAACCGCAAGAAGTCACGCCTGGCCAAACGCGCAGCGGCGGCAAAACGCTGACTCTGCGCGCCGCCGGTTGGGCGTGCGCGCTGTGCGCCGCACTCGTACCCGTGCTCGCGAACGCCGCTCCACCGGGAGCGCAGACGGTTCCGGGCGGCAACGTCACGCCGCCGCCCGCCTCGCCGACGCCGTCGGTCAACACGCCGTTCGCGACACCGCAACCAACCGGAACTCCCGGACCGATCGGCAACGGCTTTGTCGTGCTCGGCTACGACGGCGCTTCGGCGGCCGGCGGCATCATACCGATGCAAATACCGACGACGCCGCCGCAATCGTTTCCGGCTTCGAACTCCAGCGGCTTTTACGGCGAGCTGACCGGTCGCCTTTCTGCGACGTATGCGGCGTCGCTGCGTTTCCACGATTATGTCGTGCACGGCGGCGACGTGCCGGTCGTCAATCTCAGCGAAGGCAACGTGGTCTACATGCCTAGGGGCGGCGTGTTCGCCTTCGGTCTCGGGTACGCGTCGTGGCAGCGCTCGAGCAGCAACGCGTCCGCGAATTCAGCCGGGCTCGGCATCGCGCTGATGCCGGATCTGCGTCACGCGATCGCTCCCTACGCGAGCTTCTTCTACTATCCTTCGGGGCGCACGGCCGGCGTGAGCGCGGCGATCTCCGCGGCGCAGGCCGGCATCGCCGTGCGTCCTCTCAAAGCCGGGCTACTGCTCCAACTCGGCTACGACTATGTCGGCTATCCGAACCAAAGCATGTCGCCCTCCTCACTGAGCGGCCTGCAGGCCGGACTGGGAGTTTCCTTCTAGCGCGGATCGACGACCGTGGTGACGCGCGTTTCGCGCGAGCGGTGCAGCGATTGTGCGAGCGTGCACGCATCGAGCAGCGCATCCAATGTCGCCGATTTCAGCGCGATCCGTGCACGGTGCTCGCCGCGCGCCTTTGGCAACGGATCGGGAGCCGGCCCGAGCACTTCTACGCCTGCGCTGTCGCGTCGCAGGACCTGCGCGATCTTGTCCGCTTCCGTCGCGGTCGCACGAAGATCGGTGCCGGAGACGCCGATGTACGCGAGGCGTCCAAAAGGCGGGTAGCGCAGCTCGCGGCGCAAGGCGAGCTCCTTGCGGGCAAAAGATTCATAATCGTGCGCTGCCGCCATGCGCACGGCGTAATGCGCCGGCGTATACGTCTGCACGATCACGCGGCTGCCCGGCATCGCCCGGCCCGCGCGGCCAGCGACCTGCGTGAGCAGCGCGAAGGTGCGCTCGGCCGCGCGAAAGTCGGGCCGGTTCAGATCGAGATCCGCCGACACGACCCCGACCAGCGTGACAGTCGGAAAATCCAGACCTTTGGCGATCATCTGGGTGCCGACCAAGACGTTGGCGGCTCCGCCGAACTGATCCAGCAACCGCGCGTGAGCGCCTCGCGTACCCGTCGTGTCGGAATCCATCCGGACGATGCGCGCGCCGGGCAATGCGAACTGGATCTCCTCTTCGACCCGCTGCGTTCCGGAGCCATACGGCAACAGGTCCGGTGCGCCGCACTTAGGACAGGTGGCCGGTGCGCGAAACGCATCGCCGCAAACGTGGCAGCGCAGTGCGTGGTCGGCGGTGTGCAGGACGAGGGACACAGCGCAGCGCTTGCAGCGGGGAGCAAAACCGCACGCGCGGCACAGGAGCAAACCCGCATAGCCGCGGCGGTTCACGAATAAGAGCACTTTCTCACCGCGCGCGATCGTCTGTTCCATCGCAGCGAGCAGTGCGGGTCCGATCGCGCTCCCGGCGCTTCGCGCACCCTGTCCGGTCATGTCCTCGATTTCGACGGGCGGCAATGGCGCCGCCGTCGCGCGCGTGCGCATCGGCACGTACGCGATCGTGCCGCAGCCCGCTTCCCAGTAGCTTTCGAGGCTTGGCGTCGCGCTGCCGAGCACGACGAGTCCACCGCCGGCCATGCGCTCGCGCGCAACCGCCGCCGCATCATAGCGCGGCGCGACGTCCTGTTTGTACGATGGCTCGTGTTCCTCATCGACGACGATGAGCGAAAGATCGGGCAGCGGCGCGAATACCGCAGAGCGTGCGCCCACGACGATGTCGATGCGGCCGGCGCCGGCATCTTCCCAGACACGCGCACGCTCGCCGCCCGAAAGGCCGCTATGCAACACGCCGACATGCGATCCGAAGAGCGCTTGGAAACGGCCCGCGGTCTGAGGCGTCAATGCGATCTCGGGCACGAGCACGATCGCGCGTCCACCGCGGCTGCGCACGCGGTCGACGAGGCGTGAATATACAAAGGTCTTCCCCGAGCCGGTGACGCCGTGCAGCAAGGCGACGCCTCCGCCGTCTTTTGCCAATGCGTCCAACCGCTCGATCGCAGCGCGCTGCTCCGCGGTGGCTACGAACGCGGGCGCTTTCTCCGACGCTGATGCGGCCTCGAGCCCGCGCTCCTCCGACTGGACCCGCACGACGCCCGCGCGTTGCGCACGCCTCACGGCGTCGCCGGAAGCACCGGCTCGTCGCTTGGCGTCGGCTATCAACAGCTGGCCGCCGTTCTCCGCGAGCACCGCAGCGAGCCTTGCCTGCACCTTTCCCTTTGCCGCAGCCGCATCGAGCAGAAAGACACGTTGCATCTGCGCGCGCGCTTTCGCAGCGCGCGCGGCGCGCCGCGCGCTGCGCTCGACGACGCCTTGCCGCACGAGCGCTGCGAGCCGCACGCTCAGCTGGGCGCCCGGCATACGCATGCGCGCCCGGGCACAGGCTCGAGAGGCCGCAATGACGGTGAACGCACGCGCGCCAAACGCGCGGTGCAGCATCGTCGCGAGGCGATCGGCTGCAGGCGGTGACTTCACGAATGAAAACGTCGCGCGCTCGCCGCCGGCGAGTATGCGTGGCGCGACGGCGGCAAGGGCCTCGCGGAACGTACAGGCATAGCGCCGGCGCAACCACGCCGCGAGCCGCACGGCGACCGGCCCAAAGCTCTGAGCTGCATCTTCCACGGCGACGATCGATTTGAGCTGTCCATCGCCGCCCTCAATCGCCTTCGGCGGGCTGATGACCCACCCCGAGACCGTGCGCCCGCCAAACGGAACCCGCACACGAGCCCCGAGCGGCGGCTCGTCAGACGTGGTGCGATAGGTGTACGCGCGATCGACTTGACTTGAGGGAACGTCGACGACGACGTCGACGCAGATGACATCGCTCACTTCATGAACTCTTCGCTTTGCGGCGGCGCTGCGCATTGTTTGATGACCGTGCGCAAGACCGATGGCTCGACGGCCACGCCGATCCTGACCGACCCAAGCCGTTCCGGTAGGACGAATCGTATTGTGCCGTCGTCTCGCTTCTTGTCGAGCGCGAGCGCTTTCTCGACCGCGACGACGCGTCGCGCGCCGCTCCATGATAGCGGAAGTCCGCTGCGCGCAAGGGCGCGCAGGACGCGCGCATGTTCCTGCGCCGAGTACATGCCGGCGCCGAGGGCGAGCAGTCCGGCAGCGCGCAGCCCGACGCTGACGGCGGCGCCATGGCTGAGACGTCCGGCTGCGACGTGCTCGAGCGCATGGCCGACCGTGTGGCCGAGATTGAGCGCGGCACGCGGCCCACGATCGTACGGATCCGACGCGACGAGGTTCACCTTCACCGCGGCCGCCCGAACGATGAGTTGCGCCCACGATTCTTGGGTGCCGCGCGCCGCGTCAAAGGACTCGACGGCGTCGAGCAGCGCAGGATCGCCGACGATCGCGGCTTTGACGATTTCCGCCAGACCGGTCGCCCGTTGCACCAGCGGCAGCGTTCCTAACGCCTTCAGGTCCGCTAAGACGGCGCGCGGCGGCCAGAACGCCCCCGCGAGGTTCTTGCCGGCGGCCAAATCGATCGCGGTCTTTCCGCCGATCGCCGCATCGGCCATCCCCAGCACCGTCGTCGCTACCGCGGCCCACGGCAGACCCCGCATGTAGGTGGCCGCGGCAAAGCCGGCTACATCGGTGATCGTGCCGCCGCCCAGCGCCACGACCAGGGTGCTGCGGTCGGCGCGCAGCGCGGCGAACAGCTGCCACAACGTATCTAATGATGCAACAGACTTGCAGCGCTCGCCGCCACGCAACAGGCGCACGCCGATCACCCGGGCACCGGCCCGCGTGAGCGCGAGCGCGCATGCGCGGGCGCGCGGCCCGAGCCGCCGGTCTGCGATGAACAGCGCCCGAGGCGCAGACCGTCCTCGCACGATCAGCCGCGGCAGTGACGCCGCCGCGTCCTCGCAGAAAACAACGGGATAGTCGAGACCATCGAGGACGACGTCGCTCACGTGGCCCTTTCCCGACTCCGGTACCACCGTGCGATGGCGCCGGCGATCCTTCCGGCTGACGACCCGTCCACGCCGATGCTAAAATCGTTGTCCGCGTACGTGTCTGCGCGCTCGGCCATAAGTTCGCGGACGCGTTCGAGGGTCGGCACCTCACCAAGAACCGGACGGTGCGTCCTGTGAGCGACGCGTTGGTACGCATGCTCGGGCGAGATCGACAGGTGCACGACGTACGCGTTTTTGCGCAGGAGCGCGCGGTTAGCCGGATCGAGGACCGCGCCGCCGCCGACGGCGATCACCTGGCCCGCGTTTCCGAGCAGATGTGCCAGCGACTCATGCTCCCAACGACGGAACTGCGCCTCGCCCTCACGCGCGAAAATTTCGGGGATAGGACCGTGCGCACGCGCGATCTCCGCATCGAGGTCGACAAAGCGCAGATCGAGCATGCGCGCGAGCCGACGGCCGACCGTGCTCTTCCCGGCACCCATGAAGCCGGTGAGCGCGACGTTCATCGCAACAGCTACGGTTTTTGGATCCGGATCGGGAACGTGGCGCCGTAGAACTTCGCGATGATGCGATAGTCGCCGGCCGGAGCCTCGAGCGTACCGGTCGGATGAAAGTCCCACAGCGATGTGAACACCTTCGTCTCGCCCGGCGCGAACATCAAGGTCGACGGCTTATGCGCGATGTTATGGAAGTACGAAGAACGCCACACTTCAAGCGGAAACACGAAAAGGCCGCCCAGAAACGAGCCGACACGGCGCACGATGAATTCGTACTGCATCGACGTCGGAAAATCCAGGGTGTCGGGAAGCGCCGATGCATTGGTGATGGCGAGCCGCAGCTCGACGGGTCCGTCGGTGGGCAACGTCGCTATCGGCCGCTGCGTCGCCGGGTCGAGGACCTCGAAGTCGTAGGTGAAGCCCTGCGGCAAAGCGGGCGGGGTCTTGCGGAAAAGGGAGATGACCTCCGGCGGAACCACCGGTTCGCCGACCGCTTCGCGCGTGATGGCGGCAAGCGCGA
Source organism: Vulcanimicrobiota bacterium (assembly GCA_019235715.1). GTDB lineage: Bacteria > Vulcanimicrobiota > Vulcanimicrobiia > Eremiobacterales > Eremiobacteraceae > JAFAHD01. The sequence goes on from JAFAKE010000097.1 coordinate 47,636, forward strand.
GCACGAAGAGCATCGCGACCAGAATAACGGTCACGGTAAACTGCAGCGTCGAGAACGGCTTCTTGCGCTTGGCGTACACTAAGGAACGGGTTTCTGCCGCCCGTCCGTCGAGTCCCGCAACGAGGGCACGGATCTAGCCGGCTTTTGAACGCGGACGGGCTTCGTGGAGCTCGTCCATCAACAGCACCGCGATTTGCTCCGCCAGATCGGGGTCAAGCACGCGCAAACCCTGCCATGCATCGTCATCATGAGGGTCCATCTCTAAGATTCGCGTGTAGAGGCTTGCCAGCTGCTTTTTCACGTCGTCGCGGCCCGGTGCCAGGGTCAGCATCTCGCGGCACACCGCCACTTCCGATGAAAGCTTTTCGGCGGCCCGGTGCATGACTGCGAGGCGCTCCAGCACGGGAAGCAAGCCCTCGTCGCCGATGTTGCGCAGCAACGCAGCATGCTGGTTGGCGGCTTCGACGGAGTCAGGCATAAGCTCGGCGATGCGCCCTGCGGCGCGCGCCGCCTCAGTGATCTCGCCTTCGGCGATGCTGCGGTCGATCGCCCGGCGCAACCGCTCGATCGCCAGATTCGTTTTGCCGACCACCACGTAGAGCTGAGCGAGCGCCTGAAGCGATTGCGAATCGGGGGTGCCGCTCTTGAGAAGCTCTTCGTATTCGCCGATCGCGTCGCCGGTTCGCCGCTCGCGCGCGAGTAGGCCCGCCAGCAGGCGGCGCAGCTCGCGCTGCTGGTGCAGGCTCGCGTCATTGTGTTGCCCGCCCGCAGACAGCGCGTCGCTCAGCATCGCGATCGCATCGTCTGCATCGCCCTCCGCCTGGTACGCGTGCGCCGCTTCCGCATACAGCTGTGCCGCCTCGGTAAGCCCCTTGCGGCGGTGGCGGTCTTGTGCTTTCTTGCGCAGATCTGCAGCGCCGCTGCGTCGTCTCATTGATTGCCCTGACTGTCCGCGACGCGCGTCGGAAGGCGCTTGACCTTTTGGCGTTCTGCGGAGCTCAGATTTGTTTTGACCACGCGCACGCGCTCGCCGATGTCGCGGTACGTGAGGTCGCGCGCATAGAGCTCCTCAAACGAGGAGAGCGCGAGCGCCAGCGACTCCTGCGTGCCTTTCGCCTCGTACAGCTCGCCCAGGTTGTACAGCGCCTCTAAGTAGAGAGGTTCCGCGTACCCCGGAGTCTCGATCGCCTTTGCGAAGCGCTTTGCCGCCGCGCCGTCGAGCCCTTGACGCCGCAGGCACGCGCCGATCGCGATCAGGCAGGGCACAACCATCTCGGGTTCGTGCTGAATCGCCTGCAGCGCGACGAGCGCCTCTTCGATGCGTCCAAGCTCGCGATAGGCAAGGCCTAAGCGGTATTTCGCGGCGATGCCGCCGGACGCCGCATCTTTTTCCAGACGCTCGATGAACTGGTCGATGAAATCCGCGTTGTTCGCGTCGCTGCGCACCATCGACGTCAGCATCTCGGCGCCCTCGACCACATTGCCGCGGCGCGCCTTGACGAGCGCGAGTTCGTAGCGTGTTGCCGCATGTTCGGGCCGTAGCTCTGCGGCTTGGGCGAGTAGGCGCTCGGCGCTCTCCAAGTCGCCGCCGTGCTCGGCAAGCAGCGCGCCTGCCTGATATGCAGCGGCTGCGTCCTGTGGATCGGCCTCAAGCGCCTGCCGGTATGATTCAGCCGCCTTCTCGTACTCACCGGCGGCGAGTTGCGCGGCCGCCACCGCGTGCGCGCTTTGCGGCGGCTCCTGACTGGGCGGCATGGGCGTCGTCGGGCCACCGGGCTTGGGCGGTTCGATCTGCGCGATGCTGGCCGCTGCAGCCGAAAGCTGCTGCACGCGTGCATCAAGTTCTTCGGCCTCCGCCCGCGCTTTGTCGCGCGCGGCAGCAGCCTCGGCCGCATCGGTCGTCGCTTGCTCTATCTGCGCGCGCAGATCGGCGAGCGCTTGTTGGGCGCTGCCGATCTCGTCTTGCAACTTCGAGCGCCTGTCCTCAAGCGCTATGAGCTCGGCGCTGATCGTTTGGGCTTGCGCCGCCTGCGCCTGCGCATCGCCCGCGGCCGAACGCATGGCTTCGAGCTCGTCGGTCAGCCTCTTGGCGTCCTGCATCTTCGCCGTCAGCGCCGAAACCTCGGCCGCGGTCTGGTCGCGCAACAGCGAAACTTCGCGCAATGCTGCCTCTTGGGCGAGTTTTTGCGCGCCTAATTCTTCTGCCTCGGCCTTCAGAGATCGCAGCGCAGCCTCGAGTGCAGCGCGCTCGGCGGCAAGCGCGACCATCTGCTGCTTGTCGTCACCCGATTGGGCCGCCGCTTCTGCGCCGGCAGCCTGAGCCTGGACGAGTTTTGCCTGCGCTGACTCGAGTTGCACGTCGAGATCGGACTTGCGCATCGTGGCAGTCTCAAGAAGCGTCCGTTGCTCCGCGAGCGCTTTCTGCAGTTCGCTTCGCGTCTGCAGCAATAGCTGGAGATCTTGTTGAGCCGCCTGGCGTTGCGCTTCGATCGCCGACAACATCTGGCGAGCGCGATCGACGTCTGCCGGGGACCCCGACGGCGCCGATTCGGCCGCGGCCGGTTGTTTGGCGGCCTCCGGTTTGCTTGGTTGTGCCGCTTCGGCGCGCGGCGGACTCTGTTTGGCGGCGACCTGCGCGACAAGCGGCGGCGTCACGGGCTTTGCCGGCACCGGCTGCGGGGCTTGCGCCTGCGCCCGCGCAGAAACAGCGGCCTCGTCGGGCCGTTTGTCGGCGTTGGCGCTCGGTTTGCTCGTGGCCGATGCCGCGACCCGTTCGAGCGGTTTTTGCACCGCCGCCGGTACCGCTGGTCTCGCGTGCTTCGCGCCCTCCGGCGTGTGGCGCTGCGCAGCGGCCGGCGGTCCTAACGGAGGCGCGATCGGTTCTGCGGGGCCGACCTCATCCGCGCCGTGGCCCTGTTCGTCAAGCTCGTCGAGCAGAATGCGCGCTTTTTGGTTCTGTGCGTCGATCGCGAGAACCATCGTCGCGATCTGGCGCGCGCTGCTCCAATGCTGGCATTCGCGCGCGAGCTGCGCGGCTTGGATGTAAAAGCCGATCGCGTCGGCCATCAGCTCTTTGCTCTGATACAGCTGGCCGATGCGCACCGTCGCTTGTACGTGATCTTTGTCGCGGTCGAGCACTTTTTTGAAGGCCAGCATCGCTTGGTCGAACTGGCCATTTTGCTGGTAGATGCAGCCGGCGGCGAATAAAGCCTGAAGGTGCTTGAGATTGGACTTGCGCAGCACGTCGATGAATTTGGCGAGCCCGTCTTGGAGGCGGCCGTCCTCGACGTCGGCTTGGCCGAGCATGTAGATGACGTCGAGATTGTGCACGTCCAGCCCATGCGCTGCCTGAAATGCTTGACGGGCCTTTTGATATTCCTTGCGCTGCCCGAGGTATGCGTTGCCGGCGACGATATAGGCGTTGATCGCTGTTTCAGTATCGCCGTTTTGCGCGAGCAGCTTGGCCGCGTCGATGAGCGCCTCGGCTGGCGCGCCGGCAAGACCGGCCACCGTGCGCAGACAGATGAGCGCACCCGGCGCGTCGTCGTTTTTGATCTTCTCGCGTGCTTCGTCCAGGAACGCGGCGGCGCTCGCCGCGGCGTTCGCGCCCGCGTCGGCTGCGCTCACATGCTCACCTGGATCTGCCACGATGCACGCCTTCTCTACTTCAGTCAAGCGAGCTCGTCGGCTTCTTCTCACCGAACACGCGCGCCGCTCCCAGTTGCGACGCTTCGAAATGTTCCCGTACTTCTGCGACGGAATCGCCTCCGTATTTCTCGGAGAACGCCTCCGCAAGCGCGAGGCACACCATCGCCTCGCCGATCACCGATGCAGCCGGCACCGCGCAGACATCGCTGCGCACGACCGCGGCGGGCGCCGCAGCGCCTGTCGCGAGATCAACCGATGCCAGCGGCCGCATCAATGTGGCGATCGGCTTGACCTTGACGCGGACCACGATATCCGCGCCATTGCTCATCCCGCCTTCGATGCCGCCGGCGCGGTTGCTGCCGCGCACCACCTCGTCGTCCTGACGCTCGAATGTGTCGTGCGAGCGGCTTCCGACCAGGTCGGCCGCGATGCTGCCGAACTCAACCGCCTTGGCGGTTTGGATGCTCATCAGCGCCGCTGCGATCCGCGCATCCAGCCGCTCCGACGGCTGGCGGTTGCTGCCGATGCCGACGGGCATGTGCAGCGCGCGGACCTCGAAGACACCGCCGAGCGTATCGCCTTCGCTTTTCGCGGCATCGATACGCGCGACCATGCGCGCAGACGCTTCCGCGTCGGGGCAGCGCACGGGTGACCTCTCTATACTCTCTTTATCGGGCTCCTCCGCTTCCGTGCGCGCGCTCACGTCGCCGATCTGTTGGACGAATCCAAGAACTGTGACGCCGAACACAGCTAGATACTGGCGCGCAAGGGCTCCAAGCGCGACTCTCATCGCCGTCTCGCGTGCGCTCGCGCGCTCGAGCACGTTGCGCAGATCGCGGTGGCGATACTTGAGAGCGCCGGCGTAATCCGCGTGGCCCGGGCGCGGCCGCGTGATCGGCGGCCCGGCGCCGGCCAGCGGATCCATCAGCGCGCGGACGTTCTCGTAGTCCCTGTTGCGGATGAGCAGCGCGATGGGCGACCCCAACGTCACACCCCCGCGCAATCCGGCGACGAATTCGACTTCGTCGGCCTCGATCTTCATGCGCCCGCCCCGGCCATGGCCGAGTTGGCGGCGCGCCACTTCCTGTCCGAGCGCAGTCGCATCGACGCGCAACCCGGCGGGCGCTCCATCGAGAATGCCGATCAACGCGGGTCCGTGTGACTCTCCCGCCGTCAGATAGCGAATCATGCTGCCGGCAAAAGATACGGGAGCGGCCGCAGCCGCCCCCGCGCGTCCGTCAGTGCTCCGGCACTATGTGCGGAGTGATGAGGAAGACGATCTCGCTGTGGATCTTCGTCGCCTCGACGTTCTTGAAGAGCGCGCCGACGACCGGGATATCTCCGAGCAGCGGCACCTTGTTGATCGTCTTGGTCGTGTCGTCTTGGACAAGACCGCCCATGACGATCGTGTCGCCGTCCTTCACGCGCAAGATCGAGTCGATCTTGCGGTTGTCCAGCAATGGATACTGGCCGGCGATGATGCTCTGGATGTTCGAGCGCTCGACGTGCAGCGTCGTCGTGACGTAGCCGTCTGTGTTCACGACCGGGGTCACCTGCAGGATCACGCCGATGTCGATGTAGTTGACCTGGAACTGGCCTGCCTGCGAGGAATAGTACACGATCGGATACGTCTGGCCGACGAGGATCTTTGCCTGCTGATTGTCGAGCGCTTCCACTCGCGGATTTGCAAGCAGCGATGCTTGGTTATGCGTCAGCAGATAGTTGATCGTCGCTTGGATGAACAGCGCGTTGCGCGTGAACGGCTGGAATGGGATCGGATTGCCGCTCTGCACCGGCGGTACCTGGGTCTGGAACGCTCCGCACGTCAGACAGTTCTCGAACAATCCGAGCGCGCTCGATCCCGTCCAGCTGATGCCGACGTTCTGGGTGTCGTTGTTCTTGGTGACGTCGAGCACTTTGACTTCGAACACGACCTGCGGCGCCGGTATGTCCTCGAGCGCCATGAAGTTGCGAGCGCTTTGGATGACCTCCGGCGCACCGGTGACCAGCAGCGTGTCCGTGCGCGGGTCGATCGAAAACGCACCCGCCGGCAATACTGTGCTCAGCTGTTTGGCGAGGTCGGCCGGCGTCGCATACCGTATCGGAAACGCCACCGTCTGCGCGGCGACGCCTGCCGAACCGAACTGCTTGGCCAGCTCATCCGGGGTGCCCACGACGTAGATGTTGCCGACTTGCCGGTACTCAAGTCCGTTCGTGCGCACGATGAGATCGAGCGCCTCGCGCAAGGGCACGTCGTGCAGGCTGATCGTGGTCGTTCCTTTGACGTTCTGCGTGGCGACGATGTTCTGGCCGCTCTCCTGGGCGAGCAGCTTGATGACGTCGAGCAGATCGCCGTTCTTGATGTCAAGGTTGACGGTGCCCGCGGGATGCGATGCGATGCCGGCATTCGCCGACGGCGCGGCTGGGAACGAAGGACCCGCCATCGACGGCGCCACGGCCGATGTGGAGCGCGTATGCGTGCCCGGCACTTTGCAGTAGTACTTGCCGCCCGGCAGCCACGGATTGGGCGTCGCGGCGGACACGACTTCCGGCGCCGGATGAACGACCGGTTTTGCGGCCGCGACCACCTGCGGCTTCGGCGCGGGCGCTGCCGCCGTGTGCTGTGGAGTTTGCTGTGAAGGCTGCGACTGCGATGCGCCCTCTGCGATCTCTTGAGTCTGGCGCTGCCCTGCCGCGCGCGCGGCTGCTGCCGCCGCATCGGGATCGAGCGCATGTCCTTGCTGCGCCGTGTTCAGCGCGAGCGTCAACGCCTTATCTCCATCGCTGTGGTTGAGATCATATTTGGCCGGACCTGTGGATTCGACCACAAGGCGCATGACGGCCGGCGACTCCGAGAGCTGCCCGACGCGGACCTGGCGGATCGGGCCATCCGAAAACGCGATGACTTTCGTGCGGCCGTCGTATGATGCCGGCGTCACGTCCACGACAAGGTCTTGGACGCCGCTTGCGGAGTCGACCGAGTACTTGTGGACTTGCGTCGACACCGGCGCGCTGGCGATGACCGTGACCTTAAATGCCCCGTCCACCGATCCATAGTGGACATCGGTGACCGCATTAGTCGCCGCTGCGATCGGCGCAGCGAAGGCCAGCCAGCACGTCGCCAGCAGCCCTCCCGTCAACCAGGTCGCGATCGACCGATAGTGCCCTTGCATGGTTTAACCCCCTAGCGAGAAGTTGCGCACGCCTTCAGCGGATGAAAGCGTGACGAATCCGGGCCCGATGGCCACGACGCGGAATTTGCCGGCTATCGAATCGCCCTGGCGGGCGACGTACGACTTGCCGTCCGCTTCGATGATCGCAGAATAGCCGTTGGCTTGAACGATGCCGCTGACACGAACGCCATCCCAGACCGACGCGCCTTTGGAACCATTCGGAGCGCCTTCGAATCCTGGAAGCGTTGGGATGCGCGGGAACCGGTTGGTCGCGACGCGCTGCGGAACCACACGTGCCGTGTTGCTCACGAGCACGGCGAACGGGTCCGAGCGCCCGGCGTTCGGATTGGACTTGGCGACGACGATCGGCACGGGCGTCGACACCGCAGGCGGCGGACCGACATCCGTGTGCACGCTGACTTTTACCGGCCCTTGCGCCGGCGGCGGCGGCGTGCCGCATGACGCAAGCAGCGCGGCCGCAAGAGATATCGCGAGCGGATGATAGTGTCTCATCGTTTCCCTCCCGGTTTCGGCGTCGGTGTCGGGAGGATCAGCGGGCCGCTTGGCGCCGCGTTGGAACTGAGCTCGTACGCGATCAGCGGCAATGAGATTTTGAGATGCGGGCTTTCACCCACGTCGCTGTTGCCGTTGACGCCGATCGTCATGTCGCCCACGCCGATCAGCTTTTGGAATTTCGCCAGGTCGCGCAAGAACCGTTCGAGGTTCTCATAGCGACCGTCGAATTCCATGTTGACCGGCACCTGTGAAAACGATTGATTGAGGTATGCGAGCGCGGCCGCGCGCTCCGGGCTGAGCGAGGCTTGGGGCGCCGGCGTGGGGCCGGTCGCACCGGGTGCCGGTGTCACGCCGGGTCGCGGCGATGCCTCAGCCGTTTCGCCGGTCGTCGTCGGATTTTGCACGCCGACGCCGCGCGCGACTTGGTTGAACGGCTGCGCGAGCGGGCCCGGCAGATTCGGCGGATGCGCTGGTCCTGGCGAAGGCGCGCCGCTCGGCGCCGGCGACGGGCTCGGCGTGGCCTGCGGCGTCACGCTGGTGACGATCAGTCCGTCGCGGCCTGCGAGATCCTCGACCTGCTTGAGGAACGATGGTATGTAGAGGCGCGGATCCGCCGTCACTTCAACGCCCTTCAGCCGCTTGCGCACCTGGTCCGTAAAGGCGAGATACAGCGGCTTTTGATCGGCCACGCGCTTCAGGTTGTCGTACTGCGCCTGCATGTCGGCGATCTGTGCACGCGTGACCGACTCCTGTTGCTTCTTGGGCTGCACGACGAAGAAAAACCCGAGCAGCGCGATGATGAAGAAAAGGCCGCCGATGATCAGGATACGGTTGAGAGTCGAAAGCTGCAGATTCATTGGCCGACCACCGCCGGGCTGAGCTGCCCGCTCATGGTGAAGCCGATGCCGCCTGGTTTCGCTTGGCCTTTATCGACCTGCTGCGTCGCGCTGTTCAGCGTCGCATTGCCGAAGAGCCGCGAGCTGTCCAGATTCAACATCATGTCGGCGACGTCGCGGTAGGTCGAGGTCTTGCCTTGGATCGACACGGAGCCGCCGGCAGTGCTGTGATTGATCGTGAGTTGGATGAACCACAGGCCGCGCGGGTCCTGATAGCGCAGGTCCGTCAGGATCTCGGCCAGCTGCAGCGGGCTCTCTTTGATGCGCTCGAGCAGCTCGGCTTTTTGCTGCAGCTGCGCCGCCTGATCGCGCAGGTCGTCGACTTCCTTCACGGCCTGCTGCTCGACGATCACGCGCTGCGAAATATCGGCGTACTGGTTATTCAGATCGCTGATCACGCGGTTCTCGTAGATCGAGAAGCCGAGGATCGCCAGCAGCTCGACCGCGATCAGCGTCAATCCGATCGCCAGCGTGCGGTCGAATATGACGACGGTCGGGCGCTGTGATGACGGGAGAAGGTTGATGTTCAACATGGGCGCTCACCTTGTGACACGACGGTCTCTTTTCTCATGCGGCACGCCCTGCTTCCGCGACATCTCGCCGCGCCAGCCCCGCCGCGACGATGAGCGCCGGCGCCATGTCGCGCAGGTACTCCGCAGGGAAGTCGACCGCGTTGTACGCGACTCGCTCCAGCGGATCTGCGACGACGACCGGCAGTCCGAGCTCTTGGCTCAAGAATGAATCGATGTTCGCCAACCGCGCCGACCCGCCGCCGAGGATCACCGATTCAATGATCTCTCCGCGGAACCGGGTCCGGAAGTAATCAAGCGACTTGTGGATCTCCGACACGAGCTCCGTGAGCGGTGGCGTGATGATGTTGAACAGACGCGTGACCGTCGGTGCGACCGGTTCGGTCGAGCCTTGCGTGATGATCGCGGCTTTCTCGCGCTTCATCTTCTCGGCTTCGTCCGGCGAGATGTTCATGCCGCTGGCGATGGCTTTGGTCATCGCGTCGCCGCCGATCGGCACGTAACGCGTGAACGGCACGAAACCGCCCTTGGTGACGTTGATGCTCGTCGACGAGGCTCCGATGTTGATGATCGCGATGTTCTGTTCGAACGCCGGATCTTCTGGCGCCAACATGCCACGCACCATCGCGAACGGCTCGATCTCGACGACGCTGGCTTGCAAGCCCGCGGCTTGCAACGATGACAATTGCGAAAGCACGAGCTCTTTTTGCGCGGCCACGATGAGAACGTCCATGTTCTGGCCGTCTTCAGAACGCCCGAGGATCTTCGCGTCGATCTGCGCTTCCTCGACCGAGTATGGCAAGAAGCGCTCCGCTTCGTATTTCGTCGATTCGAGAAGTTCGCGCTCGCTCATGACCGGCATCGTCACTTGTCGCACGACGACGGTCGGGCCGGTCACCGACGTGACGACGCGACGCGCAGTGAATGCACCGTCCGTGATCAATTGGCGCAGCGTGTCGCCGACAGCCGGCGGATCGACGACGATGCCGTCTTTGATCGCACTGATCGGCGTTGGTAAACGATACACATGCTCGAGCATCGGACCGCGTGCGCCTTGGCTTACTTGCACCGCTTTGATCTCGGCTGAACCGAAATCGATTCCGATGTGATGACTCGCGCCGCGGGAGAACAACCGACTGAGGAACGACATGGCCGTCCTATCCAATCCCACGAGATTCCGAAGCGACAACGTGCAAGGCCCATCCGGGAAAAAGGCCTCACGTCTTCATCATCGGCGAGCCCGGGACGCGGGTTTAGAACATTCATTCGCCCTTGGCCTGCCCCGCAAAGCAAGACGTCCCCTGTGCGGGGACGCCATCGCAGCCAGCTCTTTTTGCGCCTATCCGCAGGTCAACTCACGATCGTCTTGAGTTTGGCCATGTCCGTTATGACGATATTGGCCGTGCGCATATCGATGAGCTTCTCATCCCAATAGCGGTTCAGCATGCGGTTGACGGTTTCGCGCGTCGTTCCGATCATGTTCGCCATCTCTTGATTGGTCAAACGCAGCGTGAGCCGCGTGCCGTTCTCGACGGGCTCGCCGAAGTTCTTGGAGAGATGGATGAGCAGGGATGCCAGCCGCGTGCGGATGTCCTGGTAGGCGGCGGCCTGGATGGCCTGGTTCGTCTCTCGCAGGCGCGAGGAGAGCGCGAGCACGAGGCTGAGGCTCATCGCCGGGCTTTTTGCGAGCAGATCGAGGAAGTCTTTGCGCGGCAAGATCGCGACGTCGACGTCGCGCAGCGACTTGATCGTCGCCGAACGCGGTGACCCGTCAAGCACGCCCATCTCGCCGAAGAAGTCGCCCTCGCGCAAGATCGTGAGGATGGTCTCCTTGCCGTCGTTGCTCACGCGCGTCACCGCGACGTTGCCGTTCACGACGATGAAGAGTGCGTCGCCGGGGTCGCCCTCATAGACGAGAACCGCGTGCTTTGGATAATGACGCGAGATCATCAATCCGGCTACTGCCGCACGATCGTCCTCGGAAAATTCAGCGAAGAGCGGCACCTTCTTGAGGAGCGCTGCATCTAGAGGTTTGTCTGTGGTTCGTTGCACGTATCCTACCGCCTCACCCAAGGATATCGGCAGGAGTGCCTTCGGCTTGAGTCAGCCGTTGAAAAGTGCGCGGTACGCGTCGTAGGGCGCGGCCAACACCAGCGGTGCGAACGTCGCGAGCAAAGCCGCGATCACGAGGAATGGCCCGAAGGGCAGCGCGTCCCGACGGCCTCTGCTGCGCGTTGCGAGCACCGGAACGATAAGCAGCGCGCCGATGATGAACGACGCGGCGGTCGTCCACAGCGCCAACGGATAGCCGATGAAGAGGCCGATCATCGCCGCGAGCTTGACGTCGCCGAGGCCCATGCCCGCTCCGCGCGTCAGCAGGTAGATCGCGCCGAGGATCGCTCCCGCACATGCCGCGCCCTCGAGCGCGTCGACGATACGGTGCATCGCGAGCGCGAGCGCGACTCCCAACACCGCGCCTGTGATCGTCGTCACATCCAACACGAGCAGATGCTCGAGGTCGATGAACGCGATCGTCACGAGGACCATGCCGAGAATGCACGCCGCGGCGAATGCGAAGGTCCAGTTGAACTCAGCGGCCGCCACGACGAAAACCGCTGCAGTGAGCGCCTCGACCAGCGGATAGCGCGCCGAAATCTGCCGGCCGCAGTACCGGCAGCGTGCGCCCAACGCCAGCCAACTGAAAAGCGGAATGTTGTCAAGCGCGGCAAGCGGATGACCGCATGCAGGACAATGCGAACCCGGAAACGCGAGCGATTCGCCGCGCGGCAGCCGGTAGATGACGACGTTGAGAAACGAGCCGAAGACCAGGCCGAATGCACCGGCTACGATCGGAAAGAGCAGGTTCAGCGTGTCATCCCTCGCGCGTCAAACGAGCGTTGCTACGGCTGGCTTGTGAGGCCTGCGCCCGAGCAGTACACGACGCTCGTATCGCCGAGGGTGCCGTTCGCGATCTGCACGGTCTTATCGTGCTGGCCACCGTCGGTGACGTCGTATGAGTTCGCCGCGGTCGAGTTGCAAAAGGCGGCAGCGGGATTCGTGAGGTGGTATTGCGCGCCGCTCACCGGATCGGTCGGCGTGGTGTTCATATACGGATTCGCGCCGAAAAGCGCCGGCGTCACAACGCCGCTCGCCGGATAGATCCCACCCGTATCGACGGCGTATTCCTCTAAAGAAGTCGCGATCTGTTTTTCGTTGCCTTCGCATGCGGTGGTTTGGCTCTCAGCGCGCGCATGCAAGAAGTTCGGGATGAGGATCGCGGCCAACACGGCGATGATCGCGATGACGATCATCAGCTCGATCAATGTGAACCCTCGAAGGCTCTTACGACTCCTCACACACATTGCTATGCCCTTTGCTCTGTCCCGCCAGACTGCGAAACAGGCCGGAGAACGCACTCCGGCCTGCTGAGTTCGCGTGGTGTGACCGAGCTTACGGCTGGCTGCTGATGCCTGCGCCGGAGCAGTACACGACGCTCGTGTTGCCCAGCACGCCGTTGGCGATTTGCACCGTCTTATCGTGGTTGCCGTTGTCAGTGATGTCGTATGAGTTCGCCGCCGTCGCATTGCAGAACGCCGCAGCCGGGTTCACGAAATTATACGTCGCGGCAGGGGTTACGGGATCGGCCGGTGCGTTGCTCATGTACGGGTTATTCGCACCGCCGAACAGCGCGGCGTTGACCGGGTTCGATGCCGGATACGTGCCCGCGTGGTCGACCGCGTACTCCTCGAGGGCCGTCGCGATCTGCTTCTCGTTGCCTTCACACGCGGAGGTCTGCGACTCGGCGCGCGCGTGCAGGAAGTTCGGAATGAGGATCGCCGCCAAGATCGCGATGATCGCGATGACGATCATCAGCTCGATCAGCGTGAAACCCTTTTGCAGTCTCTTCACAGGAATTATTCCTCTCATGATGTCACTAGCTGGAGTCCCGTTAGACCGCCGCTTCCACAGACGGCCGCGCGCCGCGAAGGCCCATCTTCGCGTCGTGCGTCGCGCGCCGGGTTTTATGCTTTCGTAGCACTTAATGCCCACGGGTATTAGGGTCTAGACGGTGCCACGTCGCACACACCCTGAGACTTCCCTGGGAAAAGCCAGGGGACGCCCGGCCCCGGGCGCCCCGCTTTGTTATGGACCCCGGGGCGTGGGACTACGGCTGGCTGCTGATGCCTGCGCCGGAGCAGTACACGACGCTCGTGTTGCCCAGCACGCCGTTGGCGATTTGCACCGTCTTATCGTGGTTGCCG
>JAFAKE010000046.1 GCA_019235715.1 Vulcanimicrobiota bacterium
GCACCCGATCAAATCGGCTATCTGATCGACGGCGTTCCCGTCAATCGCGGCTTTGACTTCTACAATGGCACGTCGTTCATGATCAACGGCGCCGAGAGCCTACAGATATGCACCGGAGGCGCGCCTGCCGGATAGACGCTCCTTCAAACAAGATCGGCGGCCGCTTGTACCCATGCAGGCGGCCGCCTTTTTTAGTTGATGAACGAGGATTGAGTCCGATCCGGTTTCTCGAGTGCGGGAATCGTTTGTAGGACCCGCTAAACCCAGCGGCCCATGGCTGTGCAAAGTTGCGTGCTGCACATCGACCTCATACACGATTTATCGTCGGGCGCCGGCGGTAAATATGGTCGGCTCTTTCCCGATTTGCCGGGGCTGGTGTGCGACGAGAATGACTTACTAGCGCTCGGGCGCGCCGGAGCGGCAATCGACGCGCTCGCCGACGACGCTGCAAACGACAATCCGCGTATTGCTGCCGGCCACACCATGTTCGGCCATATGATCGCTCACGATCTCACCGCGGATCGAAGTCTCCTGAAGCATCACGCAAGCATGCGCGCGATCCATAATTTTCGGACGCCGAGGCTTGACTTCGAATCGCTCTACGATGCGGGACCCTCGGGTGCGCCGTATATGTACGACATGGAAGATCCGGACAAGTTCTTGCTTGGTGCAACCGAAAATGGCAATGCCATCGACGTGCTCCGCAATCCGCAAGGGAAAGCGATCATCGGCGACCCGCGGAACGACGTACACGGCATCATATCACAGCTCCACCTCACGATGCTCAAGCTGCACAATCGCATCGTGGACCACCTACGGACTGAGGGCGTCGCGCCAAGCGAAGCCTTTTCTCAAGCACAAAGAAATCTGCGCTGGCACCTACAATGGGTGGCGCTGCATGAGTACCTCCCGCTCACGGTCGGGGAGCCACTCATGCGCGATATCTTGTCCGACGGACCGCGCTACTTTCGACCACGATCCAGTCAGCCGTTTATCCCGGTCGAGTTTGCCGATGCCGCCTTCCGGTTTGGGCACAGCCAGGTCCGCCTCAAGTACCGGCTCAACGCATCTGCTTCGGCGCCGATCTTCCCCGATCTCGCCGGCGGCCAGCCAATACCAACCGCAAGAGCCGTCGACTGGAAATACTTCCTTCCATTAGATGGTGCGGTTTTGCCGCAGCTGACCAAGCGCATAGGACCGCACTTGCCCCACACGCTTATCGACTTGCCTGAAGCCATTGTCGGGCCTGCTCCACGGCAAGAGTACCATTCACTTGCTTGTCGGGACCTTTTGCGCGCTCGGGCCCTGAATCTGCCGTCGGGCGAAACGATCGCGAGGCATATCGGCGCCGAGCCGCTCAGCTCCGAGGAAGCCGGTTTGGCCGACTTTGGCTGGAAGAGCGAGACGCCGTTATGGTACTACATACTCAAAGAAGCTGAAGTACGGCACGCCGGCGAGCACTTGGGTCCGGTTGGTGGGCGTATCGTGGCCGAAACGCTTGTTGGCCTTATCGATGCAGATCCGACTTCTTTTCGCTCTGCCGATCCGTCGTGGACCCCGACGCTGCCGTCGCGAAAGTCTCGAACGTTCACGCTTTCCGATGCCGTCGCTTTGGCTACATCACCGCACGCCGTCCAGACCGCTAGCGCCTAACGGGAAGGAGCGGCAGTTCATGCCGCTCCTTTTGCCTTTGCGATAGCCGTTGGGCTATTTCATGTTCGCCTTGGTGAGATCGCCGCACGATACGTATTTGGCGAGATTGGCGGCGCTCTCATGAACGTTTACTGCAAGCGTGCCACCGGTAAGCGCCGCGAGCGGGGCACTAACGACGGTGACAGACTTGCCCAAAACGACGTCGGACAACGGATACTTCACCGCGCCGAGCTTGGAACATGGTCCGATGTGAATGTGCGCCGGTTGTTTCCCAGTTGTATTTTCACCAGCAAGCGAAATGGTGACGGTTGTTTTGCTGCCCGTGCCGGCGAGCGTCACTTTGCCATTTTCACCTGAACCATTTTGTGCCTTGAGCGCATAGCTCTGTGTGTGCGGTGCCATCTGCGCCATGCCACCCGCAGCGCCTGCTGCTGTTTTCGCCACAGCGCCCGCTGCACCAGTGACCGCTTTACCCGCGTTTGAAGCAGCCGTCGCCATACCGCTCATGGCGTTCGTGCTCTCTGCAGGAGCGGGTGAGTTCTCTGAACCGTTTTGGCTGTTGCCGGTGCACGCCGTAAAAGCAAGCGTGGCGGCAATTGCAAATACAAAACCAATTCTCATTGGCAAGCACCCCCTTAGTAGGCTGCTTTTTGCACGGAACGGTATGTGGCCTGCCAGGTCGGCAGCGCAACCCTCTACTTAACCGTGATTTGGCGCCGGCCGGTTGCGCCGCTGGTCAGTGCTGATGGGTGTGCAAATCAGCCGGGGGTGGTGCAGGCGAACCATCTGACCAGCGGCGCACGGGAACAAAGAGCACGGTCGGCTCGAACTGACCGCCGATCTGCGCGTACACCGGCGAACCGTCTAAGCCTGCACCCCAGGCTGCGGCCTGATCGTACGAAATGAA
>JAFAKE010000010.1 GCA_019235715.1 Vulcanimicrobiota bacterium
TCCCTCCAGCGGCGCACTTCCATCTGCGGGGCGATCGCTGCGGTCATATAGATGAGAGCGGCGGCGGCAGCGACCGCGAGCCCTCCCGTCCCCAGAAAAACGCCTGCGCCCAGGGAGGCGAGCGCCGCCGCGATCAGCGCTGCGGGAGCCGCGAATACGAGCCGGCGCGAGAGTGGGTCGCCGACGCGCACGAGACAGCCGCGCGAGCGACCGATATTCCAGATCTGCCACGCATGATTCGGCCACAGCGCTCGGCGATAGTGGAAGACATATGGCCGAGGGTCATACCGGATAAGGCCGCCGACTCGAGCAAGCCGCGCGCATAGATGGCTGTCTTCCCCGCCGTACCAGTTCGTCGCCCAGCCGCCGGCGCGATCGAGCCATTCTTTGCGCACGATCAGATCGAACGCTGGGTAATCGTCACAATCGCGCGGCGCTTCGCGCACGAAGCGGAAGCGTAATGGGCCGCTGCCTGCGTGCGCTTCCAACGCACGCGCGCTGACGCGCTCCCAAAAGAGCTGATCGTCGGGCTCAAGTCCTGGCCCGCCGACGCCCGCTGCCTGCGGTGTTTCGGCGAGCACGCGCGCTGCTTCGTCAAGCCATTGCGGCGGTGGATACGCGTCGTCGTCCAGATAGGCGTAGGCGTCGACGTCGGCGCACTGAGCGCGCGCGAGATCGCGTTTGGTCGCTGGCCCTGTCAATGCGTGTGATCCGCTGACGACGTTGATGAAGTGCGGATCGTCGGGCAGATCGATTGGCTCGTCAGACACGACGCAGATGATGCGCGGCTCGTACGTCAGATTTGCGCACGCCTGGAGGCAGCGCGCCAGCCGCGAGTGTTGCCGCGCTACGGGAATCACGACAGCGATTCTCAGAGCGGCCATAAAACCGTCCTTTGCGCCCACACCGCCGCGTGCATTATGGACGCTTCCCCATCGTCCCTCGCGCATAGGCACGTGCGACGCACATTTCGAAGCCATCTTGCCATGGCACTCGCCACCGCTGAGCGTCGCTCTCAGAGATCTCTCAGCAAACCGCCCGCGAATGTCACGGCTTCGACGCTCGCCGTCATGATCGCCACACTCGCGAGCATGCTCTTAGGCTTCGCGCGCGAGGTCGTCAACGCCAAATACTTCGGCGAATCCTGGGAATTCGATGCGTTTCTCGTCGCCGCCATCGTGCCGACGCTCGTCTTCGGGGTCTTCAACGGCGCGCTGGTGAGCGCGCTCGTGCCGGTGTTCTCCGAATACTTCGGCGCGAAGCAGGAAGAAGACGCGTGGCGGCTGTCGAGCACTGTGATCAACGTGCTGTTCGTGGTCCTGCTCGCCGCGGCTGCGCTGGGCTGGCTGGCCGCGCCGCTCATCGTGCGCGTCGTGGCCGTCGGCTTTCCGGCAGACCACCTCGCCGAGACCGTACGCATGACTCGCATCCTCATGCCTGCGATCATCGCCACGTCCATCGCGGGAGTGCTGCAGGCCGTGCTCAACGCACAGCAGCGTTACCGCGCCGCGGCGCTGCAAGGCGTTGCGCTCAACGTGGTGACCGTTGCGAGCGTCCTCGTGCTCTTCCGCCAATACGGCATTTACGCGCTCGTGTTCGGCTACGCCGCCGGACTCTTCGCGCAGCTGCTCGTGCAGGTGCCAAGTTTTCTGCGCCGCTCGCGCTACCGGCTGGTCGTCGACTTGCGTCATCCCGGCATCGCGGCGCTGTTCGCGATCCTCGGTCCGATCGTCGTCGGCTCTGCGGTCGGACAGGTTAACCTCTTGGTCGACAAATACTTCGCGTCGGCGCTGCCTGCCGGCGCCATTTCAGCGATGAATTACGCGACGAAACTCGTCGGATTCCCACAGCAGCTATTCGCCGTCGCGATCGCCACCGTGATCTTCCCAATCCTGTCGGCCCAGTTCGCGACGCGCGAGATCGCGGCGTTGCGCCAGACCGCCTCGACCGGCTTGCGCATGACCGCGCTCATCACCATCCCGGCTGCAGCGCTGCTGATCGTGCTCGCGCAGCCGATCTTGAGCGTGCTGTTCGAGCGCGGCGCGTTCACGTCGGGCGACGTCGTGCGCACCGCGGGCGCACTGCAATACTATGCGATCGGACTGCTCGGCATCGCCGCGTGCGTGGTGCTCACGCGCTGCTTTTTCGCCATGCGCGACTCGCGTACGCCCGTGATCCTCGCGATCGGCGTGATGATCCAAAACGTCGTGCTTTCCGCGTTGCTCGTCGGGCCATATGGCGTCAACGGCCTTGCGATCTCGAACTCCGCATCCTCACTCACCGAAGCCGCGATTTTGTTCTGGCTGCTGCACAAGCGCATCGGACCGGTCGACGAAGGCGGAGATCTTATCGGCTCGTGCATCCTGCGCGTCAGCATCGCGTCGTCCGCGATGGCCGCCGCTGCGTTCGTCGTCCACAGGCTGCTGTGGCACGACGCCGGCACGCTCTTGCAACACGCCGCCACGCTCGCCGCCGCGCTGCTGGTCGGCGGCGCCGTGTTCTTGGCGGTGGGAACAGCGCTGCGCGTTCGCGAGCTCGCGATGCTGCTCGCGGTCGCGGCCGAGTATGTCGAACGCCGCGCCGCATCCGCTGCCGCGACGCCGCGTTGAAACTCGCCGTCATCGGCGCCAACGGGCAGTTCGGCAGCGACATCGCGCGCATCGCTCGCGAGCGCCGCTTTGAAGTCATCGGCCTGACGCATCAGGATTGCGACGTCCGCGACCGCGCGTCGCTGGATCGCGCGCTTTCCGCGATCGGTGCAGGCGACGTCGTCGTCAACACCGCGGCGATGCACAAGACCGATGAATGCCAGCTGCGTCCCGCCGCCGCGGTCGAAGTGAACGTGCATGGCGCATACCATGCGGCGCTCGCGGCAGCGGCGCGCGGCGCGACGCCCGTCTACATCAGCACCGACTACGTCTTTGACGGCAGCAAACGCGCGCCGTACCTCGAAAGCGACGCCCCGTTACCCTTGCAAGTCTATGGCTCGAGCAAGGCCGCCGGCGAAGCGCTCGTGCGTTTGGTCGCATCGCACTACATCGTGCGCGTGAGCAGTCTATTCGGCGTTGCGGGTTCGAGCGGCAAGGGCGGAAATTTCGTCGAGACGATGCTCGCGCGCGGTGGCGGCGGCGAAAAACCGCGCGTCGTCGACGATATCGTGTCGTCGCCCACCTCGACCGCGGATGCGGCCGCGCTGTTCGTCGACCTGCTCGAACGAAAGGCGCCGTTCGGCACCTACCACTTGGCGAACGAAGGAGCAGCGAGTTGGCGCGAGTTCGCCGATGAGATCTTCGCGCAGTGCGGCTTGCGCGTGCGCGCCGAACCGATCAAGTCAAAGGATATGATCGGGCTGCGCCGGCCCGCGTACTCAGTGCTCGCGAGCGAGAAACTCGCCGAGCTAGGGCTCAGCGCGCGACCGTGGCGCGACGGGCTGCGCGACTACCTCAAAGCGAAGGGCCATATCAAAGGATAGGAGCGCTCGATCGCTGCGTCGCGGCGCCGTTCGCCGACGCCGCGGTCGTCGCATCCCAGATCGAACGCTCGCCGGCATGCGTCGCGACGACGTCCTCGAGCAGCGTCATCCAATCGATATTGTAAAAGCGCGGATGCGCAAGCCCCGCCGGGTCCTTCACCGGCAATTTCGCGAGCATGCGCTCGATCGACTCGAGCACGGTGACGTGCGGCGTGAAACCGAGCGCGGCGGTCAGCTTCGCGTTCGTGCAGCGATAATTGCGATTGATCTTGGGCAGCGGCGCGTCTTCGAGGCGCACGGAACGCTCGTGCAGCGATAGGGAGCCTGAGACCAACATCGCGAGCTGGCGGATCTGGAAGTTGCCGTGCACGACGTTGAACGTCTCTCCGCTCACCGTCCCCGCGTCCGCTTCCAGACAGCGCAGGTGCGCCTCGGCGACGTCGCCGACGTCGACCAGCGGGCGCCACATCCAGCCGCCGCCGTGCAGAAAAAGCGTGCCGCGCAGCAGCGCATCCTTGATAAACGTGTTCACGACGAGGTCGAGGCGCATGCGCGGACTGTAGCCATACACGGTGCCCTGGCGCAGGATAACGGGATGGAAGCCGTCGCCTGCGAGGCTGCGCAGCGACTCTTCGGCGGCGAACTTCGAGCGCGAGTACGCGCCGCGCGGCTGTACCGCGGCGCTTTCGTCGAAGAGGCCATCGCCCAGCCCGTCGTAGATCGACGCGCTGGAGCCGAAACTGAAGCGCGCGATGCCGCGCTGCTTGCACGCCGCCGCTAAGTGCGCCGTCGCATCCGCGTTCATCTGCCAGTTCGCTTCGGTATTGTACTCGGCCGTCGGATCGTTGGACAGCCCGGCGAGATGCGCGACGCCGTCGATGCCGTCGAGAACGTCCGGACCGATCGCGCGCACGTCTTCTTGCACCAGTTCGATGCGCTCGCGCAGATGCGCCAGCGGCGCACGGCCCCAGTACAGCCGATCGAGCACGCGCACGGTGTGGCCCGCGTCGAGCAGCCGCTCGCACAGCACGACGCCGATATATCCGCCGCCGCCGGTGACTAGGATCTTCACGCTGCGATCATGCTCTCCGAATCGGCCTGGAATTATGGGAAGAGCTGGAAGGTGATCGTTCCAAAGCGTTGACCTTCGAATCCGAAATAGTAGGACCTGCCGAGTTCGACGGTCAGTCCCTGATAGACGCGAAAGCGCACGTCGGCGCCGACGACCCATGGCGTGACGACGACGCCGGCCGGCAGCTGCGTCGAGCCGGTCGCATGCGAGCCGGTCAGCAGCATCGCGAACTCGTTGTTGTGATTGTACTGCAGCGAGGCGTTCTCAGTGGTGAAGTGGCTTGCGTACGATGCATCGAGCGTCGGAAAATCGTCGCGTATGGGCTGATCGATGATGCCGCCCGTCAGCGTGACGAAGCGGTTCATGCGCTGCGTGAGATTGAGCGCGTACGTCTGGAAGTTCTGCAAATGCGGCAACGTGTCGTGCGAAAACCGGTCGTCGCCCGACATCGTGAGCGTGGTCGCCGGCCCCACTGCGAGCGGCTTCGTCGCCAGATAGCCCTCGAACGCGAGATGCGAGTACCATTGCGGCAAGAAGATATCGGATGGAAACGGAGAGTAGCCGAATGTCGGCGGCGTGTGCGTCTCGCCGGCCTCCGAGCGCAAGTGGAACACGAGATCGGACAGCGTGCCTTGCTGTGCGAGCGCTTGGTCGTATCCTTGCCACGCCAGCAGTGCGCCGAAGTTCTGATGGTATTGCGAGCCGTTGAGCTCGATGAACGAACGGTGGACGCCGTCGCGTACGTCGTACGAGTTGATCGTACCGATGCCTTGGATGCTTTCCGAGGTGAGCGATTGCTGCGTGTGGCTGTTGATGCGATCTTGCCAGCTGAAGTTCAGCGTTTTCTCGTTGCCGAAGATCGGCGCGACCGAGGCGATCACGTACGCGTGCGTCGTGTCGACGATGCGATCGTCGAAGCCCAGCGCGAACTTGACGTCGGGCCGGTAGATGAAGTGCAGACCCTGCACCGAATCGCGCGTGCTGCCGAAGTAGACGGGCACGTCTTCGCTGGCGCCCGCTAAATTGCTGATCGCATAGCCGGGATCGGACGAGTACGTGTACACGTACGAGGGCAGCGGCAAGCTGCGCGCGCCCGGCAGTGCGACGCGCACGTTCGTCAGGCGCACGTCCGTGCCGACGTGCGCGACCGCGCGGTGCGCAGTCGCGAACGGCGTCTCATCGCCGAAGTCGGGAACCGGCAACGGTTCTGCGGCAGCGGATGGGCCAGTCGGTTCGCCTCCGATCTCACCGCCCGACACGACGCGGCGCCGCGGCGGCTCGTCGAGCGACACGAGCAAGCCGTGGTGCGTGTTCAGCTCATCGCCGAAAACGTCGCCTTGCGCGCTTTCGACCACGGTGCCTGAGCCGGCTGACGCGGGCAGCGCGTGAGCAGACGACACGGTGACATCGCCAATCGCGAGGTAGCGTTTGGCACGCAGGTCGACGGTGATGTGTGCGGCACTGACGTGCACGACGCCGTCATCGAGATAGGCGCCGCCATTGGCGTCGAGCACGAGATGCGACGCGTAGAAGCGGACGCTAGTACCTGTGAGGGTGACGGTTTGGCCTTGGACGTCGGCGTAGGCGGCTGTCGCCGTCGACAAGGAGAGCAGCGCGAGCGCACACGCCGCGCCGCAGGTTCGAGCGTTACGCCTGTGCCAGATGCGTCGTCACCAAGTCTCCGAGCCGCTCGATTCCGGTCACGAGCGCGTCTTCGGACGCATTGCTGAAGTTGAGGCGCATGGTGTTGCGCACGTCCGCATTGACCCAGAACGGCGCGCCGGGCACGAATGCGACCTTCTTTTCCGACGCATGGCCGAGCAGTTCTTGCGTGTCGATGCCTTCGGGCATGCGCGCCCACAAGAAAAGCCCGCCGTCGGGGCGCGTCCACGACGAGCCGGCCGGCATCGCGCGTGCCAGCGTCTCGAGCATGAGGTCGCGCCGGCGCCGATACACGGGCAGCATCTCGGCGATGTGCCCTTCCACCTGGCCCGGCACGCGCGCGTACGCGTAGACGGCGCGCTGCGTGAAGCTTGACGTGTGCAGATCTGCGGCCTGTTTTGCCGGCACGACGCGTTCGTAGAGTCCCGGCTCAGGGATCACCAGCCACGCGACGCGCATGCCGGGCGCGATGATTTTGCTCACCGTGCTCATGTAGACTGTGTTGCGGCCTTTCGCAAGCGCCATGATCGATGGCAGCGGTTCGCCGGAGTAGCGCAACCGTCCGTACGGGTCATCTTCGAAGATCGGAATGCCATGCTCGGCGCATACGTCGATCAATTCGTGCCGGCGGCGCAGGCTCAACGTCACGCCGGTCGGATTTTCGAAGTTAGGGACGAGGTAGAGCAGTTTGGGCTTGACCGGAGTCTGTCGCAGGAGACGGTCCAGGTCTTCAGTGCGCATACCGTTGTCGTCGGACGGAACGTTGAGGTAGCGCGCTTGATACGCGTCAAACGCCTGGATCGCGCCGAGATACGCCGGGTTTTCAATGACGACATAATCGCCGGGATCGAGCAGCACCTTGCCGATGAGGTCGAGGCCTTGCTGCGAGCCGCTGATGATGAGGACTTGTTCGGGTTCGCATTCGATCGAGTTGTTGGCGCGCAAGTACTCGCAGATCCAGGCGCGCAGCGGCGTGAAACCTTCGGTCACACTGTATTGCAACGCGGCGGCGCCGGCCTCGTCGAGCACCTCTTGGCACGCCTTGCCGAATTCGCGCACCGGAAAGAGTTCTGGTGCAGGGAGGCCGCCCGCGAAGGAGATGACGTCGGGGAGTTCGGTGACTTTGAGGATCTCGCGGATAGCGCTGGCTTTGAGCCGGCCCATGCGCTGCGCGTATCTGAAGACGTCAAGATCGGCGCGGTTCGACGGAGCGGCGAGTGACATGCAAGGCCTCCCACGCGTGGTTCGGCACGCCGAGCGCAGGTCCCCCGCCCGCGCTCGCTGCGAACGCTCGCTCATCCTCACATATTCCCGAAACTCAGGCAAATGCGCGGAGAGGCGCGCTCCCGGGCAAGCGCGTAAGTCCGCTGCGATGCAGGATACCTTGCGCGGCTTGCTCGCCGCCCTGCGTGACGGAACGATGTCGGTCGACGACGCGCTCGCACATCTGCGCGGCGCGGGCGCGAGCGACATACCATCGGTGACGCTCGATCATCTGCGCGCCGAGCGCACAGGATTTCCGGAAGTGATCTATTGTCCTGGCAAGCGCGACGATGAGATCGCCGCGATCGCCGCGCGTCTGGCATCTTCAGCCGGACGTTTTTTGGCGACGCGTGCGACTGCGAGCGCGTTCGAGGCGGTGCGCGCGCAGGTGCCCGATGCACGATTCGACGCCGATGCGCGCGCGATCGCGTTTGAACGCGATCGGCTCGAGCGCGTCGGTCTCGTGTGCGTGGTCAGCGCCGGCACGTCGGACCGCCACGTCGCGGCAGAGGCCGCATGCGCGCTCGACATCATGGGCAACGAGCTGGCGCGCGTCGACGACGTCGGCGTCGCCGGTTTGCACCGCGTGCTCGGCCACGTCGGCGCGCTGCGCACGTGCAACGTGGTCGTCGCCGTCGCCGGCATGGATGGCGCGTTGCCGGGCGTCATCGCGGGCTTGACCGATCGCCCGGTTCTCGCGGTGCCGACAAGCGTCGGATACGGCGCGTCGTTCGGCGGACTTGCAGCGCTGCTCACGATGCTCAACGCGTGCGCGGGCGGCGTCAGCGTCGTCAACATCGACAACGGTTTTGGCGCGGCCTGCGCCGCATCGCGCATCAATCATCTCGCGGCGGATCGCGCAAAGCGATGAGCATCGCGCTCTTCGACTGTTTCGGCGGCGCGAGCGGCAACATGATACTCGGCGCGCTCGTCGACGCAGGTCTCGATCTCGATCGGCTCGAGCGCGAATTGCGCCGCCTGCCGGTGTCCGGCTGGTCGATCGAACGGCGCGACGTTCACAAGTGCGGACTCGGCGCGCTGTACGTCGACGTCGTCGTGCCGGGCGAGGACGCGCACGTCGCGGATACGCTGTCGCATCACGCCGGTCATCATCACGAGGGCCATCCACACCGCTGCCTCGCGGACGTGCTCGCGATCATCCGTGCCGCCGGTTATCCGATCGAGGTCGAAGCGAAAGCGGTCGCGATCTACGAACGTCTGGCGGCAGCCGAAGCGCGCGTGCACCGGCTTCCAGTGGAAGAGATCGCGTTCCACGAAGTCGGTCAAGTGGATGCGATCGTCGATGTCGCCGCGGCAGTGCTCGGGCTGCACATCCTCGGCGTCGACGCGGTGTTCTGCTCGCCGCTCCCCTGTGGAAGGGGCGCCGTGCACAGCGCGCATGGAGCACTGCCATCTCCGTCGCCGGCGACGCTCGATTTGTTGCGTGACGCGCCGACGTACGCGGTCGACCTCGACGCTGAGACGGTGACGCCGACCGGCGCCGCGATTCTGACAGGCCTTGCAAGTTTTGGTCTGCGGCCGCCGATGACGATCGAGCGCATCGGCTACGGCGCGGGCCGTTCCGATTTCCCATTCCCAAACGTGCTGCGCGTTTCGATCGGTGAGCCGGTTCGGGCCGCGAACGACGCAAGCGAAGGCGATGCGGTCCAGCTCGAGACGAACATCGACGACATGAGTCCGCAGCTGTACGAGCACGTGCTCGAGCGCCTCATGATTGCCGGCGCGTTGGATGCCTGGTTGCAGCCGATTCAGATGAAGAAAGCGCGGCCGGGAACGCTGCTGTGCGTGCTCGCTCCGCCCCAGCTTGCCGACGAACTGAGCGAGATCGTGCTCGCTGAGACGACGACGATCGGCGTACGCCGCTGGAACGTGCGGCGGCGCGTTCTACCGCGCACGATCGAGCGTCTCGAGACGGAGTTCGGTCCAGTGCGCGTCAAGGTCGTCAGCGCACCGGACGGCGCTCGCATCCGCCCGGAGTACGACGACTGCCGCGACATCGCGCGGCGCACCGGCCTGCCGCTTGTCGAAGTGATGCGCCGCGTCGAGGCGCGGATCGATGAGTGGAGCAAGCAGCGGACGTGAACGGCGCTGCGCTCGGCCATCGCGCTTCCACCCTGCGCGCTTTGATCAAGGATCTGCGCAGCGCGGTGATCGCCTACTCCGGCGGCGTCGACAGCTCGCTCGTCGCCGCGATCGCATACGAACAGCTCGGCGATCGCGCGCTTGCGATCACGGGTGTATCAGCGTCGCTGGCTGCCGGCGAGCTCGATGCGGCAAGGCAGCTCGCAGCGCGCATGGGCATCCGCCACGAGACGATTGAAACGCGCGAGTTCGACGACCCGGCATATCGTGCGAACGGCGCCGATCGCTGCTTTCACTGCAAGGACGAGTTGTTCGCGCGTCTGACGCAGATCGCGCGCGCGCGCGGATTTGAACACGTCGCGGACGGAACCAATGCTGATGACGGAAGGTCGGCGTTGGACGTGCGTCCGGGGCAACGCGCTGCGCGCGAACGCGCCGTGCGCAGCCCGCTGGCGCAGGCGGGGATGGGCAAAGACGCCGTACGCGCGCTTGCGCGTGAGCTCGCTTTGCCCGTTTGGGATAAACCGGCGGCGCCATGCCTGTCATCGCGCGTGCCGCACGGCACGCGCATCGAGCTCGACGATTTACGGCGCATCGATCTGGCCGAGTGTTACCTGCGCGCCAGCGGATTTCCGATCGTTCGCGTGCGCCATTTCGGCGTGCGCGCGCGCATCGAGGTTCCGATCGCCGACGTCGAGCGTTTGCGGGCGCGGGAGGAGCAGCTCGCGCGCACGCTGCGCGAAGTCGGCTATACAGCTGTCGAGATAGACGCCCGCGGTTATCGCACCGGCAGTCTGAACGAAGCGACTGCGTAGTGGCCCAACGCGCCGCCGCGCATGGCTTCAGCCTCGCGCGCATCGGCGGCGACGCGGCGATCATCGTGGGCGGCGCGCTGACTTCGAACGCGTTCAATTACCTCTATCATTTCATCATCTCGCGGCGGCTTGGCCCCGACGGCTATGGCACGCTCGCGACACTCGCAGCGGCAGCGACGATACTCGCCGTTTTCGGCGGCACGATCGGCATCGTCGCCATGCAGGACACGGCTCGGTTGTGGGCGACCAACCGCAGCGAACACGTCGGTCCGTTCGTCCGCGCGGTTGCGCCGGCAGCGCTGCTGGCCGCGCTCGTCATCGCCGCGATATCGTTCGTCGCGGGCGTGCTGGCCGGACCGTATCTGCATATCGTCCGGCTGTCGCTGTGGGGCGCGTTCGGCGCGTACCTCGCGCTTACGATCTTCAGCGGCTTCTTTCGCGGCGCCGCCCAAGGAGCGCACCGCTTCGGTCTGTTCGCCGCATCCACGATCGGTGAAACCGCCTGCAAGCTCGTGTCCGCGCTTGTGCTGGTCGCAGCGGGGTTCGCCGTTCTTGGCGCGCTTGGCGGCTTCGTCATCGGGGCGCTTGTGGGACTCTGCATCGTCGCGCTGCCGCTTGCAGCGCCGCGCGGCGACGCGGCCACGACAGCGCAGCACGATCACCTCGAGTTGGGCGGGCGGGCGCTCTCGGTGCTATGGATATCGGCATGCGTGCTGATGCTGTTGTTCATGGACCAGCTCTTCGCAAAACATCATCTGGACGGGGCAGACGCGGGATATTACGGCGCGGCGGGTACGATCGCGCGCACGATTCCGTTCGGCGTCGGCATGATCTCGCTGGTGATGGCGCCGAAAGCGGCGGCGGCGTTGCACGTCAGCCGCGATCTGTTGCGCCGTCTGCTCGCGCTCACATTCGGCGCGGGCGCAGCGCTCGCGTTGGCCGGTTTCGCGATCGCGGCTCTTGTGCCGGCGCAGCTGCTGAGCATCACCTACGGGCCATCGTTCGCACAAGCGCAATATCTGCTGCGCGAATACGCCGGCGCAGAAGCGCTGCTCGCCGTCGATTCACTCGGGATCGCGTACCTGCAAGCGATCGGCAGCTATCGCATCACGATCGCGCTCATCACAGCGGTCGTCGTCGAGGCGCTCCTCATGGCTGCGTTTGGCACGAGCGGTCCGCGGATCATCGGCATCGCCGGCCTTGTCAATTTCGCGCTCGTGCCGGTCGTTGCGGCCTATGTCGCTGTGACGCTGCGTGGAGCGCCGCAGGCAGGCGGCCCCCCGCCCGACGAAGCGCTTTTGCTCGATGAGCCACGTCTTCTATAGGAAGCTCGGCGTCCAACCGCCGGAGATCGTGCGCGCGCAAGGCATCTACTTGTACGACGAGCGCGGCCACCGCTATCTCGACGCGTGCGGGGGCGCCATGGTCGTCTCGATCGGCCACGGCGTCAAAGAGATCGGCGCCGCCATGGCGGCGCAGACCGCATCCGTGGCCTACGTCAACGGCACGGCGTTCACGACGCCGCCTGTCGAGGCGCTCGCGGATTTTCTCGCCGCGAAAGCACCGGCCGGCGTTGACCGCGCATATTTCTTAGGAAGCGGATCGGAGGCGGTCGAGGCTGCGCTCAAGCTCGCGCGCCAGTATCACGTCGAGCGCGGTGACATGGAACGCACGATCGTCATCGCGCGCACGCCGGGTTATCACGGCAATACGCTGCTCGCGCTCTCCGCGTCGGCGCGCGCGCACTACCGCGCGGTCTACTCGCCCTGGCTCGTCGACGTGCGCATGATCGATGCTCCCTATCCGTATCGCGCGGAAAGCCCGGACTCGCCGGCGATGACGGGCGAAGCCCTCGAAACCGCCATCCTCGAAGCGGGGCCTGAGAACGTCGCTGCATTCATCGCCGAACCGATTGGCGGATCGTCGACGGGGGCTTCCGTTCCCGTGCCAGCCTACTACGCACGCGTGCGCGAGATCTGCGATCGCTACGGCGTCTTGTTCATCGCAGACGAAGTGCTGACCGGCGCGGGGCGCACGGGCACGTTCTTCGCGCTCGAACATTTCAAAGACGCGGCCGGCAAACCAGTCGTGCCGGACATCGTCACGCTGGGCAAGGGTCTCAATGGCGGCTATGCGCCGCTTTCGGCGCTGCTGGCGAACGGCCGGTTGGTGGAGACGCTCGCGCGCGGACGCTTTGGCGGGCTGGTGCACGCGCAGACGTATTCGCATCATGCGGTGTCGTGCGCGGCGGCGTTGGCGGTGATGAAGTACATGGAGCGCAACGATCTTGTCAAGCGCGCGCGCGACAGCGGTGCGTATCTGCAGCGCGCGCTGCGCGCATTGCTTGACGAACCCACCGTCGCTCGCGTCGTCGGCGACGTGCGTGGCATCGGCATGCTCGCCGCCGTGGAATTCGTCGAAGAGCGAGAGACAAAAAGGCCGTTCGCGCGCGAAGCGAAGTTCGTCGAACACATCGTGGCGCGTGGGCGCGAGAACGGGCTCGTGCTCTGGCCGAACGTCGGCCATGCCGACGGGCACAACGGCGATTTGGTGCTGATCGCGCCGCCCTATATCATCGAGCGCGCGCAGATCGACGAACTCGTCGAAAAGCTGCGCGTGACGATCAAAGACGTCGTCGAAAAACATTTCGCCGGGCCCGCAAGCCCGGCGCCGCGAAAAACCGCTGAGGTGAAATCATGAGCGTTCAAGCGCCGCGCAAGCAGCCCAAGATCACGTACTCGGCCGTCGGCGGAAATCTCGACGAGATTCATTCCGCTTTTGACGCCGCGCTCGGGCGCGTCCGCGCCGAGCTCGGCAAGGCGCACCACCCCTTCATCAACGGGCGCGAAGCAAAAGGCGAAGGGCCGTCGCTTGAATGGCGCAGTCCGATCGATTCGGGCGTGAGCATCGGCACGTTCACCAGCGCAAGCCCTGCGCAGATCGATGCGGCGGTCGCCGCCGCGCGTTCGGCGCGCAAGGCGTGGGGCGCGCTGCCGTGGGCCGAACGCGTCGCGATCCTGCGTCGCGCCGCCGAGAACATCCGCGCACGACGCTACGAGATCGCCGCGCTGATGAGCATCGAAGTGGGCAAGAATCGCATGGAATCGCTCGGGGATGCGGAAGAGGCCGCGGATCTCATCGACTACTATGCCGATCAGGTCACAGGCGCGGACGGCTATCGGCGTCCGCTCGGGCAGCTGTCCGCGAACGAGCAGACACAGGATGCGCTGCGTCCGTACGGCGTGTTCGCTGTCATCGCGCCGTTCAATTTCCCGCTTGCGCTCGCGACGGGGATGTCCAGCGCGGCGCTGTTGGCCGGCAACACCGTCGTGCTCAAACCGTCGGTCATGGCGTCGCTCACGGGCTCGAAGCTCGCGCAGGCGTATCATGACGCAGGCCTGCCGGCCGGCGTTTTCAATTTGATCTACGGCTCGGGTGAGGGTGTCGGCCAACCGCTGTTGCATCACGCCGGCATCGACGGCGTCGCGTTCACCGGTTCGCACGAAGTCGGCATGCAGATCTTGCGCGACGTCGGCGCCTCGGGCGCGTACGCGAAGCCCGTGTTGGGCGAACTGGGCGGCAAGAACGCCGCGATCGTCACGAGCAGTGCTGATCTGGACATGGCGGCAGAAGGCGTGATGCGTTCCGCGTTCGGCTACCAGGGCCAGAAGTGCAGTGCGTGCTCGCGCGTCTACGTGGAAGAAGGCGTCGCCGATGATTTCATCGCGCGCCTGCTCGAGAAGACCGACAAGATCGCGATCGGCGATCCCACCAAGCGTGAAGTGTGGTTCGGTCCGGTCATCAATGAAGCGGCGGTTCACAAGTTCGAAGATGCGGCATCAGGTGCGCGGCGCGCCGGCACGATGCTGGCGGGCGGCGAGCGCCTCTCCGGTGACGGACTGGAGCGCGGCAATTATGTCGAGCCGACGATCGTCAAGCTGCCGCTCGACCACGAGCTGTATCAGCGCGAGCTGTTCCTTCCGTTTTTGGCGGTCGGCATCGTGCCGTCGTTCGAGCGCGCGCTCGAAGAGTCGAATCGGCCCAAACTCGGCCTTACCGGTGGGCTGTTCAGCCAAGACGACCGGCAGATCGAGCGCTTTTTCGACGAGATGGAAGCGGGAGTGCTCTACGTTAATCGGCGGTCGGGCGCCACGACCGGCGCGTGGCCAGGCGTGCAGTCATTTTGCGGTTGGAAAGGTTCAGGCGTGACCGGCAAGGGCGGGTGCGGGCCGTATTACGTCGAGCAGTTCATGCGCGAGCAATCGCGCACGCGGATGCTGTAAGCACTGGAGCATCGTCCGTAGTCGGCCGCCCGCGCCGAATAATCTTAGGCACAAGGTCCAACCTGGCTAAAGAACGAAGATGTGAACCTCGTGTAGTGCGGGCTTCGTTCACTTCGCCTTCTTGAGACATTATGGCCAAGAACTATCCGAATATCGTCGTCGCGCCGCCGGGCCCCAAGGCTCAGGCGATCATCGCTAAGGACAAGCTGTACTCCTCACCGTCGTATATCAAGGAGTACCCGCTCGTCGTCGAGCGCGGCGCGGGCGCGATGATCGAGGACGTGGACGGCAACCGCTATTTGGATTTCATGGCAGGTATCGCGGTTGCCGCGACCGGTCACGCGCATCCCAAAGTCGTCGCAGCGATCGAAGAGGCCAGCCGCAAGTTCTTGCACATCTGCGCGACTGATTTCTATTATCCCGCGTTCGCGCAGCTGTGCGAGCGCCTCGCGAAGCTCGCGCCTGGTCCGGGCGCCAAGCGCACGTTTTTGACCAACTCCGGCGCTGAAGCCGTCGAAGGCGCGATCAAGCTCGCGCGCGCGCACACGAACCGGCAGAACATCATCGCGTTCGAAGGCTCGTTCCACGGACGCACGCTGGGTGCGATCTCTCTCGGCTCCAGCAAGGTGAAGTACCGCCGTCACTTCGGCCCGTTGCTGCCGGGCGTCTATCATCTTCCTTACGCGAACACGTATCGCTGCACGTTGGGGCGAAGCGCACAGGAGTGCGCGGACGGCTGCGCGTGCTGGCGCGCGCCGGCCGAGCGCCTTTTCCGGGAACGCGTCGGCGCTGATGAGATCGCCGCCGTCATCATCGAGCCGATCCTCGGCGAGGGCGGCTATGTCATTCCACCGCGCGCGTTCTTGCAGTATTGGCGCGACTTCTGCGACGAGCATGGCGCCGTTCTTATCTTCGACGAAGTGCAGACGGGCATCGGACGCACGGGGCGCATGTTCGCAGCCGATCTGCTCGACGTCGCGCCGGATGTCATCTGCTTGGCGAAAGGCCTTGCGTCCGGGATGCCGATCGGCGCGATCATCGCGCGCGAAAGCGTCATGACGTGGGACCACGGCACGCACGGCAGCACGTTTGGCGGCAACCCCGTCTGCTGCGCGGCGGCGCTGGCGACGCTCGACCTGGTCGAAGGTGGGCTGATGCAGAACGCGGCGCGCATGGGCTCGCTGCTGCTCGGCGGTTTCCGCAAGCTCGCAGCGCGCCATGAGTCGGTCGGCGACGTGCGCGGCGCAGGCCTTATGCTCGGCATCGAGTTCGTCGCCGATCGCGCGACCAAAGAGATCTACCATCACATCGTGCACCAGCTCGAGCTCGCGGCGTTCAAGCGCGGACTGCTGCTGCTCGGCTGCGGGCAGAGCACGATTCGTATCGCGCCGCCGCTCGTCATCGACGAGGAAGATGTCGCGACCGGGTTGCGCATCTTCGAAGAAGCGCTCGCGGAGCTGCGCGTCGCCGCTTGAGCTCGGCGAATCCCAGCGCGCCGAAAGTCATGGACATGCGCGAGGCGGTGGGCCGCTTCGTGCACGACGGCGACACGCTCGTCATCGAAGGCTTCACGCATCTCATCTGCTTTGCGGCGGCGCACGAGATCATCCGGCAGCAGCGGCGCGATCTGACGCTCGCGCGCCTCACGCCCGATCTCATCTACGACCAGCTCATCGCCGCCGGTTGCGCACGCAAGCTGATCTTCTCGTGGGCCGGCAATCCGGGCGTCGGCTCGCTGCACGGTATGCGCCGGGCAGTCGAGCAGCGCGATCCGCAGCCGCTGCAGCTCGAAGAATATTCGCATTTCGGTTTGGTCGCGCGCATGGCGGCCGGCGCGGCGAAGCTGCCGTTTTGGCCGCTGCGCAATTATCGCGGCAGCGACTTGCCCGCGGTCAATCCGCTGATCAAGACGATCGAGTGTCCCTATACGGGCGAACAGCTCGCAACCGTGCCTGCGCTCAATCCGGATGTGACGATCGTACACGCGCAACGTGCAGACTCCGCAGGCAACACGCAGATCTGGGGCTTGTACGGCGTGCAAAAGGAAGCCGCGTTCGCTGCCTCGCGCGTCATCGTCGTCGTCGAAGAGATCGTTCCCGAGTCGGTGATCCGCGCGGATCCCAATCGCACGATCATACCGGGCTTCATCGTCGATGCCGTCGTGTGCGAGCCGTGGGGCGCGCATCCGTCGTACGCGCAAGGCTACTACGATCGCGACAATGATTTCTACGTCGCGTGGGATGGGATCTCGCGTGACGCCAAGGGCCTGGAGGCATGGCTCAACGAGTGGGTGTACGGCGTCGGCAGTCGCGGCGAGTACTTCGACAAGTTGGGCGAAGACGTCACCGCGCGATTGTCCGCCAAGCCACGCATGAGCGAAGGAGTCAACTACGGCTTCTGAAAGCGCAGGCGCACAGACCTACACGAACCGCGAGCTTATGGCCGTGCGCGCCGCGCATGAGCTGGCCGACGGCGACGTCGTCTTCGTCGGGATCGGGCTTCCCAATCTCGCGTGCAATCTCGCGCGCGCGACGCACGCTCCCAATCTCGTCCTCATCTATGAGTCCGGCGCCGTCGGCGCCGTGCCCGAGCGGCTGCCGGTGTCGATCGGCGATCCGGCGCTGGTCACCGATTCGCTCGGCGTGGCCTCGATGGCGGACATCTTCCAATTCTACCTGCAAGGCGGACGCATCGACGTCGGCTTTTTGGGCGGCGCGCAAGTCGACCGCTACGCGAACATCAACTCGACGGTCATCGGCCCGTATGCGAAACCGAAGGTGCGCTTGCCCGGCAGCGGCGGCGCCTGCGAGATCGCCATCCACGCGGCACGTGTCATCGTCGTCGCGCCGCTCTCCGCGCGCTCGTTTCCGGCGGACGTCGATTTCTACACGTCTCCCGGCCAGGCGGGCAAGTACGGCACGCGCGCGCAGCTGCAACTCCCCGGCGGCGGCCCGACGCGGATCGTCACCGACGTCGGTATCCTGGAACCGGCGGCGGACGGCGAACTCGCGCTGGTCGCGGTCTATCCAGGCGTCGATGTTGCCCAAATAAAGACAAAAGTCGGCTGGGCGCTGCGCGTTTCAGCGACGCTCGAGCCCGTGCCGCCGCCCACAGCCGAGGAACTGACCCTGTTGCGCGACGTATTGGACCCACAGCACTTGTATCTTTAGGGCGCATTGTTCCGTATTATAGATAGCGCGCGTCAGCGCGCGCGCATCCACGGCTAGGAAAAGGAACTTACCTGTGAACATCAGCCACCGCGTCACGGCGGCCGCATTGTGCGCCGCCCTCTTGACCGGCGTCCTGCCGATCGCGAGCAGCGCTGCGTCTACGGCACCCGCTGCCTCCCCGGCTGCGAGCGCGGCTCCCGGCACGGCGCCCACGGCGCCTGCCGCACCCGCAGCGAGCGCCGCGCCCGCGATGCCCGCGGCTGCGCCGGCCGCCGGCGGATCGTTGCTGCCCGCGGACACCGGCGTCAATTGGAATCTGACGCCCGATCAGATCAAGTCGACCTGTGACGCGGCCCTCAGGACCGCGCGCGACAGCATCAAGCAGATCGAGGCCATACCGGTCGCGCAGGCGGGCTTTAACACCGGCATCAAGGCGGTCGAGAACACGATGGCGACCTTCAACGACACGCTGGTCGCGCAGAGCGTGCTGTCGCAGATCTCCCTCGACAAAGCGGTGCGCGATGCGTCCACTGCGTGTAACGAGCAAGAGTCGCAGTTCGGCGTCGAGTTGGCGTCCGATCCGTTCATCTATGCGATGGCGCAGTTAGGCGCCGCGACGGCGACCAACGCGAACGATCGCAAGCTCGCCGAACTGTACATGGAAAGCGGCCGGCGCTCGGGCGCGGGTCTGGATCCCACCACGCGCGCGCAAACGACCAAGCTATTCAACGAGTTAAACGATCTGGAGATCGCGTTCGCACGCCAGCTCGGCGAAGATACGACATCGGTCACCATCAGCAAGTCGGAAGCCGCGTCGCTGCCGCCGTCGTTCGTCAAGGCGCTCAAGGCTGAAGGCGACGGCTTCCGCGTCCCCGTCAACGAGAGCACGTACTCGCAGTTCTTGCAAAACGAGCGCTCGAGCGCAGCTCGGCAGCGCTACTACATCGCCTATTTCAACCGCGGCGGCGAAGCGAACGTCAAGCGTCTGCAACAAGCAGTCGCGGTGCGCGCGCAACTCGCGCACCTCCTCGGCTATCCGACGTGGGCCGCCTATCAACTCGATGCGAAGATGGCGAAAACGCCGCAGCGCGTTGACAGCTTCCTCGCACAAGTCGACGGAAAGCTGCTGCCCAGAGCGGTGAGCGAAATCAACGTCCTGAAGGCGCTCAAGAAATCGTCGGGCGACGCATCGCCGTGGCAACCATGGGACTACGGCTACTACGAAAACCTTTTGATCAAGACGAAGTACGCGGTGAACGACGAGGTCGTGCGCCAGTACTTCCCGGTCACAAAGGTGCTGCCCGCGGTGATGGGCATCTATCAGAAGCTGCTGGGCGTGACGTTCCACCCGATCGTGCCGGCCGATACCTGGGCGCCGGGCGTGCTCGAGTACTCGATCAGCGATAACGCGAGCGGCAAGCCGATCGGCTGGTTCTTCCTCGATCTCTATCCGCGGCCCGGCAAGTTCCAGCATTTCGCGAACTTCCCGCTGCGCGCCGGGCGAGTGTTGCCGGACGGCACGTGGCAGATGCCGATCTCCTCGATCATCGGAAACTGGCCTGTCGGAGCGCCCGGCAAGCCCGCGCTGCTCAGCCACGACGACGTCGTCACCTTCTTCCATGAGTTCGGCCATCTGATGCACAGCACACTGTCCATCGCGCCGTACGAGACCTATTACGGCACGGCGGTGCGCGGCGACTTCGTCGAAGCGCCCTCCCAGATGCTCGAGAACTGGATGTGGCAGCCTTCGATTCTCAAAGAGGTCTCAAGCAACGTCGACACGGGCAAGCCGCTGCCCGACGATCTCATCACGAAGATGATCGCGCTCAAGCACGTTGACGATGGCGTGCAATGGACGGGTCAGGCCTTCTACGCCGCCTACGACATGAAGATCCACAGCTCCGGGCCCGACATCAACGTGCAGACGACGTGGTTCGATCTTAAGAAGAAGATGACGCCGACGCCGGCAGTGGCGGGCACGATTCCCGAGGCGGGATTCGGCCACCTGATGGGCGGCTACGACGCGGGCTACTACGGCTATCTATGGTCGCGCGTCTATGCGCAAGACATGTTCACGGTCTTCCAAAAGGGCGGCCTTGAGAATCCCGTGGTCGGCGCGCGCTATCGCCAGGACATCTTGCAGCCCGGCGGCAGCCTCGAGCCGGACCAGCTGCTGCGCAATTTCCTCGGGCGTGAAGTGAACTACGACGCGTTCTACCGCGACATCGGCATCACCAAGTAGTCGTTAGCGCAGAACAGCAACGAGCGCGCCGGGACTCTCGAGCCCGGCGCTTTGCTTCTTCCGCATGGTCGCGCGTTGCGGCAGGTGTCCGTCCGCGATTTCGTAATCGCGCCCTGCATGAAGCGTTTCATCGTCTTATCGTTGACCGCTGCCCTCGCAATGGCGGCGCCTGTTGCGGCGGACACGATCACGCCGCAAGCCGCCATCGCGCGGCTATTCACGTCAGACAAGATCGATTCCGACTGGTTCGCACCGTCAGTGCTGCAGCAGGTGCCGGTTGCGCAGGTCCAGATCGTCATCGACCAATTGAAGGCGCAGCTCGGCGCGTATCAGGAAGTGCGTCCGGACGGCGACCACTTCGACACCGTCTTCGCCACCGGCTATGCGCCGACGTTCATCGCGCTCGACGGCCAAGGCCGCATCCTTAGCCTTTTCTTCAAGCCGCCGCTGCCGACCACGAAAGATCTCAGCGGCGCGCTGGATCAAATGCGCACGCTGCCCGGAAAGATCAGCGTATTCATCGAGAACGGTTCGACGCCGGTGCAAGGCATCGCCGCCGATCAGCCGCTCGCGATCGGCTCGGCGTTCAAGCTCGCAGAAGTCGCGGCCGTGAAGAAGCAGATCGACGCGCACCGCGTGTCATGGACGCAGATCGTCACGCTCCGCAATCAGTGGAAGAGCTTGCCATCAGGCGTGCTGCAGTCATGGCCCGACGGCGCGCCTTTGACGTTGTACAGCGTCGCAGCGTTGGCGGTGTCGCAAAGCGACAACACCGGCGCCGATCTCTTGCTGCGCACGGTTGGGCGCTCGGCGGTCGAAGCGGAGTCGCCAAGTAATACGCCGTTTCTGACCACGCGCGAAGCGTTCGTGCTGAAGGATCCGGCGAATTCTGCGTTGCTCGCGAAGTGGCGAGCCGCCAATGCGAGCGCGCGCAATGCGCTCCTGGCGCAGCTCGATTCGAAGCCGTTGCCCAGCGCGGACATCTTCGGCGGCAAAGTCACCGCGCAAGACGTCGAGTGGTTTTTCAGCACGCGCCAGCTGTGCGCGTTGATGAGCCGCGTCGCCTCGCTGCCGTTCATGAGCATCAATCCCGGCATTGCCGACCCTTCACAGTGGTCGCGCGTGGCCTACAAAGGCGGTTCCGAACCCGGCGTGCTGAATCTCACCACGCAAGTCGTGGCCAAGAACGGCAAGACGTACTGTCTGTCCGCAACCTGGAACGACACCAAACCGTTGGATGAAAAACGCTTCGAGCTGCTCTA
The DNA here is from genome assembly GCA_019235715.1 of Vulcanimicrobiota bacterium. GTDB lineage: Bacteria > Vulcanimicrobiota > Vulcanimicrobiia > Eremiobacterales > Eremiobacteraceae > JAFAHD01. The sequence continues at coordinate 21,345 of JAFAKE010000010.1, forward strand.
CGGCCTGCTCTTGAACAGCCTCGAATAGACTTATTGCGGTATCGCGGGTGGTCCTGATGCCGCGGGTCCGGCGGGCGGCGTGAACGTCGGCAATGGCGCGACCGGTGTTGCTGCCGGCGTCCCCAGCAAGCCGGGCCGCGTGCGCATGAACGACAGCAGCGCGGCGCCTGTGGCCAGCGCGCCGACGATGCCGAACATGATCACGCCGAACCACGTGGGTGTGAAGCCGGTGAAGATAAGAATGATGGCGAGTCCCAGCCCGACGACTGCCAGCGGTTGCGGCTCAGTGTCTTTTGCTGCGACGAGCAGGAGACGGCGTCCGAGGACCGCGGCGACCGCAGCTTTGCCGATGAAGTACGCGATGATGTACGCGACCACGGCGACTGGAATGAGCGGAATCGTGATCACTAAGCAGGCGAGCACGATCACCGCGAACGCCAGGAAGAACGGCGCGAGCATCCCGAGGACGATCGCGAGCAATGGCTGCGAGACGAGATGTTCCTCGACGTTGCGCGTGCGCAGCGGGAACAAGAAGAAAGCGAGCAATGTGAGCAGCAGATCTGGCACCAGGATCGACGCGCGTACGGCGGCCGCGTGGAAGGGCGACTCGATCGTGGGCGGCATCGACATTTCAGGCGCCGGCGTTTCTTCCGGCGGTGCCGACATCTCCGGCATCGGCGTCTCGACCGCCGGCGGTGGGACGACCGTCTGATGTTTCTTAGGCGGTGTTGAAGTCGACTCGTTGAGGATCGAACCGCCGAACGAGACCGTGTCTTTTTCGACCGAGCCTTCCGGATAGATGTGCAAGTCGCCGCCGAATGCCACAGCACTGCCGTCGACTTTGCCGTGGATCTTGATGTCGCCGCCGAACACGACCACATCGCCTTCCACTTCCTGATCCGCCGGAATCGTCACATCGCTGCCGAACTCGACGACGTCGCCGTGTGCATGCCGGTACTCGCCGGCCGCGCGCGAGCTTGAGGCGTTCATCGTGACGAGCGCCGCGATCGCGACGAGTGCGACGATAGCGATGAGTCGCACGCGCTTCATGCCGGTGCTCCCGCGAACCAGCCGCGCATCTGCGGATAGAAGCGGCGCAGCGCGAACGCGCCAACCAGCAGCACGAGCATCTCGATGCCGATGCCTGCACCCACGAATGTCGTCAGATGCAGGCGCAAGCCGACGCCAAGGACGGTCGAGCCGGCCGCTGCGACTTTGCCGAGCTCTATGGCCACTGCAGCGAACGCGTGCTGCCAATCGATCACGCGCGCAACGGTGAGAGTGATGAGCACGGCCCACGCGGCCGCGACGTATGCGACGAACCAGCGCAGGCGCAAACGCGCGGGTTTCGGTACAGGCAACGCCGCGATCGCCGCCATGACCGCGACGTCGAAGCCGGGCCGCGGCTCGACGCCGCGCAGCCCTTGCAGTTTGATCTCGACGGCGCGCAGATCGTTGACAAGCACGCGGCAGGATGCGCACGAATTCATATGCGCTTCGATCGCCTGCGCATCGCGCGCTGACAGTTCTCCATCGAGGTACGCGGCGAGCCGCGCCTCACAGGCAGAGCAATTCACGTCCGCCTACCTCCTGTGTCGTCGATCGTTCGCGCGCGCCGCGCTCGCGCCCCAAGGCGCGCGCGAGCGCCGCCTTGCCGCGATGGATGAGCGTCTTGACATTTCCCAGCGACACGTTCATCGTGTCTGCGATCTCTTGATACTCCATATGCCGGTAATAGCGCAATGACAGCGCCGTGCGCATGCGTTCGGGCACCGAAAGGAGTGCCGCGCGCACCGCGCGCTGCTCTTCGTCCGCAAGGATCATGGCGTCGGGCGACGCCTCGCGACGGGTATCGGGGAGACGCTGCTCGAGCGTCTCGTCTTCGAATAATTCCTCGGATTGCGGGCGCCGGCGTTCTTTGCCCAAATGCGTGCGGGCGGCATTGCGCGCTATTTGGTACAGCCACGTCGAGAATTTCGCGAGCTGCGGATTGAAGGTGCCGAGGTGCGAGTAGGCTCGTATGAATGTCTCCTGCGCAAGGTCGTTGGCGTCTTCGGTCGAGCGGACGGTGCCATATAGGAAGTTCACGATGCCCCGCTTGTGCCGCTCGACCAGCGGCGCGAATGCGCCAGAATCTCCCTGGAGGATAAGCGCGACAAGCGTCTCATCCGGCACCCCAGCGTCGATCGTCCGACCTCCCGATGATGTCTGAGTCTACTCGCTTTTCAGCGGGAAAGTTTCGGGACAGGCCCGGCGAACCCCGCGGACGATGAGCCAGGCCGACAAAAGCCTCAAACAGCTCGCGCCCAAGCCTGTAGCTGAGTCGGCAACGACGCTGGCGACGCTGATGGAGCCGGCCGACGCCAACCCGATGGGCAACGTCCATGGCGGCGTCATCATGAAGCTCGTCGACCAGGCGGCGGCCGCCGCGGCCATCCGCCACTCCGGGCGCATCTGCGTCACGGTCGCAGTCGATCGACTCGACTTCTTCGGCCCTGCTCACGTCGGCGATATGGTCACCCTCAAGGCCGCGGTGAACTATACGCATCGGACCTCGATGGAGGTCGGCGTACGGATCGACGCCGAGACGCTGCGCGAGGGTCATGTCAGGCAGATCGGCACCGCGCTCTTGATCTTCGTCGCCCTCGACGACAAGTGCCGGCCGATCGAGGTCCCGCCGGTGTTGGCGCAGAGCGACGAAGAGCAGCTGCGCTTTCGCCAGGCCGAACTGCGCTATCGCCACCGCAAGGAGCTGCGCGAAAAAGAACGCGCGTTGCGCACGTCTAGCACGAATTGACCGCTCGGTACGCGCTGCTCACGCTGGGCATCGCCGGCCTGTCGATGGCCGGCATTTTTTACTCGCTCGCGCACGCGCCGGTCGTCACGATCGTCGCGTATCGCATGGTGTTCGCTGCGCTGCTCATGCTGCCGGTCGCGTTTGTCGCGCGCCGAGCGCGGGCGCCCCAAACAAGCGCGCCCTTCTCGCGCGCCGACTTGTGGACGACCGCCGGCTCCGGAGCGCTGTTCGCGCTCGATCTCATCGTGTGGGCGATCAGTCTGAAGTTCACGACAGTCGCCAGCGCGGCGCTTTTCGTGAGCACACATCCCATCTTCGTCGCGCTGCTGGCTTGGGCGATCTTCCGCGAGCGGCCGACGCCGCTGATGCTCGCAGGCATCGCCGTCGGCGTCGTCGGCATCACGATCGTCGCATATCAAGACCTTGCGCTTTCCGGGCGCGCGCTGATCGGCGACGGCTTGGCGGCGCTCGCGGCGCTCGCCGAGACCGGCTACTTGTTATGCGGCCGCAGCGTGCGCCGGCGTATCGACGCACCGCGTTATGCGTTCGGCGTCTACGCATCGTGCGCCGCGTTCGTGTGCGTCGCGGTCTTGGGCACGCGCTCCGGGTTTGCGATCTCCGGTCACGATCTGCTGCTCGCGCTTGGATTGGCCGTCGTCGCGACGGCGCTCGGCCATACGCTGGTGTCGCAATCGTTGGGCTACATGCCGGCTGCAGTGGTTGCGGTATCGTTTTTGGCGCAGCCATTGATGGCGGCGCTGTTCGCATTGCTGTTCCTCGCACAGGTGATTCCGCTGACAACTGCGCTCGGCGGCATTATCGCGCTGGCAGGCATCGGCCTCGTCGCGTACGCGAACGAGCGCGAGCCCACTGCGCCGCTCGAGATGTAGACGCCTCCTTGACGCGCACGTAGGAAAACGTGATGAAACCGAACGAAGGGGCGAGCAGATGGCAAAGCGCGCGCTGATCACCGGTATCACCGGTCAGGATGGTTCATATCTTGCCGAGCTCTTGCTCGACAAGGGATACGATGTCTTCGGCATCACGCGCCGCTCGAGCACGAATTCGTTTGACCGTATAGCCCACATCATCGACAGGATAACACTGTTGTCGGGTGACTTGTTGGATGAGCATTCCCTCGTCAGCGCGATACGCGAAGCGAAACCAGATGAGATCTATAATCTCGGTGCGCAAAGTTTTGTGCCCACCTCGTGGTCGCAACCGGTGCTCACGGCGGAGTTCACCGCGGTTGGTGTCACGCGGCTGCTCGAAGCGATCCGGATCGCAAAGCCCGATACGCGCTTCTACCAAGCGTCGAGCAGCGAGATGTTCGGCAAAGTGCAAGAGACTCCGCAGCGCGAAACCACGCCGTTTTATCCGCGCAGTCCATATGGCGTCGCGAAGGTCTATGCACACTGGATCACGATCAACTACCGCGAGTCCTACAACTTGTATTCGTGCTCTGGAATCTGCTTCAATCACGAAAGTACGCGTCGCGGTTTGGAGTTCGTGACGCGTAAAGTGAGCGACAGCGTAGCGCGTATTAAACTCGGTCTCGCTACTGAGATAAGGCTTGGTAATCTCGATGCGCGCCGCGATTGGGGCGATGCGCGTGACTACGTGCGCGCAATGTGGCTCATGCTGCAACAGCAGCAGCCGGACGACTACGTGATCGCAACGGGCACGACGCGTTCGGTCAAGGACCTCGTGATGGCCGCATTCAAACACGCCGGACTCGATTGGCAGAAGTACGTCGTCGTCGATCAGAAGTTCATGCGGCCGGCCGAAGTTGACGTGCTCGTCGGCGACGCATCGAAGGCACGCCGCGTGCTTGGCTGGCATCCGACGATCTCATTCGAGCAGATGATCGGCGAGATGGTCGACGCCGACATCGCGCGCCTGCGCAAGCTCAGCGGCTGATCGTGCGCGCGCTGGTCACCGGAGCCGACGGCTTCGTGGGTCAGTGGCTTTTACGCGAACTGCTCGCGCACGGCGACGAGGTCACCGGCGTCACGCGCGGCGACCACACCCGGCTGACCACGCTTCCCACCGAAGCCGCGACGCAGATCCGCTGGTTGAGCGCAGACATACTCGATCTTGATGCGCTCGTAAACGCGGTCAGCGAAGCGCGGCCCGACGCGATCTATCATCTCGCTGCGCAGGCCTCGGTGGCAGAGTCGCTGCGCGATCCGGCCGGCACCGTCGACACGAACGTGATGGGCACCGCGAACCTGCTTGAGGCGACTCGTGCCAAAGCGCCAGAGGCGCTCGTCGTCGCCGTTGGTTCAGCGGAGATATACGGCTCCGTCGAACCGAACGAGCTGCCGCTGAACGAGAGCGCGCCGCTGCATCCCAATAACCCATACGCGGGCAGCAAGGCGGCGGCCGAGATGGTCGCTTTGCAGTACGCCCAAACCGGCTGGGCCCGCGTGCTGGCGACACGCTCGTTCAACCACACCGGCCCGGGGCAGAGCGTGACCTTCGCGGCCGCCGGATTCGCGAAACAGTGCGCGGATATCACGCGCGGCAAGCAGGCGCCGGTGCTGCAACACGGCAATCTTTCCGCACAACGCGACTTCCTCGACGTGCGCGACGTGGCATCCGCCTACCGTCGCCTGGGCGAGCGCGGCGAGTCCGGGTCGGTGTACAATGTCTGCAGCGGGCGTGCGGTCAGCATGCGCGAGATCGTCGAGGAGCTCATACACCTCGTCGGCCTGCCCGTGGAACTGCGCCAGGATCCGCAGCGGATGCGCCCGGTGGACACGCCGGTCATCGTGGGCGACCCGAGCCGCATCCGGCGCGATACCGGCTGGCAACCTCAGCTGCCGCTGCTACGGACGCTGCGTGACTTGTACGACTACTTTCTAAAGGAAGATGGATAAACCGAACCCCGCTCCTCCGCCACGCAGCCCGGCCCAGGGTCAGGACTGGCGAGCGGTCGTCTTCAAGAACCGCGGCCTCATCTTGCTGCCCGTCGCACTCGCGCTCGTCATCTTCGGGCAGCCGACCGAGTTCAGCGCCGCGATCGGCGTCGCCATCGCGCTGTGCGGCGAACTCATCCGCATTTGGGCGGTCGGCTACTCCGGAGCGACGACGCGTGCCGACGTCGTCACCGCACCGAAGCTCGTGACGGCCGGCCCCTACGCGATGATGCGCAACCCGCTCTATGTCGGCAACGCGATCATTGCCATCGGCTTTACCGTGGCGTTTTCCGGCGGCGTGCCGCTGATGCAGTCGTTCTGGCTGCTCGCGTTCGTGTTGGTCATCGTGATCGGCGTCTATACCACCATCGTGCCGCTCGAAGAAGAGTATCTCGCCCGAGCTTTTGGCATGCGCTTCACGCAGTACACGACGCTCGTTCCGCGCTTTATCCCCTGGAAAGGCCCGATCGACAAGAGCAAACAGGAGGGCAAGTGGAACCGCAGCGTGATCAACAGCGCGGAGAGCACGACGATCGGTCTGTTCGTGCTCATGGTCATCGTCTTGGTGCTCAAACTGACCGTCTTGCGAGGCTGGACGGTCATTCTCTAAAATCCCGCAAAACGGGACAAGTGCTCTCGTGGTCCCGAACACTCGTAGGCTTGTCCTTCCGGCGGACCGGGTGCTATCTTCAGAAGGCGGTGCCGGCTCGATGCGCGAGTCCCTGAGGCCGGGTCTGCGGAGACTTCCGGAGAGCGCAGGTTCCCGGAATTTCCGGCCTCATGGGGAACCGGAGCAGTACGTAAGGATTGCGCCGCATCGAGCACACCGCACGTCGGCCGCCTAAATGGCGGCCCTTTTTTTGTGTCGTAGTGAGACGGATGACGATATTGGTCGTCGGCGCCGGGCAGATGGGATCCGGCATCGCGCAGGTCTGTGCCGGGGCCGGCAATCGCGTCCTGCTCAACGACGTCGATGAGGCCGCCTACGCACGCGGCCGCGCGGCGATCGAGAGGAATCTCGCACGCGCAGTCGAGCGCGGCAAAACGTCGCAAACAGATGCGGACGCGCTGCTCGGCCGCATCTCGTACCACCGCGATCTGACGGCGCAGACCGACGCCGCGATCGCGATCGAGGCGGCCACAGAAGACGAAGCGCTCAAGCTCGCCATCTTCAAGAAGCTCGACACCGCGCTCGTCCCCGCCGCGATTCTCGCGAGCAACACCTCTTCGATCTCGATCACCAAACTCGGCGCAGCGACAAAACGCCCCGAGCGAGTCATCGGCATGCACTTCATGAATCCGGTCCCGGTCATGAAGCTCGTCGAGATCATCCGCGGATTGGCGACATCTGAAGAGACGTACGGGTTCACCGAACAGCTCACGCGCGAACTTGGCAAAGTGCCCGTCGAAGTCAACGACTTCCCGGGTTTTGTGAGCAACCGCGTGCTCATGCCGATGATCAACGAAGCGATCTACGCGCACATGGAAGGCGTCGGCAGCGCGGAGGCGATCGACACCGTCATGAAGCTCGGCATGAACCATCCGATGGGACCGCTCGAGCTGGCGGACTTCATCGGCCTCGACACGTGCCTGGCGATCATGCAGGTGCTCTACGATGGGTTTGCCGATCCGAAGTACCGGCCGTGTCCGCTGCTGAAGAAGATGGTCGCCGCGGGCCACCTGGGCAAGAAAAGCGGTCGCGGCTTCTACGACTACTCGGCAAAGTAGGCAACCCGCGCGCACATGAACTTCGAGCTGACTGAGGACCAAAGAGCCGTACGCGATATGGTCGCGGCATTTGCCGCGCGCCAGATCGCCCCGCATGCGGCGCAGTGGGATCATGACGGCACGTTCCCGGTCAAGGTCTTCGCGCGGCTCGGCGAGCTCGGCATCATGGGCATGTCGGTCTCGGAGCGCTACGGGGGCGCCGCGCTCGACGCGATCAGCATCGCGCTCGCGATCGAAGAGCTCAGCAAAGCCGACGCGGGGGTGGGCGTGACGGTCTCCGTGCACGCCGGCATCATCACGCGCATCATCGAGCAATTCGCTTCCGACGAACTCAAATCGGAATATCTGCCCAAGATGTGCGAGGGCACCTGGCTCGGTGCATTCTCATTGACAGAGCCCGAGGCTGGATCGGATGCCGGTGCGCTGCGCACCCGTGCGGAGCGGCGCGGCGACACGTACATCATCAACGGAACAAAGCAATGGGTGACCAACGGCGGCCACGCTCAGGTGTACGTCGTCTTCGCACGCACCGGCGGACCCGGACCGCGCGGCATTTCCGCCTTCTTGGTCGACCGCGACACGCCGGGCCTCACGATCGGCCGCGAAACCGAGAAGATGGGAATCCGCTCATCCGACACGGTCGATCTCATTCTGCGCGATGCGCACGTGCCGGCGTCGCGCCTGCTTGGCGCAGAGGGCGCCGGCTACAAGATCGCGCTCGCGAACCTCGGGGTCGGCCGCCTGGGAATCGCAGCGCAGGCCGTCGGCATTCTCGCTGCTTGCCTCGACACATCGGTGCGCTATGCGCTCGATCGCTATCAGTTCGGACGGCCGATCGGTGCGTTCCAGGCGGTGTCGTTCAAGATCGCCGACATGGCGATGGACCTCGATGCTGCCCGGTTGCTGTTGTACCGCGCCGCGTGGCAAAAAGACAACGGCTCGACGAGCATCGATGCGTCCTCCAAAGCCAAGCTCTTCGCGTCGACCGCCGCGCGCAAACACGCCGCCGAATGCGTGCAGATCCTTGGCGGTTACGGCTTCACGAAGGAGTTTCCGGCAGAGCGCTACTATCGCGACGCGAAGATCACCGAGATCTACGAAGGGACGTCCGAGGTGCAGCACATCGTCATCGCGCGCGAGCTGCTCGGCCGGCTTGACGAGCGCACCTCGATCGACCGCCCGGCCGGTCCGCAAGTGCGGCCCAGCGCGCCAAAACACGATGGTGTCGGCCAAGCCGAGCGCACGCCCAAATGAGCGAAGCGGCGCCGCGTCTGTTCGCAGATGCAGATGCGTATCAGCGCTTCATGGGGCGTTGGAGCAGCAGACTCGCGCAGAAGTTCTTGGATTTCGCCGGCCTCAAAGACGGCGAGCGTGTACTCGACGTCGGGGCGGGCACGGGCAGTCTGATCGCGGCGATTGCCGAGCGCGCGCCGCGCGCCGCCATCAGCGGCATCGATCCTTCGCCCGAATATGTCGCCTATGCCGCAGCGCGCGTGCCGCACGCGGCCGTGCAGGTCGGCGACGCGCAAGCGTTGCCGTTCGAGGACGCCTCATTCGATCGCACGCTCTGCCAATTGGTGATGAACTTCATCCCCGACGCGCGGCGCGCGGCCGCTGAAATGCGCCGCGTCACGCGGCCGGCCGGAACCGTCGCGGCCGCCAACTGGAATTTCGACGGCATGCGCATGCTCGGCGAGTTCTGGGATGCCGTCGGCCCATCGCCCTTGGTGAACAGGCACGGCGAGCGCGGTTCGGCGTTTACGCGAGAAGAGCTTATCGAGCTGTGGCGCGAATCGGGTCTGACCGGCGTCGAGGCGGCCGACATTTCGATCGTCACCGAATTTGCTTCGTTCGACGACTATTGGCTGCCGTTTCTGCTCGGGCAGGGTCCCGCGGGCGTGTTTGCCGTTGCGCTTGCTCCGAGCGAGCAGGCCGCGCTGCGCGAGCGTTTGCAAGCGCGGTTGCTCGGCGGGGGTCCGGATAGGCCCTTTTCGTTGGAGGCTCGCGCATTCGCCGTGCGCGGCGCAGTGAGGAAATAGCGCGTGAGGTTACTCGAGTATCAAGGCAAAGAGCTGTTCGCGGCCGCCGGCATTCCGGTGCCGACGGGCAAAGTCGCGCAATCGGTCGATGAGGCCGTCGCCATCATGCGCGCCAATCCCAAACCGAGCGTGGTCAAAGCGCAAGTCCTCATCGGCGGCCGCGGCAAAGCCGGCGGCATCAAGTTCGCCAACGACGAGCGCGACATCGTCGGTCCCGCCACAGTGATCTTGGGCATGAACATCAAGGGCGAGATCGCCAAGCGCGTTTGGATCGAGCAGCGCGTCGACATCGTCAAGGAGCTGTACTTGTCGATCACGGTCGACCGCCAAAGCAAGCGCCCGATCATCATCGCGTCTGCGATGGGCGGCATGGATATCGAAGAGGTCGCCGCCTCGCACGCAGGCGCGATCGCCAAATACCGCATCGATCCCGCGATGGGCTACTGGCCCTTCGTCGGGCGGCGCGTCGCGCGCGAAGCCGGCATACCAAAAGAAGTGACCTCGCAATTCGTGGACATTCTCGGCAAACTGTACCGCTTGTTCTTCGACATCGGCGCGATGCTGGTCGAGATCAATCCGCTGGCGATCACCAAAGACGGCAAGCTCATCGCTTCGGATGCGAAGGTCGACATCGACGACAACGGCTTGTTCAGACACCCGGAGCTGGAAGCGTGGAAGACCGATCTGCCGGCCGATGCGCTCGAAGAACGCGCGCGCAAGACCGGGCTCGCATACGTGCATCTCGACGGCGACGTCGGCATCATCGGCAACGGCGCAGGCTTGGTGATGGGCACGCTTGACGCGGTCAAAGCTGCGGGCGGCGAGCCGGCTAATTTCCTCGACGTCGGCGGCGGCGCGAAAGCCGACATCGTGCGCGAAGCGGTCAACATCGTGACCGCCGATCCGAAAGTGAAATCGCTCTTCATCAACATCTTCGGCGGCATCACGCGCGGTGACGAGGTTGCCAAAGGTCTGGTCGAAGCGCTCGGCGGCGGATCGTGGAGCAAGGATAAGCTGGTCATCAGACTGACCGGCACCAACGAAAAGGAAGGCCGTGAGGTGCTGCAAGCCAACGGCATCAAGTCGGTCGAGACGATGAACGAAGGCGCGCGCCAAGCAGTCGCGCTCGCCCGCTGACGGAGAAACGACGTTGTCCATCTACCTAGGCAAGAACTCGAAAGTCATCGTGCAGGGCATCACCGGCCGCGAAGGTCTTTATCATGCGAACAGGATGCGCACGTACGGCACAAATGTCGTCGGCGGCGTCACGCCTGGCAAGGGCGGACAAAAAGCCGACGAGTTCGCCGTATTCGACACCGTACACGGCGCGCGCGCGAGCACCGGCGCGAACACGAGCGTCATTTTCGTGCCGCCGCCGTTCGCGGCCGATGCGATCCTCGAATCCGCCGACGCCGGCATCGAGTTGATCATCTGCATCACCGAAGGCATTCCCGTGCACGACATGCTCAAAGTGATGTCGGTCGTGCCGAAATCGACGCGCGTCATCGGTCCCAACTGCCCAGGCATCATCACGCCCGGCGAAGCGCTCGCCGGCATCATGCCCGGTCACGTGTTCAGCCAAGGACGCGTCGGCTTGATCTCGCGCAGCGGCACGCTCACCTATGAGATCGTCGATCAGCTCACGCGAGCGGGCATCGGTCAGAGCACGTGCGTCGGCATCGGCGGCGATCCGATCATCGGCACGGTTTTCGTCGACTGCTTGCACGCATTCGAACGCGACGAGAAGACCGACGCGGTCGTGCTCGTCGGCGAGATCGGCGGAACGGATGAAGAAGACGCTGCAGCACTGATCCGCGACAAGCACGTGACCAAGCCGGTCGTCGCATTCATCGGCGGCCGCTCCGCGCCTGAGGGTAAACGCATGGGTCATGCCGGCGCGATCGTGAGCGGCGGCGGTGGCACCGCCAAGGCGAAGATCGCCGCGTTCCAAGCCGTGAACGTGCCGGTCGCCGACAGCCCTGCGGATATACCAGAACTTGTCAGTCGCAGTGGGCGACAGCCGGCGCGCGTATGAAAGAATAGCGTTGTGATTTTTCATCGCCGAAAAGGCTGAAAAAGCGCCCATTTTGCGGCTCTCCCAGACTGGGAGGGCCGCAAGGTTAAAAGGGGGTGAAGAAGGAAATTCTGGGACACGCAAGTCCATGCCGTCGGGTGTGGGCTCGCTTTGCAGTATTCGAGCGACAAATCGGGCGGTTCGCCGTCGGATTGGACGCACGGAGCTGTATCACTCGCTTCTCTAAGAAGGAACCTTGAAAACCATGAAAGGTTTGCTGAGATTTGCCTTCTTAGCGGTCGCGGTGTTGCTTGTGCAGGGAACATGGGCACTGGCAGGCGTCACCGGATCGCTGAACGGCACGGTTCTGCAGGAGCAAACGCATGCACCGGTGGCGCAAGCCAAGGTGACGGCGTCTTCTGCAAGCCAGACCTCAAGCACAAACACCGACAATGGTGGTCACTTCGGGTTCGTCTCCCTTGTCCCCGACACGTACACGGTGACGGTGGATAAGGAAGGCACGATCGAGACATTCGTGCAGCGCGGCGTGACCGTGCTTGCCGACCAAGTCCAGAGCCTCACAATCGTCGCCAAGCCAGCGATCAAAACGTTGGCCACGGTGACGACGCGTGCGTCGACGGATCTCGTCAAGCCCGGCACGACGGCCAATGTCTATTCGGTCAACCCGGCCGCGCAAGCGCGTAGCGCTGTGCTCGGCGGCGGTGGCGGCGCCAACCAGGGGTACTCCGCGATCGCGGCGTTGCCCGGCGCGTACGTTCCGCCAGGAAACAGCGGCTGGTTCCAGACCGTCAACGTTCGTGGCGGCGACTACGATCAAGTCGGCTACGAATTCGACGGCGTACCGGTCAACCGGTCGTTCGACAACTATCCATCGAGCAATCTGTCTGCCATCGGGCAACAGGAATTGCAGCTATACACCGGCGGCGCGCCTGCCACGGCCGAAGGCCAGGGCTTGGCTGGTTACCTCAACCAGGTGATCAAGACCGGCACGTATCCGGGATACGGTACCGTCGATCTCGGCGTCGGCGGCCCGAACATGTACAACAAGGCCAGCATCGAGTTCGGTGGCGCATCGCCCAACCGCAACTTCTCGTACTACGTGGGTCTGGGCATCATCAACCAGAACCCGCGCTTATACGACGAGAACAACGGCGCCAGCGTGAACTCGACGTACGGTCTCGTGTACGACATGCAGAAGCCGACCGCAGCCAGCGGTGGATGTGCCGGCGCAACCGGTTCGAACTACACGCTGTGCTATGCTAACGGAGCGAACACGATTCTCGGCGTACCCGCCGGTCCGGGCGGCTACTACCTGGGCTCGATGAACATCCTGACCCCGAAGAATCTTGAAGATCGTGAGAACGTCTTCAACTTCCACTTCGGTCTCCCGCACAAGGGCGATACTGGTAAGGACGATATCCAGCTGTTGTACGACTCGTTCCAGCTGTATACGAACTTCTATGAATCGCCCAACGACTGGGGCGGCGGGCCGCAGTTCTTCACGAACAACACGCTTGGTGCGATCGAGGGACCTGGACAGCCGATCTACATCAGCGGCGCCCAGTATCTCACGCCGGTGGGTACGGTGTTTACAGCGGCCGCGCCGGGCCAAGTAAACAACGTCGTACCGTACGCGTACCCGAGCGAGCCGAACGGTTATCTCGGCGTCAACATCCCGGGCAACGCCCCGATGGGATATAGCAACGGCCAGGAGATCTACAAGCTCCAGTACCAGCACAACATCGGCACGCAGTCGTACCTGCGCGTGTATGGATACATCTACTACTCATGGTGGTTCATCCACGACCCGATGGCGGCTTGGAACCTGGACTTCGGTCTCGCGCCTGACTACGAGCTGTGGACGCACACGCGTGG